>CAZVDC010000017.1:0-10339 GCA_964625995.1 uncultured Candidatus Saccharibacteria bacterium
AAAGACCTCGTTACATATTTTTATCTAACAGTTTTTGGTTTTTTAAAAGTTAAAATAAGTTACCAAAAACTACAAAAGCTGGTACATTAAAATACCAGCCTTTGTAATTGTATAAATTTTCCTTTTTATTTATGCGGGTGGGTTTACCCCCAAGAACTTTGCCAATGTATCAAGAATAATACCTGCTAACAAAATTATTGCTGCTCCAATTAATCCTGTAATTATGGTCTTTTTGGCTTTTTGAACCTTTTCGTCTGCTCCACCTGCAGTCATATACTGAATACCACCTACAATAATAATAACCAAAGCCAAAACAAAACCGATTACATACAGCCAGTTTGCAATATTGTTAAAAAAATCCAAAATATCTTTTAGAGACCACCCCCCTCTTGGAGGCTGAGCACTAACAATAAATGGAGTAGCAAGAAATAGAATTGTTAATAATGGTAATAATTTTTTTATTTTCATAAACTTTGTATTAATGTTAATGTTAATTATTTTAAATTAAAATCGACCTTTAAAAACTGTTTGGTTATATTGGATAAAACAAAGGCGCTAAAAAATCAACTAAAAGGTTAAGAATAAAACCTGAACAGAGAATTATTGCTGCTCCAATTAAACCGTTTTTTATAATATCTTTTGCTTTTTTAATCTTTGCTTCTTCACCCCCTGAGGTCATATAACTAATACCCCCAATCAAGATAATTACCAAAGCCAAAGACCAGCCAATTAAATATAAAGCGCTTGCAATTCTATCTACTAATTTACAAAGACGATAAGCTGCTGTTCCTCCAGTGATGGCAACAAGTTGAGAGCAGGTATCTGGGCATCCAATTCCTGTAACAAAACAGCTAATTGTTTGAAGCACATAAACAACAACATCTCCAAATCCAGCAAAAGCAAAATAAGGAAAAAACAAAAAACCAATTATTAGAATTACTAAAAACTTTCTCATGAAACTAAGGGCGTTAAAAATTCATTCAAAAGTTCTAATATAAATCCTGCTGAAAAAACTATTGCTGCTCCAATTAATCCAGCAGTTATAGTCTTTTTCCCTTTATTTAATTGCTGTTCATTTCCTCCTGCTGTCATTATGCTTATCCCTCCGATTAACAACATTATTAATGCAAGTGTTCCTGCAATTATATACAAAACACTGGCTATTCTTTCTAGTAAAAAACAAACCTTGCTTGTATATTCAGGATACTGTGAACAATCTTGTTCAATAATTGCCTTCGCTTTAAAGGGAAAAAATATTCCCAAGGTAAAGAATATTAAAATGATTATATAAAAAATTTTTTCTTTTTTAGTCATAAATTTAACTTTTTATTCCGCCCCTATTATTTCTAAAACAAAACCTACAATAAAATCAAATAAAAAGACTATGGCTACTCCAATTATTGTCCACATTATTGTTTTTTTTCCTTTAGTCAGCTTTTCTTCACTTCCAGCAGCGGTTAAAATTTGAATTCCTCCCCATATTATCATTATAAGACCAATGCCCATAGCAATCAACTTTAAAAAATCTGTAATGCTGTTTATTATTTCCTCTACGCTTTCTGCTTTGAGGGGATTTTGAATACAGATTACACCTGGAGGACATTCTTCTGCATTTAAATAATAAAAGGGTGCTGCTAATAAAACAAATATTAAAATATATAATATTAAAATATTGGATTTTAAAAACATAAATGTTAATTAAGCTTTTTATCGGCGCATTAATACAGTTACCTGATTTGCTGCTTTATTAATTGCTTGATCTAATGTTGCCTCGCCCAACACTACTGATTTTATCATATTTATAAATATCTCCTCAATAGCCTGGTTGTCTACTTGATACCAGCTTTTTGCTGAAAGCACTTGGCTTGCAAAAGGTCTCAACTCAGGATCATTTCTCTGCCATTCAATCAAGTCTCTTCTTGAAGTCGGAGCCTTGGTTTTTTCTAAATACTTCTTCAAGTTCTCTCTTTTGGACAAAAACATTAAAAACCGCCAGGCTTCATATGGGCTTTTAGATTTTTTAGAAACGGTAAAGGCCCAATAATTAGCATAATTTATATCAAACTTTCTATCTTTTATCTGAGGAACAGGAGCAATGGCAAAATTCAAATAAGGTGCTTTTTCTTTAATAGTATCAATGTGATAAGAATAATTTATCATCATTGCTGTTTTTTCTTCAGCAAAAGCATCTATAGAATAGTGCATTTGGCGATTCCAACAATAAACTGACTTGGTTGGATTAGCAAAATCAGTATAGAATCTTAAGGCATCCTTTCCTGGATTCAAAGTTTTTCCTTGTGTATAAATACTTTCATTAAAAGTAGCTCGGGTATGTTGATTGTCTGTCATTTCAGTACCAGTCTGAAGCATTAGTAAATACAAAATATCTACAGCTCTGTTTATGTTTTCTGCTGTACCCATTGCTGCTCCGCTTGTTTCAAACTCCCCTGTAGAGCTTCTTTTGGTTAAAAGCTCTACATCTTTTACAAATTCTTCCCAGGTTGAAGGAGGATGTGGAATGCCTGCACTATTGAAAAGGTCTTTATTATAAAACAAAGCCAGGGTATCAACATAAAGAGGAATTCCGTAAATTTTATCATTTTTTACTAAATCTCTGTAAGCAACATCAACAAATGTTTCTTGAAAAGAAATCGGAGTAAAAAATTCTTTTACTCTGGGCATTGCCGATATTTTGTCTTCATATCTAGGCAACCATGTATTGTGAATAAGAAAAATATCAGGACCCCTGTCAGCAGCCAAAGCATCAATTAACTCTTTTTCATAATCAACTATGGACTTCTTAGTATACTTTATAGCAACATTTTTATTGCTCTGAGTATATTCCTTAATAAAACCTGAATATACCTCCTCTTCATCAAATAATCCCCAAATTTCTAAATGAACTGAACCTCTTCTCCCTTCTTTTAAACCAACCGCTAGTATGATTATAAAAACAAAAATTACGGCTCCGATTATTATTAATATCTTTTTTTTGTCTATATCAAAATTAAGATTCATATTTTGCTATGATTTTATAAAAACCAATCCCCAATGATTATGGCCTGCTGGAATCTCTTTAGAAAAAACAAAACCTTCTTTTTCTATTTTTTCTTTTATTAAATCTTTATCTACAATTAAATCTTCTGGCGGTCCAAATGGTTGTCGAGCTTTCCATTCTATAACTATCATTTTTCCTCCTTTTTTAAGCACTCTTTTCGCCTCTCTTATTATACTAACTTTTTTGCTAGATTGAAATAAGATATTGGCTAATAAGACCAAATCCATGGACTCATCTTCTAACTTCGAACCTCCTTTTAGTTCTAAATTTGCCCAAATGGTTCTAATATTCAAAAGCCCCTCTATTTTAGCCCTGCTCCTTACTGACTCTAAAGCAGTTTTTAAAACATCTAAAGCATAAATATTGCCCTCTTCTCCAACTAACTTAGCCATAGCAATTGTAAAATAACCAGCACCACAACCAAAGTCTGCGACCTGCATCCCTTGTTTTAAACCAAATTCTTTAACAATGCTTTCAGGGTTTAAGAAACCACCTCGATTATTGTTTGTCATAAATTTTAAATTATTTTTAATAATTTTTAATTTTAAACACAGGCTACTGAGGCAACTTTATCATTCTCTAATCTCATTATTCTTACTCCCTGAGTAGCTCTTCCTAAACAAGGAATATTTTTGAGGGGAGTTCTAATAACATGCCCATCTTGAGAAATAACAATTAAATCTTCTTGTTCCTTAGAAATGATTTTTATTGCTTTTACATAACCATTTTTCTCAGTAATGTTAACTGCCTTAATCCCCATTCCTCCTCTTCTTTGTTTTTTAAATTTAGACAACTCGGTCTTTTTCCCATATCCTTTTTCAGTGATTATTAATACCTTGTTCTTATCTTCGGTTGACTGAATTACTCCCATTCCTATTACTATATCATCCTTTTTTAGTTTAATCCCTCTTACCCCTCTAGCACCTCTTCCCATTGGCCTCAGGTCTTTCTCAGAAAATCTTATTGCTTGACCATTTTTAGTAACTAAAAGTATATCATCGTTTCCATTTGTTTCTCTCACCCATCTTAAATTGTCACCTTTATCAATTTTTATAGCAATTAAACCATTTTTTCTTATATTTCGAAAATTTTCTATAGCTGTCTTTTTTATTATACCTTTTTCTGTAACCATTGCCAAAAATTTCACATTATTTTGTTTTTTCAAAGGAACCACAGCACTTATTTGATCTTGAGAAGAAATCCCTAATATATTTACAATTGCTTTTCCTCGAGAAACCCGGGTTGCTTCAGGAATTTCATATGCTTTGGTCATATAAACCTTTCCCTGACTGGTAAAGAAAAGTAAATCATCGTGTGTAGAACAAATAAAAAAATGCTGAACAAAATCCTCTTCTCTTGTTTTAATACCAATAATTCCCTTTCCTCCTCTTCTTTGAACCTTATAGGTTTTTGGGTTTCCTCTTTTTATATAACCAGAACGAGTTACAGTAATGACGGTTTCTTCTTCGGGAATTAAATCAATTTCCTTAAACTCACCCACTTTTGATTTAAAAACTCTGGTTTTTCTTTCGTCTCCGTACTTTTCTTTAATTTCTGTCAGTTCTTTTTTGATAACTTGGAAAATTTTTCTCTGACTTCTTAAAATTGCTTCTAATTCCTGGGCTAATTTTCTTTTTTCTTTAAGTTCATCAAGGATCTTCTTTCTCTCCATTCCTGCCAATGTTTGAAGTTTCATCTCTAAAATGGCAGTAGCCTGGATATCTGTCAACTTAAATTTTTTCTTTAAATTTTTATGAGCAATTTCTTTGGTCTTTGATTGTTTAATTGTCCGGATTACACTATCAATGTTTCGAAGGGCTTTGCTTAAACCTTCTAAAATATGAATTCTCTCTTTAGTTTTTGCAAGGTCAAATTTTGTTCTTCTTACTATTACTTCCTTTCGATGAGCAATAAATTGGTTAAGTATTGCCTTAAGAGATAAAACTTGAGGCTGAATTCCATCTACTACTGCCAGCATATTTAGATGAAATGCCTTCTGAAGGTCAGTATATTTATATAGTTTATTAAGAACCTTTTTGGGTTGAGCATCTTTTTTTAAATCAATAACCACTCTTATTCCTTCTTTATCTGATTCATCCCTAATATTTTTTATCCCCTGAATCTTGCCTACTTTAACTAACTCTGCTATTTTCTCTAATAAGTTTGATTTATTTGTTTGATAGGTAAGTTCTGAAATAATTATCTTAAAGCTTCCTTTTTTATCCTGAATAATCTCGGCTTTTGCTCGGGTAATCATTGAACCCTTGCCTAAGGTATAAGCTTGAACAATATCCTCATAACCGTAAAGCTCGCCCCCGGTTGGAAAATCTGGTCCTTTAATAAATTTAAGAAGCTCTTCAGTAGTAGCCTTGGGATTGTCAATAAGATGAATTGCTGCATCTATCACCTCGGCTAAATTATGAGGCGGAATATTGCTAGCCATTCCAACTGCAATTCCTAAGGTTCCATTTATTAAAAGCTGAGGGATAGGTGAAGGCAATACACTAGGTTCTTTTCTGGTTCCATCATAATTCGGAACAAAATCTACGGTATCCTTCTCAATATCTCTAAGCATTTCCTCACCTATTTTAGAAAGTCTTGCTTCAGTATATCTCTGAGCAGCTGGAGCATCTCCATCAACACTCCCCCAATTTCCTTGACCGTCCACTAAAGGATATCTGAGAGAAAAATCTTGAGCCATTCTAGCTAAAGCATCATAAATAGCTTGATCACCATGGGGGTGATAATGAGCCATTGTAATACCCGTAACATTTGCTGATTTTCGATATTTTGATCCTGCTCCCAGTCCCATTTCGTGCATAGCATAAAGAATTCGGCGATGAACTGGTTTTAAACCATCACGAACATCGGGCAAGGCGCGAGAAATAATTACGCTCATCGCGTAGTCGATATAAGAATCTTTCATTTCCTCGGTAATATTTCTAGGTTGTATTTTTTCTTTATCTGAATCCATTTTATTTTTACTTTATTATTTCTACTTCAAAGCCCGGACCTTTCTGGAGGGGATTTATCATCTGTTTAAGTCCGGCTTGGAGTTTGTTTTTAAACAAAAAGAGGTCTCCTTTTAAAATAGAAAAGAGAGAAGGCAAGGAACTTTCCTTAACTTCTTCAACTTGTTTCTCTTTCTGGACAACATTTAAATCTCTCAAATAAGAATTAAGATATATTAGCCACAAAACAAAAATTAAAACAGCACATATAATTACTAAAATCCACAGGATAGTTATCCTAACGTGTTTTGGTTTTTTTTGAATATTTTTTATCAAAAACATTTTTATTATCAAATTTTCTAATCTTGAACTAAATAACGCTCATTAAAATAACCTTGGTTTCTTCTTTGGATAAATCATTTTTCTTAACAACTAAGTGCTCTATTGGTTTCTTTTCTTTAATTCCCATCTCTTTTAAAAACTCATCTACGCTATGAAGTTTTATTTTTAACTTAGGCAAACTAAAATGCATGGGAATAACAATGCTTGGTTCAATCTGATTTATAATGCCCACCGCTTTATCACTATTTATCGTGTACACTCCTCCTACTGGAATCATTAATATATCAACCTCTCCTATTTTATCTAATTGTTCATTGTATAATTCATTCTGCCCCAAATCCCCTAAATGACAAATTCTCATATCCTCTGTTTCAATGACATAAATAGTATTTAAACCCCTTTCTTTCCCTTGCTTATTATCATGAAAAGAATCAATTCCAAAAATACTTACGTTTTTTAAATTATACTCTCCAGGAGTATTGATTATAAAAGGATTTCCTCTTAAAGAAGAAGTATTATTATGATCATAATGGTCATGGGAAATAGTAACAATATCTGCCTCACAACGAGGAGGATTAAGACCAATGTCTTTACTAAAGGGGTCGGTTACGATAGTAGCTCCTTTGCTAATTATTTTAAAACAGGCATGGCCATACCAAGAAATTTTCATGGTTGCCAAAAACAAGGACACTAAATTTTATACTGGTATTTAAACCAATATAAAATAATAAACCTTGTTCTTAATTACTTACTCTTTATAATTCTATCAAATTTCTAAAACATTGGCAATCCAATACAAAACAATCTAAAGAACAAAACTTGGGAAAATGCTTTAAATCTATTCTTTCAAGTTATTTATGAAACCAAAGGAAATAAATTTTTAATTACTATGGCAAGATTTAACCTCAAAATATGTAATGTAACGAGGTCTTTCCTCGTTACATTTCACTCTTTGGATGACCGGTGGTCTTGCGTTCCATATTCTATCTAAGAACTACTTATATGCTAGCCTATGTAAGGACTTGATAAAAACTTTAAAATGCTTTATACTTTAAACCAATGACTAAACAAAAAAACAAACAATTAGATACTATTCTCCGCAAGACCTATTCAAGAATTCCCAAAATTGGAGAATTTGTAGAAGGAAAAATCTCTGGCTTAAGCAAAAGAGGGCTTTTTGTAGATATTGATAACTTTAAAACTGGTGTTGTTTATCCTAAGGAATTAAAGGAAAACCCTGGCTTAATGAAGTCGCTCAAAATAGGAGACCCTGTTTTAGTAAAAATTATTTCTTTTGAAAACGACTATGGCTATTTAGAGCTTTCTTTAAAAGAAGCTAAAGCAGAACAAATTTGGACAGAACTTCAGGAAATTATGGATTCTAAAAAAATTTTTGAAGCCAAAGTACTTAAAGCAAATAAAGGAGGATTAATTTTAGACGTAAAAGGATTCCAAGCCTTTATGCCTGTCTCTCAATTATCAAACGAACACTATCCTCGAGTTGAGGGGGGTGACACCCAAAAAATACTTCAGGCTCTCCAAAAATTAGTAAACAAAAAATTAAAAATAAGGATTATTACTCTTGATCGAAAAGAAGAAAAAATTATTGTTTCAGAAAAAGCTGCTTGTGAAGAAGAAAAAGAGAAACTAATTAAAAAATATAAAGTCGGAGACATTGTCGAGGGTACAGTTACAGGAATAGTTGATTTTGGGGTCTTTGTAAAATTTGATAAATTAGAAGGACTAGTTCATATTTCTGAATTAGATTATCAACTCATTGAAGACCCCCACGATATTGTCAAAGTCGGTGACAAGGTAAAAGCAAAGATAATTAGCATTGACGATGATAAAATTTCTTTATCTATTAAAGCACTTAAAAAGAATCCCTGGGAAAAAGTAGAAGAAAAATATAAAAAGGGTCAAATAGTAAAAGGAACAGTAACTAAATTTAATCCTTTTGGCGCTTTTGTCCAATTAGATAAAAAAATTCACGGTCTAGCCCATATATCTGAATTCGGAAGCGAAAACAAAATGAAAGAGATGCTAGAAATTGGTAAAAAATATGACTTTAAAATCCTCTCTATCAAACCAAAAGAATACCGAATGGCCTTAAAGCCCATATTTAATAACTCTTCAAAAAGAAAATCTGAGAAATAAAAAATTCTTCTAAAATGTGCAAATCTTAATCCCCTAATAATTTGGGGGTTATTTTTTGCCCCACAATAATGCAGAAAAACCTTGTTGCATTTATATGATTCAATTTACACTGAACATAATAAAATAATACAGGTAACACTTCAGTAATTAAAGTTGGAAGTTTTAGGCATTAGAAATTAGACATTAGGATTTGATTAGGTTAATTAGACATTATGTGACGAGGTCTTTCCTCGTCACATTTATTATTAGACAATCGAAATTGACAAAAATAGTTAAATATGGTAATATTTAAATACTCTATTCAGAGAACATTAAAATTTAAAGGAGGGTAAAGTGAAAATATCTAAAGGCTTATACGCCAATTTGTATGGGGTAATGCGGGGAGATAAAATACCAAGACTGCCAAAAGGTAATCATGAAAGCGTACGTGTTAAAAAAGAAAACGGAAAGGTCAGTGCTCTTATCAAATTCTTAGAAAAAGAAGACGGCAACTGGGACCCACCTCTAGAAGAATTAAGCGAAAAGGATATGAGTTATTTCTTAATCCAGATAGTTAATACATTTCCCGGAGGCCAAGTTCTGGTTAAAGTGAATGAAAAAGAAAAAGAAGTGAAAACAAATAGAAAAGGAGTTCAATATTGTTTTATTCGAGGAAGTGCTCAGGTTCTTCGGTGTGACCGGAAAAGAAGATACCTAGAAATCTACGACCTGCACCAGTTCACAATAGAAAATAAAAAAAGAATCGTTTCAAGAACTATTTTTGAAGGTTGGATAGAAAACACAAAAGAACTAGTTAAAGAATTTCCTGTTCTTAAAGAATTTGAAGCTGAAATAGAGAAACTACTAAAAGAAAATAAAGTTCTTTCTCGAGAACCCCTCACTCAGAAATTGGATTTAGAAAATTTAACCAAGAAAACGTCTCAAAAAGTACTCGAAGAATCATCTCGTCCAAGCACTCAGAAAACCCCTTTTAAGATAGGGGAACCTGTGAACATAAAGGAGGTGAAATTGACCAGAAAAAAAACTAGAAAGAAAAAAAAGAAAAAAGCCAGACAAAAAACCGAGAAGCGACCAAATAGAAAAAAGGTGGTCCTAAAAAAAGAAGTAGAAAAAGAAGCAGAAAAAGAAATCAGAGAGGTCCTCCACCAAACTTTCCACTAAACAACCTCACCCCTAAAGCCTGTTCAAAAGAACAGGCTTTATTTTTCACTTAAAATATGCTATAACTAAAATGTTAATTTTAAAGCTAATTAACTAAATCAATGAAAAAATTAATAACCAATATTTTTTTGGCTTTAATAATCCTGTTAATTATTTCGGGTTTATTTGCTTTATACTCTTCTCCTCTTCAAGAAGTCAAAGAGGTTTCTTTTGATACAGTGGTTAAACAGATTAATGAAGGCTTGGTATCAAAAATTATTGTAAAGGAAAATAATTTAGAAATTGAACTAAAAGACGGAATAAAAGAGAAGTCTAAAAAAGAAAAAGAAACAGGTCTTACTCAAAGTCTTCTAAATTATGGAGTCAAACAAGAAAAACTTAAAGAAGTAACTCTTGAGATTAAAGAAGAGTCCAACTTATGGGTTTGGTTTCTTACAATTATACCCTTTGTCCTTCCTTTAATTATTCTTGGAATTATCATCTGGTTTATGTTTCACCAAGCCCAAAAAGGCCAAACTCAGGTTTTCTCTTTTGGTAAGTCAAATGCCCGATTAACTAATGCTTTAGATAAAAAAAATCGAGTCACATTTAAAGATGTTGCTGGAGTAGAAGAAGCCAAAGAAGAATTAAAAGAAATAGTTGATTTTCTTAAACATCCAAAAAAGTTTCT
>CAZVDC010000018.1:0-10009 GCA_964625995.1 uncultured Candidatus Saccharibacteria bacterium
TTTTATTAATTTCCCCTTCTCAAGCATAAAATTTTTAATTAGATATTTTTGCTTTTTCTCCACTCTTCTATTTTTTTATGGTTGCCGGAAAGAAGAACTTTTGGTACACGCCAAGCTTTTCTTTTATTTTTAGGATCAGGGTAAAATTTCTCTGGCCTTGTATAAACCGGGTAACTACCTTTAATTTCCTCAAGCGACTCATATTTTCCCAAAACGCCAGGAATTAATCGAGTAACAGCATCAACCACTATCATAGCCGGCAACTCACCCCCTGTTAAAATATAGTCACCAACTGAAATTTCTTCATCGGCAATATGTTTTGCTACTCTTTCGTCAACCCCCTCATACCTGCCACAAATCATAATCAACCTATCTAACTTACTAAACCTCTTTGCCATTTTTTGGTCAAACTTTTTACCTTTAGGACTAAAAAGAATAACTTTTAATTTTTGATTTTTAACTTTAGACCTCTTCAAAACAGATACTGCTTTGAAGATAGGTTCTACCATCATTACCATTCCTGGACCTCCGCCATAAGGCTTATCATCAACGGTTTTATGTTTATCGCTAGTATAATCTCTTAAATTATGGATATTAATTTTAATCAAACCCCTTTTTTGAGCCCGTTTGATAATGCTTTCGGAAAAATAACTTTCAAATATATGGGGAAATATGGTTATTATATCAAAAATCATAGCCATCAACGAATAACGAATCTTGTTTGCGAATTTACGAATTAAAGTTTATTATTCTTTTAAATTTAACACCCTTTAAACCAAAATTAGCAATAATTCCTAATTTTAAACTTTTTGTTCTTAAATAAGCTAATACTTGATTTATATGCTTTTTAGAAAATCTGTCTCCTTTTTTGATTTCTAAAACAATTTTATTTTCTATCAGAAAATCAAAATAATAATTACCTACTTTTTTATCTCTAAAAATTAATGGCGTATAAACCTGCTCTTGAAAACATAAGTTACCGTCTTTAAACGCTTTACTAATCGCCCTTTGATAGTATTTCTCGTGATGACCTGGTCCCAATTCATTGTAAACCTCAAACAAAATACCAACGATTTGATAACTTAATTCTGGATAAATCAAATCTTGTCTTTTCAAGCTTTACATATTCGTAAATTCGTAAATTCGTAATAGATTAGAAATTAGTTGATGATAATAATACAAAAACCGCACTATAATAATAGCACGGTTTTTGTAAGTGGTCTACTTTGAAGTTTAAAGTATGACTTACTCTAATTTTAAGTCTTCAACCACCTTGTCAACATCCTTCTTCTCTTCTGTTTTAGTGGTTTTGCTACCACCTTCGGGTTCTTCAATCTTTAAATTTACCCGAGCATTATTTCTAAGACCAACTATTCTTGTTAGGGTTCGAATTGCTTTTGCAGTAGAACCTGCTCTACCAATGAGTGTTCCCATATCCTCAGGATTAACCTTGAGAGTTAAAAGAACACCCATTTCATCTACTTTTCTATCAACCCTAACATCATCAGGATGGTTGACAATGGCTTTTACGACATATTCAACAAATTCTTGATCTGCAGCTTTACCAGCCATAAGTCAATAATTTCCAAATTCCTTTCGAATCTACTTGCTAAGTAAATCCGTAAAAGAATTTGGACTAATAAATCAGTTTTTCTGTTATTAACACTAAAATAATCGACCTTTCAAAAACCGCGGAGCGGTATAAATCTTAACTAGAATATCTTGAGCTTTACTTATTTCAAAGTATAACGCTAAAAATATATTTTGTCAAGGTTTATTTCTCCTCCTCTTTATCCTTAGAAACTTCTTCCTTTTCTTCCTTTTCATTTTTTTCTTCTTTATTCTGATCGCCTTCTGATTCTTCTTTTTCAGCTTCCTTTGTTTTCTCTACCTCCTCTTTCTTTTCTTCAACAACCTTCTTTTCTTCTTCCTTCTCTTTATTAGCTGTCTCTTCACCTTGTTCCTTTGCTAAGTCTTCTGCTGGTTTTTCTTCTTTGGAAGCCTCTGGTTTTTCTAGTTTTTCTTCTGCTGCTGGTTTACCTTTTTTCTTTGACTTCCAAGCTTTTACTTTTATTCCCTTAATAATACCTTCTTCTATTAATAGATTGTAAACAGTGGGAGAAAACTGGGCTCCTTTAGAAACCCAATATTCTATTCTTTCTTTTTTAAAACTCTTCTTTTTTTTACGAGGGTTATAATATCCTAAAATTTCAATAAACTTCCCCTGAGGAGGGGCTGTGTGCTCAGCTAAAACCACCCGAAAACTCGGGGAATTTTTCTTACCTGTTCGTTGTAGCCGAATCTTTAGCATGGTGTTGATAATAATAGCAAATAATTTAAAAATTGACAAGTCTTGAAAAGGGTAATAAAATAAAAATACTATCTTTTAGCACTTTAAAAAGGAGGAAAACCAATGAACTTTAGTAGTTACAAATTTCTTAAAAGCATAAAATCACCTGAAGATATTAAGCCTGGCCTGCTTCCTGGGTATCTGTTCCCAAAACTTATTGATTTTCATAAATTGGCTATTGATCCATTTGATAATAATCTTATCGGCGGACTTTGTTATTATCTCCGCCTCAGCCCCTATTTTTACAAACCCACCAGAAGCAAAAAGCCCTTAGATTCTCTTAAAAGAGGATTTGTAAAACAAATATTACGCCCTCCTCAAGAACTCAATCACTATATCTTAAAACCCAAAAAAAGTGTAGTTGTCCAAACTGCTGAAAGAATAATGGTATCAAAAGATTTGTTAATAAAAATAGGGGTTAATCCAGAGTTTAAAAAAGATTTTTTAGGTTGTGTCAGTAATGTTCTTACTCATCCCGAGGGTAGCTACATAAAACCGATTCGTTTTTCTGTCTGCCTAACAAATTTTGGTGAAAGACCAATAAAATTAGTTCCAGGATCTCCTTTGTTTTCTATGATTATTGAAAAACTGCCCTATCCAGTTATTTAAATTAAAAATTAAAGCGGATTACTCTATCCGCTTTTTTTATTCCATCCTTTTTACTCTTTATTTTTCCAATTTTAACGACAATACCTTTGAAACCCCTCCTTCTTCCATTGTTACACCGTATAGTATATCTGCTTCATTCATTGTCTCTCTATTGTGAGTGATTATAATAAACTGAGTGTCTTTGCTGAATTCTTTCAAGAGCCGAGCAAAGCGTTGAGCATTACTCTCATCTAGAGTGGCGTCTACCTCATCTAACACCAAAAAAGAAGGTGGAGCAGCGCTAATTATTGCAAAAAGCAAAGCAATAGAGGTAAGAGCTTTCTCGCCCCCGGAAAACATTCTTAAATTTTTAATCTTTTTTCCTGGCAGGCTTGCCTTTATTTCAATTCCTTTGGTATATTCTTCTGTTTCTTCTTCTTTTTCTTCGCCTTGATTCTCCTGCTCTTTTTCTTGATATATTTCCTTCTCTCGTTCAGTGTAATCATCTAAAAGTTTTTTAGTTTTTGAAACCTGTTTTAAAGATGCTCTCCCTCCATTAAACAAAAGACGAAAATATTTATTGAAATTTTCATTTATTGTTTCTAGATTCTCTTCAAATTGCACCCTGATTTCTTTAGTCAACTGATCAATCATGATTTTTAAATCTTTTTTTGCCTTGATAAGGTCTTGAAGTTTCTCAGAAAGATTCTCGTATCTTTCCTTGGTTTCTTCGTATTCTTTTAAAGTAAGCTCATCAATTCCACCAATCTCTTCTATTTTGTACTTTAACCTATTGATTTTGTCTTCCATTCCCCTACTTTCTGTTTCGGTCAATTCTTTTTCTGTCTCTTTTTTTAACTCATTATAATTCAATCCAGTCAATGCTATATTTTCCTTTATCTCTTCTATATCTCTTCCGATCTGTTCAAGGTTCCAGTCTGCCTCTCTCAATTGATTTTTTAACTCCTCAACTTGATTTTTTGCATTCCTTAAATTTTTCTCCAAAACAAACAATTTTTCTTGATTAACTTGATTTTGATCGGTATATAAGAATTTTTTCTCTTCCTCGTATTTTTTATTTAATTCCTCTAAAGCTTTTTCTACTTGGGTGCATTCCTCAATTAATTTATTTAATTTTTCTTCTTTAAGTTTATCAGTCTGATTAGCCTCCTGACTTGGCTGGTTTATAATTCTTTCAATTCTGGCAATAACTCTTTGAATCCTTTCTCTAATTTCTTGTAAATTGTTTATTTTTAAAAGCTCCTTCAAAAAAGAGTAAATTTTTTCTATTTCCTCTTCTAGTTTCTCTGCATCAACTGCAAGAAATGTCTTGCTTGATTGAGAGGAAAGATTTTGTTCAATTTGAATCTGGGCTTTTAACTCTGCCAGCTTGTCATTTAAACGACTTCTCTTATCCAGAATTTCCTCAATTTTATTCTGAGCCTCAAAAAACTTTTTTTTGCTCTTAGTAATTTCTTTTTCTTTTTCTTCTAATTCTTCTGATAGTTTAGTGATTGTCTGTTCTAGTTTTTTAATTTGATTTGTTAATTCATCTTTTTTTCTTTCTAAACCTTTCCTCTGCTTTTCTAAAAATCTAATTTTTGAACCAAAAAACTGCCTCTGGAGTTGAGAAAGCTTCTGTTTTAATTCCTCTTTTTTTCTGGCTTTATTTGCCTCTCTTTTTAAAAAATTTAAATGAGGCAAAAGCTCCCTTAAAACTGCGGTTGTTTTCTCAATATTAGTCTGCGTACTCTTTAATCTCCTCTCAGCTCTTTTTTTCTTCAACTGCAAATATCTTACTCCTGATGCATCTTCTAATAAATCATAAAGTTCGGAAGGAGTATATTTCAGAATTTCACTTTCCATCCCTTGGTTTATTACTGAAAATCCTTTGGAGCCAATATTGGCTTTAGCTAAAATTTCTACTACATCCATTAAACGAGCGCTTTTTTTGTTAATAAAATACTCACTTGTTCCATCTCTAAAAATTTCTCTAGTAATAACAATCTCTGAATAATCTAAAGGTATTCTCCCATCCTGATTGTCTAAATAAAGAGAAACACTGGCCTTACCTAATTTGTGCTTGGTTTTTGAACCAGAAAAGATAAGATCTTTACCGCTCTGAGAACGAATATTCTTCATACTTTGCTCTCCTAAAATCCACCGAATAGCATCTGCTATATTTGACTTACCAGAACCATTCGGCCCAACAATAGCAGTAACACCTGGTGAAAGCTCCAGGGTCGTTGGAAAAGCAAATGATTTAAAGCCGTTTAACTCTAGTTTCTTAAGATACATATCCTTATATTATCATTATTGATTGTTAGTCTTTTGTCCTTATTAAATTAATTGCTTTATTACTATAGCATAATATTTTTTATTATTTTTATCAATAAAATGTAACGAGGTCTTTCCTCGTTACATTTTACTACGGATGAACATCGTTAGATGTGGACATCGCAAGTCCACAGATCTGTTGCATTGGGTTTTAGGACAAAATAAAACCGGAGGAATAAACCTCCGATTTTATTTTGCTTTATTTAAAAACACTCTAACTTAATTATATAACCTCAATACCCATATTTCTAGCTGTGCCTTCAATTATCCTACAGGCTACTTCAATGTCATTAGTATTTAAGTCGGGTAATTTTTTCTCAGCTATTTCTCTTATCTGTTGTTTGGTAACTTTCCCCACCTTTATTTTATGCGGTTCTGGTGATCCTTTTTCAATACCTGCCGCCTTTTTTAACAATTCTGCTGCTGGTGGGGTTTTTAGTTTAAAGTCAAAAGTTCTATCCTCATAAACCGTGATCTCTACTGGAATAATATCGCCTCCTTTGTCTTTAGTAGCTTCGTTAAATCGGCTACAAAACTGCTGAATATCTATTCCATGCTGTCCCAAAGCTGGCCCAACTGGAGGAGCTGGGTTAGCCTGACCGGCTTTAATTTGAAGTTTTATAATTGTTTTTATTGGTTTTGCCATAAATGTGATCCGAATTATCCAGATTCCCATCCGAATACTCCTAATATCTATTCGGATAATTCGGATGTGTATTCGGAGCATTCGGATCGCTCTCTAAATCTTTTTAACTTGAAGGAAATCCAATTCAACAGGTGTTTCTCTACCAAACATATTCACTAATACTTTAACCTTGCCCCTTTCTTTGTCAACTTCACTAATTTTTCCATCAAAGTCTTTAAATGGTCCATCAGTAATTCTAACAACATCACCAACTTCTACATCTATTTTATAGGTTGGTTGTTCAACTCCCATTCTCTTTTTAATGTTTTTAATTTCTTCGTCGGAAATAGGAATTGGCACTGTGCCAGCTCCAATAAAACCTGTTACCCTAGGCGTATTCCTCACCACATACCAAGACTCATCATCAACAATCATTTCAACCAGTACATATCCCGGATATATTTTTTCTTCAACAACCTCTCTTTTGCCGCCTTTAATTTTAATTTTTTTCTCTTTTGGAACCAAAACATTAAAAATCTTGTCCCCCATATCTAGGGACTCTATTCTTTGTCTTAAATTATGTGCGACTGCGTCTTCATACCCAGAATAAGTATGAAGCACGTACCAGCGTCTTTGTTTGTCTATTTGTTGCTTTGGCATTTTAAAAATAATTAAGTGTTATTTTATAAAACAAATTTGCTGAAAAACCAGGTAAATACAAAATCTAAACCACCTAAAAAGATTGCTACAGCTAAACTTACCCCTATTACAATCAAGGTATATTTAATCGTCTCTTGTTTTGTTGGCCAGTTAACTTTTTTTAACTCTGTTCTTGCTTCTTTTATAAAAGTAATAATTTTAGAAAGAAGATTTTTCATAAATCAAAATTAGTCAATTTTTAAAACAGCCCTATCGGGCTTTTTAGTTTATTTACTGTTCTGTTTTTATTTTATTTTTAAAAATCTGATTTGTCAACCCCATACATAAGTAAGGTAATCGTAAAATGCCTAAAATAAAATGTGACGAGGTCTTTCCTCGTCACATAATTCATAAATATTGATTTAAGACTTTTTTAATATCTTTGGCAACTTCTTTTATAGATTTTTCTCCATTAATTATAATAATATCATTGAACTTCTTTGTTAAAACTTTATATTGCTGCCAAATCTTTTTTAGTCTATCCTCTTCTTCAAATAATGTTTCCTTTTCTCCTCTTTTTTTGATTCTCTCAATACATATCCTGGGAGAAACCTTTAAAAGAAAAGTTAAATCGGGTTGTAAAAACTCTTTATTTAATAAAATTAAATACTCTAAATCAACTCCACTAGCCGTACCGTATGCCAAAGAAGAAAGAAAATACCGGTCAGAAATTACAACTTTATTTGACTTAAGAGCAGGAATTATTTCTTTTTTTAAATGTTCCTTGCGGTCTTCTGCAAATAATGCTTGCAGTTTAGCTGCGTTGACAATCTTCTCTTTCTCTAAAATCCGCCTAATTTCTCTACCTGTCTTAGTAATCAAAGTTGGTTCTTTGGTTAATAAAACTCTACGTCCCTTTTTCTCTAAATATTCTTTTAAGAGATTGCTTTGGGTGGTTTGACCAGATCCATCAAGACCTTCTAGAACTAGAAATAATGATTTTTCTCTTCTTTGAAACAATGGTTTTCCATCCAAGCTAAAAAACCATTTCTTTTGTTTGTCTTCAAGAGTGACTTTTTGTAATAGCTTTTTCTTCATTAAGACCTCCTTAAAAATCTTTAATTTATTTATACTGCTTTCCTTCAAGCATATCTTTCTTTTGCCACTCCTCTACCCAATCTTCTACACTGTAAATTTTAATGCCTTCTGGTGTATGACAAACCACTCTTTTTAAACCCGCATTTATAATCATCTTTTTACAAATAAAACAAGGATAGGTTTCAACTGGCTGTCCTGTTGCCGTATCCTCGCCGTAAATAAAAATATCACCACCTAACAGACTTACACCAGCTCGCGCAGCATTAATAATAGCATTCATCTCTGCATGAACCGAACGGCAAAGTTCGTATCTTTGGCCAGAAGGAATTTTTTGCTGCTGCCTTAAACAAAACCCATGTTCATAGCAATCTTTAGTCTTTCGGGGCGCTCCGCAATATCCTGTAGAGATAATCTGGTCATTTTTAACAATTACTGCTCCAAACTTCTTTCTTAAACAAGTAGCCTTTTTACAAACTTGTTTTGCAATATTTAGATAATATTCCTCCCAAGATAATTTGTTCTTTTTTATTTTCATTAATTCCTCCTTATTTTGATTAATTCTTAAAGCAAGTTAAAGAGCTAATCGTTCCAATTTTTCTTTTCAATGGCTTTCCTAGCTGCTTCTTCTTGAGCTGCTTGTTTGCTTGGGCCCCTTCCCTTGGCAATCATCTCATCGCCTAAAAAGACCCCAACTGTAAAAATTTTTGCATGATCCGGCCCTTCTTCCCCTAAAACTTCATATGTCGGGGTTATACCTACTTTTTCCTGAGCTTTTTCCTGAAAAAGACTTTTGGGGTCCAAATAAAGCTTTTGCTCTAAAACCGTAGGAAGTTCTTTGAGTAAGTGTTTTTTAATAAAATCCCTGGTTTCTTTAATGCCTTGATCTAAGTAAAGGGCTCCTATAAAAGCCTCAAAAGTATTAGCTAAAATATATTGGCGAGCCCTTCCTGTATCTCTGGATTCTCCTTTGGATAAAAATAAAAATTTATTAAAGGTTAATTCTTGAGCTACTTTAGATAACATTTTACTATTTACTAATGCTGCTCGCCAAGTTGTTAATTCTCCCTCTGGATTAGGGTAATTCTTATACAAATATTCTGTGACAACTAATTCTAAAACAGCATCGCCTAAAAATTCTAATCTTTCATTGTGTTCTAAGCCACAATCAGGATGTTCATTTAAATATGAACGATGCACAAAGGCCTGTTTTAACAATTCTTTATTCTTAAACTTTAAGCCTAAACTATTCTCTAATTTAACAAAATCTTTTGAGTTAATCACATTTTTTAATTCCTAATTGCTCTAATTGACCTAATTTATTTTAATCAATGCCTAAGGAAAAGTCATTAATAATTTAAATTTGATTAGGTTAATTAGAATAATTAGAAATTAGGTTAATTTAGCTATTTTTTTTGCCATTTTCTTTTTTTTCTTTCGGTTTTCCTTCGTCCTTTCCTGGCTCTCCTATTTCACGGTATACTGTTCCTAAAACACCGTTAACAAATTTACCAGAAGAATCATTGCCAAAAGCTTTAGCTAATTCAATTGCTTCATTTATTGCTACTTTCGGAGGCACTTCTTTTCTGTTTCCAAATAAGAGTTCATACAATCCAATTCTTAAAACATTTCTATCAACAACAGTTATTTGTTCCAAGGGCCATTCAGGAGCAGCTTTTTCAATAATTTTATCAATTTTTGGTTGAAATTTTAAAATCCCCTCAATTAAATTATTAATAAACTGAATATCTTCGGGATCTGCTCCTAGTTCTTTTATATTTCTTTTGGCTATCTCTTTTAAAGATTTTTCGTCTTTTTTTCTAAAGTCCCATTCATATAAGGACTGTAAAACGATAGAACGAGCAAGGTGTCTACTGGACATAAATTTAAATGGTTATGATTTCTTAGAAAGTTCTTCTAAACTCAAAGGTTTTTTAACTTCTTTTCCTGCTTCTTTTTCTTTTTGGGCTAATTCTTTTTCTTTCTTCTTTCTTTCTCTTTTAGAGAGTTTGGCTAAAACATCAATTACTTCCTGTCCTTTATAAGTACCACAAGAAAGACAAACCCGATGAGGCAAAACCGGTTCTTTGCATTTCGGACAAAGACTTAAGTTTATCTTTTTCAATTTTATATGAGACCTTCTTCTGTCTCGTCTTGATTTTGTGTGTCTTTTCTTGGGAACAGCCATAGACAAATTTGTTTTAATTATTAACGGCTTACGATTATAATTGTAAAATCATATTAACAAAAAAAATAAACCTTGACAAGTTATATCAAACCCTCCACCCATTTTATACAACAGGGTTTAATTTTTAAAAAATTAAAAATCTAATATAACGAGGCTGCTCTATAGATCTGTGGACTTGCGATGTCCA
>CAZVDC010000019.1:0-9733 GCA_964625995.1 uncultured Candidatus Saccharibacteria bacterium
AATAACCAAGATACAATATTCAAACAAATAATGTTTAATTATAATTAGACATTAGTTATTAGACATTAGGAATTGATTAGATTAATTAGAATAATTAGGAATTAGACATTAGAATAATTAGAATAATTAAACATTGTTTGTTTGGTTTTTGGTGTTTGGTATTTGGTGCTTAGTTGCCTTAAGAGGCTTTTACCTATAGAATAGCATCGTTGTATATTTCTGTAATAGCCTTTAAATCTTTAAATCTTGCTGGCCTTATCACTACCCTTTCATTTTATTCTTTTCACCGCTTTTTATTTTTATATTATTGAAACAAACCTGCTTTCTTGCTAATATTATACCATGATTATTTTAGGAATTGAAACAAGCTGTGATGATACAGGTATTGCTGTTATAAAAGCGGATCAACGCGGGCTTAAACGCACCTGCCTGCCGACAAAACAGGAATCAATGCGAATCTCCATATTAGAACAGGCCCCTTACGGGATAAATTTTGATATTCTTTCAAATATAGTATCTTCCCAAGTGAAAGTCCATGCTAAATATGGAGGAGTGGTACCAAATTTAGCTGCCCGAGAGCACCTAAGAAATATTGAACCTTGCCTCAAACAAGCTATCAAAGAAAGCAAAATAAACCTAAAAAAAGTAGACTTAATTGCTGTAACCACTGGTCCGGGTTTAATTCCTTCTCTTTTAATCGGAGTTAATTTTGCCAAGGCTTTAGCTTATAAATGGCAAATTCCAATTATTGGTGTTAACCATCTTGAGGGTCACATTGCTGCGATTTGGCTATCACCAAATCATAAAACTTCCAAATTCCGAGTTCCAAATCCCAACTTTTTTCCCGCGATATCCCTGTTAGTAAGTGGCGGTCATACCCAACTAATTCTAATAAATGATTTTGGAAAATACAAAATTATTGGTGAAACGCGTGATGACGCAGCTGGAGAATGCTTTGATAAAATAGCAAAACTACTCAACTTAGGATACCCGGGCGGGCCAGCCATCGCCACTGAAGCAGCTAAATTAAAAACTAAAAGTCAAAAGTTAAAAGTCACTTTACCTCGACCAATGATTGAACAAAAAAATTATGATTTCAGTTTTTCGGGCTTGAAAACTGCTGTTCTTTATTTAATTAGGGACAATAAAGAAAAAATCAAGGATGAAAAATTTGTTCAAAATTTATGTGCCGAGGCCCAACAAGCAATTATTGATGTTTTAATAGAAAAAACCATGCGGGCAGCAAAAGAATATAAAGCGAAAACTATCATTCTTTCCGGAGGCGTTGCTGCTAATAAAGAATTAAGAAAACAGTTAACTAAAGCAACAAAAAAGTTAAATTCTAAGCCCCAGCTTCTAATTCCTCACTTAAAGTTTTGTACAGATAATGCAGCAATGATTGCAGTAGCTGGCTATCTTAGATATAAATTTAAAAGACCAAATAATACTAATTGGAGAACTATAAACGCTGATGCTAATCTTAGACTAAAAAATTGGTAATTTATATAAAAACTTGTAATAATATATACTGTATGAAAAAAGAACTGTCAAAAGCTTACGAACCTAAAAGCGTTGAAGAAGAAATTTATAGCCTTTGGGAAAAAGGCGGATTTTTTAAACCCAAAAAATCTAACAAAAAACCATTTGTAGTCGTTATCCCCCCTCCAAACATCACTGGATCTCTCCACATGGGCCATGCTCTAAATAACAGTATTCAAGATATTATAGTAAGATACCACCGAATGAGACAAAAACCGACTCTTTGGGTGCCTGGAACCGACCACGCAGGAATTGCTACTCAAAACGTAGTAGAAAAAGAGCTCAAAAAAGAAGGTTTAACGCGCCACGACTTAGGAAAAGAAAAATTTATAAAACGAGTCTGGGAATGGAAAGAAAAATACGGAAACATAATATTAGAACAGTTAAAAAAATTAGGTTGCTCTTGCGATTGGTCAAGAACTAGATTTACCCTAGACAAGGACTATGTAAAAGCAGTAGAGTTTGCTTTTAAATATTACTACAAAAAGGGCTGGATTTATCAAGGACCAAGAATTGTAAACTGGTGTCCAAGATGCGCTACTGCTATTTCAGATATCGAAGTTAAATATATACCCCACAAAACAAAACTTTGGTATATTCGCTATCCGCTTATATCACAGAGTAACGCAGATAACAACACAGAACAATGCGGAAAAAATCCATATAAGCCCGCATTCATTGTGGTGGCAACCACTAGGCCGGAAACTATGCTGGGTGATACAGCAGTGGCAGTTAATCCAAAAGATAAAAGATATAAAAATTTAGTAGGCAAAAAGGTTATCTTGCCTTTAATGAATAGAGAAATCCCGATTATTGCTGACCACCGAGTTGATCCAGAATTTGGAACCGGAATGGTTAAAATTACTCCTGCCCATGATGCTACTGATAATAAAATAGGAAAAGAACACAATCTTGAGGTAATAAATGTTATTGGTGAAAATGGAAAAATTACAAAACAAGGAGGAAAATATGCTAATCTTGATGTGCTTGAGGCTAGAAAGAAAATAGTAGCCGACCTTAAACAGCAAGGACTCATTGAAAAAGAAGAAGATTATGACCATTCTCTGGCTGTCTGTGACCGTTGTGGTACCCCAATTGAACCCCTTATTTCTAAACAGTGGTTTCTAAAAATGGATAAACTAGCTAAACCAGCAATAAAAGTAGTAAAAGAAAATAAAATTAAATTCTTCCCTGTTCGTTATAAAAAAATCTATCTTGACTGGATGGAAAAAGTTGAAGATTGGTGTATTTCTCGGCAGTTATGGTGGGGTCACAAAATTCCCCTCAAAGGAGTAGATGATGTTTTAGATACCTGGTTTTCTTCAGCTCTTTGGCCTTTTGCTGTTTTTGGCTGGCCTAAAAAAACCAGGGATTTCAAAAAATTCTATCCAACAACTTTTCTTTCTACTGCCCAAGATATTATTTATTTATGGGTTGCTAGAATGATTTTCTCTAGCTTAGAATTATGCAAAACAATACCCTTTAAACATGTCTATATTCATGCAACTATTCTAACCTTAGAAGGTAAAAGAATGAGCAAATCCTTGGGTACTGGCGTAGACCCTCTTGAGTTGATAAACAAATATGGAGCAGATGCTACCCGCTTTGGCCTTCTTTATTTAACCTCACGAGACCAACAGGCAATCAGGTTCTCAGAAGATGCCATTAAGGCCAGCAGAAACTTCGCTAATAAAATATGGAACATAAATCGGTTCATTCAAATGAATCAACGAGCAACAAGTAAGAAACAAGAAGCAAATCTAACTTTAGCGGATAGATGGATTTTAAGTCGATTAAATACTATTATTGAAGAAACAACTAAAAAAATAGAAAACTATCAATTGGGAGAAGCGGTTCGCCAACTTTATGATTTTGTTTGGCATGAATATGCTGATTGGTATATAGAAATTTCAAAGCTTCAAAAGCAAAATCTAAATTACCATATTTTTAAAATCATTCTTAAGCTTCTTCATCCTTTTATGCCTTTTATAACCGAGTACATCTGGCAATTGCATTATAAAAACAAAAATGCCCTAATTGTCTCTGAATGGCCAAAACCTAATAAAAAACTTATAAATAAAAAGGCAGAAAGCGAATTTGAAAAAATTAAACAAAAAATAATTAAGATCCGCAAAAAAAATCCTGGAAAGAAACTTCAAGAAATAGATTTTGTAAAAGCGCTAATACAATAAAACCATTAATGTTTCATGCTGTTTAGTTTTTATATAGTTCTAGCCACTCTACCAAGCCTTGTTTGGCTGCTTTTTTATCTCAGAAAAGATAAACATCCTGAACCTAATAGCATGGTAATAAAAGTATTTACTCTGGGAATACTAAGCGCTTTTGCAGCTGTAATCTTAGAAAAATTCTTTATAGCTGGTTTAGAAAAGTTTCCATTTAGAGGCTTGTTTCCTCTTGTTATTATTATTGGAATGGCTTTCATTGAAGAGTTGTCTAAATATGCAGTAGTTAGGTTAAGTATTTTTAAAAACCCAAATTTTGATGAACCAATTGACGCGATGATTTATATGATTATTGCTGGACTGGGATTTGCCGCAGCTGAAAACGGTTTTCTTGTTAATACGCTTTATAATCTAAATGTTTCTTTTGAAAATACACTTGGTCTAATTTTTGGAAGATTTATCTCGGCTGTATTCTTACATGCTTTATGTTCTGGTATCATTGGTTTTTTTCTTGCTTATTCTCTTCTTCTTAAAGAAAAAAGATGGTCATTTGTCTTTTCAAGTATTCTGCTGGCAACTGGTTTGCATGGATTTTATAACTATATTATAATTAACATTGAATTGGGTAAGGGCAATTTTTATATCTTTACCCTAGCCCTTTTCTTGATACTAATGGCTGTATTTGTCTCAAAAGGGTTTAAACATTTAAAAAAACTTAAATCTGTCTGTAAAATATAACTTAAATTCGAACAATCGATATTATTCGGGCCTCTTTAATTGGTTCGAAAATAATCGCGGGTTCGAATTATAGTTTATGAAAAAAGGGTCATTCTTTGAACGACTCACTGGCGCAATAAACGAAGAAGAAGCGAAAGAAAATAATTCTTTAGAGGAATTAGAAGAACTAGAAGAGACAAAACCAGAAAAGGTCGAAGTAACAGAAAAAAAACCAAAAACCAAAAAATCTCACTCAAAAGCAACGGCCTCAATAGAAGATTCTAATTCAGAAGAAGAGGGAGAGCTGCTTATTGACGTTTATCAAACAAGTGATGAGATAATTATTAAATCAGCAATTGCCGGTGTTAAAGCCGATGATTTAAATATTGAAATCACTAACGATAGAGTTATAATTAAAGGAACTAGAAGCAAAGATGAAGATATTTCTCCTGAAGATTATTATTATCAAGAACTTTACTGGGGCCCATTTTCTAAAGCAATTATTTTACCAGTAGAAATAAACCCTGATAAGGCAAAAGCATCACTTAAAAACGGAATATTAACTATTAAGCTTCCCAAGCTTGAAAAATCAAAGGTTAAAACTTTGAAAATTAAAGAATTAGAGTAAAATATGTTCCAAGAAGCTTTGCTTAATCCTCAAAAACCCGATGACATTGAAGCAGCTTATGAAGCAAAAACGGCCATAGATTGCCTGAATGAAGATATTAGTCAAATAAAAAATATAAAAGAAAAAAAGAAAGCTAAAGAGTTGCTTTCTCATTATGTAAGCCTTTGTGAAAAATATGTTGAAACCATCTACGCTACTGAATTAATAAAAGAACACCAACCAAAAGATTTAGAAACTCATCTTTTAAACTTAGAAAAACAAAGAAGAGATCTCCACAATCAAATTAAAGACACTTTAAAAGAGTTAACTAGGATAATAATAAACCATAATGGCCACGAAGGAAAATGGATTGATTATGTAAAAAATAATTCTCTATCACAAAATAGAGAAAGAATATCCTGGTTAGCAATTTGCACAGCCAAATGGCAAGAACTTCAAAATAGACTAAATCAATCAACTATTCATTAACACTAGTTAAATTAATTTCTAACCATAATAATTATAAAAAATCATCAAAAAGATGGTTTTTTATTTTCTCTTCTTAAGAGTTACCCAAAACCCCATATATTTTCCAAGCATTAACCTAGTTTGAGAAACTAAAGCAGGAAAAGCGCCAAAAACAATCATTACTAAAGGCACCAAACCCCATTGTAAAATCATCCATATATACTTTCTAGAACTGTACTTTTTTGGCCGAGGAGGAAGAAGCTTCAAAGCATAAAAAGCTGAACCAACCAATCCAATCATTGCTAAGGTCATAATAAGTCTGGTCATTCTAGGTAGATTATAAGAAAGAACTGTCTGGTTAAATTTTTCTCCTCCCAAAATTAAAGGCAACCAACCCAACATAAATATTAATAAAGAATTCGTTGCCCAAGACCAAAAAGCTTCCCAGTGATGAAACAAATGATAGATTTTTGTCCCTTGTTTTATTCTGTTATTTTTAAGACAACCAAAAGTAAAGTAAGGTACGTTTTCTACTCCCCAACTCCAGCGTGTCTGTTGTTTAAATATATTAACTATTGTTTGCCAAAAATTGCTTGCTAAATTAGCATCCATTGAAACAGGATAATATAAAGGAACATTTTGATAATTGCCATCATAAAATAAAAGGCTTTTCCAAAAAATTCTTGAATCTTCGGAAACATTTTTTACTGGCCAATAATCCATTTCTACCAATGCCTTAAAACTCATTGAATGCGAAGAAAAAGTTGACATTCTTTCTGGTCGCTCTTGTTGAATCATATGCCAAAAAGTTGCACCCATAGCAATTACTCGAGAAATAGCAGGAGCATCCCAGATATTATTGTTGTAAACTGGAATCGGCTGAAAGCTTGAATGTAAAGGATCTTTACAAGTAAGATATTTATAAGTTAAACAAGCAAAATAGTAAGGATAAACCTGGGTGTCAATATCAAAGGAAGAAACAATAATATGCTCATAGGGAATATTTAAAGGATCAATGATTTTTTTCTTTGTAACCTTAGCTGCCCAGGTTTCATTAGAACCTTTCCCTGCTAATTCTCCTGGGATATTTTTTGGGTGCACAGTTATTAAAAAGCGAAAAAATTTATCTTTAAATTCTTCTTCTATCATCCTTGCTACTTTTTTAGCCTGATCTCCCGCCCTTTCTTCAATAGCCAAAACAACGATTAATCTATCTAGAGGATATTTTGAATTTAACAAGGCTAAAAATGTAGGACGAACCACATCGATCCCTTCTTTGTACATAGGAAAAATTACTAAATGATAAATATCTAACCAGGTTTTAACATTTAACTTTTTACTTATTGAAAGTTTTTCTATTTTTATATTCTTTAATCTTTTTAGCCAGTTAATTTTCAAGTTTTTCTTCAATTTTTTAAAAGAAGATTGCTGATGAAAAGAAAGAAATACTGTCTTTAAAAGCCAATAAACATCAAAGCAAATAATAAAAATAGCCACCCATACTGGCTGCTTCCAAGATAAAAAAATCACGATTAAAATGGTGAACCAACTCAAGGCTCCGGGCGCAATCTCCAATAAACGAAAAACTCTTCTGTCTTTCGGGCTTTTCAAATCAGGTGAAAATCCAATTTTAAGATAATTTTTCTTTTCCATCTTAATTTTAATTTTACCCCAACTTTTCAATTTGAGCAATTTATATACTAAAAACAAGGCCTTTTAGGCCTTGTTTTTACTTTTTACTTGAAACATACAAAGTAGAACTTTTAAAAGATATCGAATAGGAAGAATAATCTCTTTGTTTGATTCTAAACAAATTAATCTTGCTATTTTTTGTCTTGGACTTAAAGAATGATTTCTTAAAAGCTCATAAATCTCAATTAAGGGGGTTAACTCAGGGTAAGTATTCTCCTTTTTAATCTTCTTATAAAGAGGGTCAACAAAGTTTTTCCAATCTTTCCAGTTATTTAAAACGCCTTTGTTTTCTTTATCTATGTCAGAGGGAACAATATTTCTCCAGACATCATAAAACTTCTTCTTTTTTAATTTTGTACGGTCAAGAAGGGCTATATTTAATCTACCTTTTATTCCTTTTAGAACAAATATCAAGAGCCCTATCCATAATGCCGCTTCTCTAATCCCAAAAGTCCAATCATCGGGTTTTACATAATCAAATAAAATTTTTTCTAGAACAAAACCAATAGGAAACTGAAGTAACACTTCTTGGTTTTCTTTAAAATTATTTAATTCTTTTAATTTTTTTAAAGATGCAAATGATTCAGAGGAAATATCTATAGGTGACTCGCTAATTCCTAAAATAAATCTTTCAGTAAGACCTGGTTCCATAACACTCCCATCATATTCAATCAGCTTAATTATGTCCTTTTGGTGTTCAGTTCCAAGCTGAACTAGAATTAGAGTTGATTTATAGGGCGACTTTTCTTTTCTAATAAATGCTCGTTCCATTCCTAGAGCCAGCTCGTGAACAACTTCATCAACCACCACATCTTCTATGCTTGTTTGCAGTTCTTTGCGAAAAGCAAGAAATACTGCTTTTTCTTGAAGCTCTTTAATATGATTCTCGTTTCCAACCCCCATCAAGGCTATCCAATAGTAAACCGGAAAAATATTTTTCTTAAACTGAGGATTAAAACTGACTAACAAAATACCTTCTTTACAGGAAACAGCAATAATAACCTCGTTTCTTTGGTATATATATGCCTTGATCTCTACTCTTCTTATTTCTTTTTCTTCCTCAGAAAGTTCTCTCCCTAAATTTATTAAAAAATCCTGAGTTTTCATTCTATCCTCCTTATTCCCTTAGAGTCCAGTAAATAGAATGTTTTTTTACCTCCACAAAATATATCATTTTCAATAGCATGATTAATTGCTTCTCTGACAAGTTTTAAAGCGTCCTTTTTATCTGACGGTCTTTTGTTTTTAGAGTTAATTCTAGACTTCAGGTAAGAGAGTGCCCACATGCCGCCTGAACCCATTCCTAAACAATATTTCTCATCTATATTTCCAAACGGGCCCACCCCAAATAATCTTGCTCTTTTCTCTTGATGGTCATAAACCACTAAAGCAAACCCAATGGGTAAAGCAAAAAAATAAGAACGAATAAACATTGTCTGTTTCACTATCTCTGCCAAACGACTGGCTTTACCTTGTGGGCTTAAAAAATTACAGTCTTTCATCTGCAAAAAGTTTATATCCGCTCTATAAAGCTTTATTGTATCCTGAATAAAAGAAACAGTACCTGTTCCTCCTATTGCAGTAAATTTGTCTACTGGAAAAATTTTTCTTACCTCAATCCCATATCTTTGTCCACCAAGAACACTTTGTCCATCTGCACCTAAAATAGCAAAATTTCCTTCTTTGCCAACAATTCCAACAAGAACAGTACCAGTATCTGCTCTTATCTCCTTTATGTTTCTATTACCAAAAAAATGGTTGACCTCTTCTCTTATTATCACAATTCTCTCTTGTCTTTCTTTAAAATACTCTTTTACAATATCCCCTGAATCAATTTCAGAAAAAGAATTCATTTTTCCCTCCTTTAATTTTTAAAGTGCTTTTATTTTTTATTAAGTTTTATTTTAATCTGACTTAGAAAAGAAAAACTTCCACCATTTTTCTGGATTAGACATATTTTTTAACTGCAACTGTTCTTCTTTTTTTAAATTTTCATCTGTAAAACTCTCTGGGGCTGGCTGATGAATAATAACAACCTTCTCCCCCTCCTTAGCTAAATTAAACTTTAATCGGGCGTCTTTTTCCAACCATTCAGGAGAATTAAATTGTTCTATCATCTGAGAAAGAGATTGATTTTCCTCCTCTATTTTTTCAATTTCCTTTTCTAATTGAACAATTCTTTTATGAATTTGATAACGGTTGTACAATTCTCTTCCTAAAGCAACAGTAAGCCAAATCAAAACTAAAACAAGTAAAAAAATAAAAAAAGGCGAAGTTAAAAATTTATTTCTCATAGAAAGAAAGTTTAAATTAGAGTAAAAGCGGCATCAAAAGATAAGCAATCATTCCTAAAATTACTAGGGTTATCATAAACAACCAAATTATCCTAGTGATTTTTATTAACAATCTTCGCTTCATAAATCTGTTCCTCTGAGAAGTATCATATCACACCAAAAATTATTTGCAACCATATAGCAAGCCCCTGTTTCATTACATCTAATATAACGAGGAATGTAACGAAGTCTTT
>CAZVDC010000020.1:0-9642 GCA_964625995.1 uncultured Candidatus Saccharibacteria bacterium
AAGAAAATTCCTTGGGATGATAGAAGGGTGGTGAGGGAAGAATATGAAAAATTAGGATTTAAAAATACCAATAACCAAGAAATAAATAATGTCTAATTCCTAATTATTCTAATTAACCTAATCAATGACTAATGACTAATGTCTAATGACTAATGACTAATTATAATTTTTAATTTTTAATTTTTGAAATGTAACGAGGCCACCCTGCGGGTGGTCACCCCTAGGGTGAAAGGATCTCGTCACAGAACCTCGTCACAGATAACCAACAACTAAGAAATAAAAAATAAACAATAATCAAAGTTTTAAATAGTTTATATTTTGGATATTGGAATTTGAGATTTGTTTGGTTATTGTATCTTGTATCTTGGAATTTGATTTTGTATGAAATACAAAATTTTACCCCATCCTGCTGATGTAAAAGTTCAGGCCTTTGGCAAAACAAAGGAAGAACTTTTTTTAAATGCTATGATTGGAATGATGGAGATCTTAAAGCCTAAAATTAAAAGTCCAAAGTCAAAAATTAAGAGTAAAATAGCTGTAGAATCAATTGATTTAGATAGTTTATTAGTAGATTTTTTAAATGAGGTTTTGTATTTGAGTCAGGTAAATAAAGAAGTTTATAACGATATAAAATTTAGAAAATTTACAGACAAAAGATTAGAAGGCGAATTAACTGGCAATAAAATAGAGTTATTTGGCGAGGATATCAAGGCGGTTACTTATCATGGTTTAGAAATAAAGAAAAACAAAAAGGGCTTATGGGAGGTCACAGTATTGTTTGACATTTAAATTCAGATATGATTTAATAAAATAAAAAGTTCTTTGAAATTAACAAATATAAAAATTTTAAAGGAGGATGTAATGGGAGTATACAGAATTATAGACCTTTTAACTGATAAGATTAAAGTTTTCTGGATAGAAAAAGTAGGAGATGAGTTTTTTACTTTCGAGTATAGGGCCTCTCTTTTGGTTATTACAATTAGCTTTATTGCCTTTATCTTTTTACTTCCAGTGATAATAACTATTTGTTACTTTGTCCTTTTAGTAGCTTGTTTTTTGAAGAATTTTTCCAAGCCCTTACGAATTGTTTTTGGTATAGGAATTCCAATTCTTTCTATTTTTATTTATACTTACTTTTTTGAGCGGAACGCTGCTACTGGAACGGAAACTGAACTAATAAAATTATCAATTGCGACATTAATGTGGTTAGCCCCACTTATGGCTATAGCTAGAAGACCTTTGTATGTATTAGGTGGTTTTATTACTCTTTGTTATATAGTTCCCTTGCTTTACATGGGAGGGATTTACTGTTTTAATAATTGGTTGCCCCCAATGGAATATTCTAGCAGTGACCCTTTTAGTCCTCTTATAAGTTTTGCTATTTTTTTCTTTGTATTTATTCCGGTTATGGCCTATTTGACATTTGTTTTGCCGATTTTCTTATTTATTAAAGGATTCAAAAAACAAAATAAGAATGATAAAAAAAATGGTAAAGCTTAGCTTTGCCATTTTTTATTTTTGCAGTTGAAAGAAATCTTGTTTTATTGTGTTTTGTCTTTAATATAGAATTTTTTATTAATTTGTTACAAGGTTCGGTCTCGTAACAAATTAGTAGATGGAGTCAACCTTTGCCTGCTTTTTAAATTTAGAGAGTGTGCTATAATGATAACGATATGGAGAAGTCCGATTTCAAAAAAGTCAATGATTATCTTTGGGAAATTCCCAAAAATTTTAGGTCGGATATGAGGGTACCGGCTCGGATTTATGCTGATGAAAAAATGTTAAAAACTATAGAACCTGATGCTCTAACTCAGGTTGTCAATGTTGCTACTCTTCCTGGGATTATAAATTATTCTCTAGCAATGCCAGATATTCATACTGGATATGGGTTTGTAATCGGTGGTGTAGCTGCCATGGGCATTAAAGAAGGGGTTATTTCTCCTGGGGGAGTTGGTTTTGATATCAACTGCGGAATGCGGTTATTAAAATCAGAATATTCAAAAAAGGATTTGGAGCCATATTTAGAGAAATTAGCTGAAGAAATTCAAAAAGAAGTTCCTTCAGGCCTTGGCCGAGGAAGGCAGATAAAATTAGATTTTGCCACTCTAGATAAAATTTTAGAAGGTGGAGCAAAAAAATTAGTTGAACAAGGATATGGTGAAAATGAAGATGTTGAAAATTGTGAAGCAAATGGATGTTTAGAGCAGGCAGATACTTCAGTGGTTTCCTCTCATGCTAAAAATAGAGGTCGGGACCAAGTAGGAACTCTAGGTTCAGGTAATCACTTTTTAGAGATTCAAATAGTTGATGAAGTTTTTAACGAAGAAGTAGCTAAATCTTTTGGCCTTTTTAAAGACCAAATTGTTATAATGATTCATACAGGTTCCCGGGGATTGGGTCATCAAATTGCCACTGATTATATTCGTGTAATGATGAGAGCAATGTCTAAATACCAGATTAAAGTTCCTGATAGACAATTAGCTGCTTGCCCCTTTAATTCGCCAGAGGGTCAAAGATATTTTTCAGCTATGTCAGCTGGGGCAAATTATGCTTGGGCAAACAGGCAGATGATTACCTATTATGTAAGAAAGGCCTGGAAAAAAGTTTTAGGAGAAAAAGCTTCAAAACTTATTTCTGTTTATGATGTTGCTCATAATATTGCTAAGCTAGAAGCTCATAAAATAGAAGATAAGGAAATGAGTCTGATTGTTCACCGCAAGGGAGCTACTCGAGCTTTTCCGCCAGGTCATTCAGAAATACCAGAAAAGTATCGTAATGTTGGACAACCTGTTTTAATTCCCGGCTCAATGGGCACAGCCTCTTATGTTCTTGTAGGAACTGAAAAAGGAAAGGAATCTTGGTTTAGTACTTGTCATGGAGCTGGAAGAACAATGTCAAGAAAGGCAGCTACCCGAAATCTTTCTGGACAAGATGTAATCAGGTCTTTAGATAAAAAAGGAATTATTGTAAAATGTTATTCTATGCGAGGAATTGCTGAGGAGGCGCCACAGGCTTACAAAGATATTGATGAAGTAGTTGAAGTTGTTCATCAGGCCGGACTTTCTAAAAAGGTTGCCAGATTAAAACCGCTAGCCGTGATAAAAGGAGAATAACGCGACGCTAATGAAGAAGATTATTTTCAAATGATGCGTTATCTTAAAGGGTTGAATTTAAAATTAGGATTAATATGAATTTTAGAAATACTTATTTAAGACCAAGAAGAATACTTAATTTATAAGATTAATGACATACCTTTTATTTGTAAAATTTGTACATTCGTGTGCCATTTGTAATTTGTGTCGCGATTATGAAAAGATTACCAAAGTCAGTACGGAAATTTATACGCAAAGAAAAGGCTCGTATAAGGCGAGAGACTTTTGATATTGAAGAGCAAAGAAAGAAAATTGAAGAGCTATATCAAAAATTAAATTTAATTAATAATTAATTAAAATTTATCATGAGAAATCTTTTACTTTTAAAATTTGAGACAAAAATAGGGATTTTGATTCTTTTAATTATAGTTTTTTTCTTTATTTTTACTCTTTTTAAGCAAAAAGAGAGTTTTAATAGATTTCTAAATTATTCAAATATAAATGAGACTTTTTATGAAGAGCCAGCTCCCTAAAGTGGTTCTGGATACTAATATATTTGTAGCAGCGAACTTTAATCCAAGAAGTGCTTCAGCTCAAATTTTAAGAATGGCTAGCCAGAGAAAAATAAAAATCCTTTGGTCAGAAAGCATAAGAAGAGAGTTAGAAATTATCCTTAATAATATTAAAGCCAAAACAAAAATTAGAAGATTGATAAGCAAGATTCTAGTAGAACAGAATAAATTGGTTAGACTTCCCAAAATTAAAATAATCACCGATGACCCGGAAGATAATAAATTTATCAGTTGTGCTTTAGCAGGAAGGGCAGATTTTATTATTACTAATGATGATCACCTTTTAAAATTAAAAGAATTTCATAACATAAGAATTGTTCAACCAAGAGAATTTTTGAAACAATGTTAGAGATGGGTAAAATTTTAATTATTTTTGGCGGAACTCTTATTTTATTGGGAATTATTCTTATCTTTATACCCAAAGTTCCTTATTTAGGGAAATTACCTGGCGATATTTATATTAAAAAAGAAAATTTTAATTTTTATTTTCCCTTAACAAGCTGTTTAATTATTAGCTTTATTGTTTCATTTATTATTTGGTTTTTTAAAAAATTATTTTAACTATGAAGAAATATTCTCAAAGGAAAGCCCATAAAGGAAAAACTGCTTACAGAACCCCTTCTGGATTTATTGCTAAAATTTGTGGTAAAATAAAAAAAAGGAAGATTGACCTAAAACATTAATTTATTTTAGCCTTTATGTTCAAAATGAAAAAATTTAATCTTTTTGAAAAATTTAAACCCAGCGAGCAGAAGAGTTCCTTAAAAGAGGACAAAAAAGAGGAAGTAAGCCGTAGTGAAAAACTTATAAAAAGAGCCAATGAGCTTTTTAAGGAAATTCAAAGACATAAAGTTATTGAAGAAAAACTTTACAAGACCCCTAGATCAAAAGAATCTTTTATGAAAACTCAACAAGATATTGCGTTTAAGAGATCTGAAAAAGAGTTTAAAAAAATTATTGACAGACTTAAGAAAGTATATGGAATTGAATGGTCTCCTCCTCAGGAAGAATAAGATTTTTTTAATTTATGTTCCCGTTATTATTCGGGAACATTTTTTATCTAAGACATAGGCCTATGAAGACAGGAATAGCAACAATGCCGCTTGATTATGGCAAGTGCCCAGCTTGGCTTTTCCAGAGAATGCAACGATTAATGCGGGCAATTTCTATTGCTATGATTGAAGAGCTGGGTTCTGAAGAATTTTTGCGAAGATTTTCTGATCCTGTATGGTTTCAAAGCTTAAGTTGTGTTATAGGGATGGACTGGAACAGTTCGGGGACCACTACTATTACTTTAGGTGCCTTAAAAGAAGGAATAAGAGGATTAGAAAAAGATTTAGGCATTTTTGTTTGCGGGGGCAAAGGAAAAACTTCGAGAAAAACACCGGAACAAATTGTTGAATGGGCTGAGAAGCTTTCTTTTGCCCAGTCATTGGCTGATAATTTGGTTTACTCTTCAAAAATTAGTGCTAAAGTTGATAATACTGCTATTCAAGACGGTTTTCAGCTTTATCACCATATTTTTATTTTTACTAAATCAGGAAAATGGGCAGTAATCCAACAAGGAATGAATGAAAAATTTGGGAAAGCTCGGAGGTATCACTGGCTTTCTGATAATATTAAAGATTTTATTGAAGAACCACATACTGGGATTTCTTCTGATTTTAAAACAAGACCCTTAAATTTAATTTCTAAAGAAAGTAGAAAAAACAAAGAGATTAGCACAGAATTAGTTAAAGACGGTTATAGGACACTTATAAAAGATTTAAATTTTCTTCGAGAAAAAGAAACCGGTCAGTATAGTTTGTTTAAAGTGGGGACTTCAAGTAACTTATTTAAGATAAATGTTGGACGTCAAAAAATACTAGAAATGCCAGGAGATGAAACTTTACCTCGATTGGATGGTGATTTAAATTTTGCCAAAAGCAAGTACTTAGAAAAAATTTTATATCAAGTTCATGAACAACAACCAGAAAATTTTGAGCAATTATTAATGACTGAAGGAGTGGGTCCAATGACTATTCGAGCATTGTCTTTAGTTTCAGAATTAATTTATGGAGCAAAGCCTTCTTATGAAGATCCTGCTCGTTATAGTTTTGCTTTTGGGGGCAAGGATGGAGTACCTTATCCTGTAAATAGAAATGTTTATGATAAAACCTTAGATATTATCGAAAAAGGAATTAAAAAGAGTCAGATAAGTAGTAAAGAAAAAACCTTTGCATTAAGACGATTGCAACGAAATTTTTTGTAAGCTTGACTTTTTTTAGAATATTTAGTATATTAACAAACTGAACATTTAAAATTAAATAAGGAAAAAGATGAAAATTATTAATTATGGAGGTAAAAAATGGAATATCCTTTGAAGCATATCCGATTAAAACAGTTGTTAGAGAAAAATTTGAATATTGTAGATTTTATTCATTTCGATCCAAATGCTTTTGATTCTGCTTCAGCACTTGCATTCTTTTCTCGTTATAAAATGGTTTCTGTACGGCACTTTCACAGCGATGAATCGAAATTTTTTAAATGTCCGGTAAAGTATGAAATTAAAGATTTTAAGGTTTTAGAAAAATTTGTTAGGAAACACAATAAAAGATTCCACACCTTGGTTAACCAAACTCTCCCGTTAAAGGATTCTGTTTTTTGCGGTAATATTTTATGGTATGCTCCTACTCATTTTGTTGTTTTGCACGGTCATGGTCCGATTACACCGCGGGATATTACTGATGTTATCGATGAAAAATTTTTATTTGAATATTTTTATGGAACAGGGACTCCTCGAGATTTAGAGAAGAAAAATAGAGATGAGATATTGATTGAAGAAGGATCAATTTTTCGTTTTCGCCCGAGAGAAAGTAGATTAAATAAGATAGTGGATCAGACTTATGGTTTTTTATCTTATTTTCGGCCTTTAATTATTGAATTCTCTTGGTACCCGTACCCAGTAGGTATTCTTCAAGACAATGTAGTTTATTGGGAGTGGAGAAGAGGTTAAGTTAGAAAATAAATTAAGAGTACAGTTAACCTGTGCTCTTTTTATTAAAGTGTTATAATAAAAAAGTGTTATAATAAACTTGATGAAAAATTCAAAGCTTAAACACTTTAATATATTCTGGAAGGAAATTGTTTTATTTATAATCGTTCAAGGACTCGGCTTGATTGTTGGTCTTCGGATTTTTAGAATTCTAGAAGAGCAAGAGATAATTCCCCAACCTTTTTCTTTTTTAACTTTTCTTGTTTATTTTTTATTTTTTACTATCTTAATTTTAATTACATTAAAGTTTTCTAAAAAAGAAAGAAGAGGTACTTTTCTAAAATTATTATTTATCCTGGCTATTTTATTAGGAATAGATACTACTTTTGGGGTATTTATTGGAGAACCAGGAGCAATAATTTTAGCAGGGTTATTAATTATTCTTCGTTTTACCAGACCCACTGTTTTATTCCACAACTTGGTTATTATGTTAGGAATGGCAGGTGTTGGAGCGTGGCTTGGAGCAGGAATAGTTCCTCGTGACGCAGTTATTATTTTATTTGTTTTATCTCTTTACGATATAGTTGCTGTTTATAAAACAAAGCATATGATAAAAATGGCTCGGGCAATGATTAAGAAACAGGTAATTTTAGGCCTTATAATCCCAGAAAACATTTTAGGTTTTAAGGCATCAATGAGAGAAGTAGAGAAAGATAAAATACCAGAAGACAGAAAAGAAAAAATTGAATCTGCGAGATTTATGATATTAGGAGGAGGAGATCTTATTCTTCCTATGATATTAATAGTTTCAGTAGCTAGAGAAGTATTCTTAGGAGGAGTTGTAGTGCTTTGTTTTTCAGTTTTAGGACTTATTGCTATGCATTTAATTTTTATTAAATTAAAAAGCCGGCCAATGCCAGCCTTACCTCCTTTAGCCCTATTTTGTTTGATAGGATATTTAATAACTCTACTTGTTTAAAAATAGAGCCCCTTCTAACAAGGGGCTATTTTTTTAAAAGGAAAGGAAGTTTTAATTGTTTTTCATTAGGGAAAAGAAGCTTTAATTGTTTTCCATTCTTTCCTAGAGGAATTTGAGAGATTTTGTGATCCCAGAAAAAAACTCTGGGAAAGTAAGATAATTTGCGGTGTTTTTTTATCATTATTGCTACCCTTAGACGAATTAGAGATTCTGCTCGTTTTTCATTTGGTGCCCACACGAATTCTTTGATTTCCAGGAAGTTTTTTTGGTCAAACTTATCTATCCACATCATTTTCCCCTCGATTTTAAACAGCTTTTTCTGGAGATTACTTTTCATTTATCTTTCCTCCTTTTGTTTAAAGGTTGTTTAAAGAACTTTATTTTAATTATAATATTAATTTTTACTTTTGTCAAATAAAGTGTAGCGAAACTATCCTGTGGGTGGTTATCATAGTAATTTTTGTAACGAAGTCTTTCCTCGTTACATTTGTTTCGTTGCATTAGCTTTAAAATATGATAAAATCAAAACATATGGGGAAGGCAAAAAAACTTAAAAAATTAAAAAAGATAGAAAGAATTAAGGAAATAGAAGAAAAACAAAAGAAAAAGAAAAAACAGATTATTTATTCTGTTTTTGGTTTATTTTTATTGATAGCAATAATTTGGGGTTTAGTAGTTTTTGTAAAATATGCCAGAGAAAGAGATGTTATAAAAGCTGTTATTGAAACAGAAAAAGGAAATATAGAGATAAATCTCTATCCTAAAGCCGCTCCCAAGACAGTTGATAATTTTATAAAACTGGCCGAAGAAGGATTTTATGATGGAACTACTTTTCATAGAGTAGTAGAAAATTTTATTATTCAAGGAGGAGACCCCTTATCAAAGGATGATGATCCCTCAAACGATGGAACAGGTAATCCTGGTTATACTTTTGATGACGAGATTAATCCGGTTTCTTTAGGTCTTACTATTGATCAGGTCAAAGAATTAGAAAAACAAGGTTATAGATATAGGTATGATATAAAGTCAATTCCTCATAAACCAGGGGTTATTTCAATGGCTAATTCTGGTCCCAACACTAATGGTAGTCAGTTTTTTATAGTTATTAGCAAAGAGCCCCAACATTATTTAGATGGTCGGTATACTGCTTTTGGAAAGGTGTCAAAAGGATTGGAAGTAGCTCGAAGAATAGAGCAAGGGGATAAAATAAATAGGATTTATATCAAAAAGTAGAATTTAGACTTTAATTTTGTTAATGAAATTGAATTTTTCCCAAAGCAATTTTAGAAAGATAATTTGGACCAGACATGCTCGGGAAAAAATGCGGTTTTATAATCTTTCTGAGAATCGAGTAAAAAGAGTTTTGAGAAACCCTGACCGGAAAGAAGAAGGAATTGCGCCAAATACTTTAGCTGTAATGCAAAGAACTGGAACTAAAAAACACCCAAAGGAAATTTGGGTGATGTATCAAATTATTAAGTCAAAAGCTAAAAGTCAAAAGTTAAAAGTAATCAGTGCTTGGAGGTATCCAGGAATAAGCCCGATTGGCAAAGAGATACCAATACCTGATGATGTATTAAAAGACTTAGAAGAGATTTTATAAAAAACCCCTTATCAGGGTTTTTATTTTTAAAGATATTTTTTTAAAATATTCTTTTCTATTTGTCTTTCTTTCTTCTTTTGGGAATGTTTCTTTTTTGCCTCTAAAATTCTTTCTTTAACTTTTTTACTTGGTTTAGTAGGAATTCTTTTCTTTTTCTTTTTAAGAGCGTTGTTAATAATCTTGTGAAGTTTTTCAATGGCAATTTCTCTGTTTTGAGCTTGACTTCTTGTGGTTTCGTCTTCGATTATTATTTCTCCTGTTTTAGTGATTAAGTTTTTTAGGTTTTTATAAATTAAAAATCTTTGTTTTTCAGTAAGCACCTTGCTTTTAACTATATTCCAATGAATTTGAACTTTGGTAGCTCTTCGGTTAACATTCTGGCCGCCTGGACCAGAGGAGCGGATAAATTTTATTTTAATTTC
>CAZVDC010000021.1:0-9396 GCA_964625995.1 uncultured Candidatus Saccharibacteria bacterium
CAGAATTGCGGGCGTAGCTTAGTGGCTTAAAGCGCCGCCCTGTCACGGCGGAGATCGTGGGTTCAAATCCCATCGCCCGCGTTATTTTTATAAAAAGTTTTTTTGTGAGATTTTAAAAAATAGTTGAACATTAAAAAGGAGGTATAAAATGAATATTATGGTAATTGCTGGTTATGATGTTTTAGCTGACAAAATCCCTGATCATCAACATTATGTGAAGAGCTGTTGTCTATTAGCAGAACAATTAAAGATAGACTTGTTAATCACTGTAGGGGGAGCAACTAATCCTGATTATCCGCAATTAACTGAAGCAGAAGCAAATTATAGAATTATTAAAGAAAAATTTTCATTTTATATTCATACTTTTAGTGTTGTGGTTTTACCATTTGGTCATACCTCAGCTGATACTTTAAAAAGAGTAAAGGATTATATTGAAATAGAAAAAATTTCTGTAAATAAACTTGTCCTTTGCGCTGAACAATCTCGGCTAGCTGGGTTTCTACTTGATGCTTTGTATGTAAAACTGTTAGATTTAGCCGAAAGCATAATAGCATATGGACATCCTTTTCCAGACTCTAAGAAAGATTTTATTTCCCAAAGAAGAAAAATGTTAATGAAAGTTCTTTCTCATCACAGTTCCTTTTTTGCTCGAGCGAGACGTATATATCAAAGAATTCATCAGAAAAGAGTAGCTAAGATAAAAAGAAAACAAGAAAAAAGCTCTCGGTTATAAAACCGAGGCTTTTTATTTATCTTATAATAAATCAAATATAATAGGTTTACAACGGGTTTGTAACGAGGAAAGACCTCGTTACATTGCAGGTTATCTATGTACCCTACTTATGCAATAATTTGCGATTATATTAATTTTGCGGTAAAATATAAATGAGGCTTGATAGTTTTAGCTATGAAGAAAAAATTTTTTATTAAACTTAACCTTATTTTTACCTTTATTTTTTTAATATCTTTTGTTATTATTTTATTCACTGTTGATCCTTTTAAAGCTAACACTTTTCTTTTTATTCTTTTTTATATAACTCTTTTTTGTTTAATTTTGGGAAGTTTAAATTTGCTTAATACTTGGTTTAAAATTTCTTTAGCTCTAAGATTATTAATAGCTTTTTGTTTTATTTTGTTTTTATTTCTCCAAAGTAAACTATAAATTATGGAGTTAGACCAAATAAAAAAACAGGCTTTTGAAGAAATAAACCAGGCCAAAACCCTGTCTGATTTAGAACAGATAAGAATTAAATATCTTGGTCGTAAAGGAGATTTGACAAAGATTCTACGTTCCTTAAAAGACCTGCCACTGGAAAAAAGAAGAAAACTTGGTCCTCAAGCAAACGAACTCAAAGAAATTATCCAGGCAGAGATAAAGAAAAAAATTCAAAAGTTACAAGGAATAAATTTACGGGCTCAAAAAATAGATATTACAGCTCCTGGGGCAAAAATTTCTAAGGGCCACCTTCATCCAATTTCTTTAATCCTAAAACGAATAGAAGAGATTTTTTGTTCAATGGGTTTTGAAATTGTTGAGGGACCAGATATAGAGACAGAATATTATAATTTTGACGCTTTAAATATTCCCAAAGAACACCCTGCTAGAGATACAATGGATACTTTTTGGCTAAAAAACAATAAGATAAGTCAAAGACTTTTGTTAAGAACCCATACCTCGCCAATGCAGATAAGATATATGAAAAAGAATAATCCTCCTTTTAGAATTGTTGTTCCTGGAAGAGTATTTAGATACGAAGCCACTGATGCTTCTCATGACGTCCAGTTTTATCAGCTCGAGGGTTTAATGGTAGACAAGGATATAAGTGTTGCTAATTTTAAGGCAGTAATACAGGAATTTATCAAGGCAATGTTTTCTAAGGACATAGAGATGCGGATAAGGCCTAGTTATTTTCCTTTTACCGAGCCAAGTTTTGAGGTAGATATAAAAAGGAAAGACTCAAAAGAATGGTTAGAGGTTGCAGGGGCTGGGATGGTTCATCCTAATGTTTTTAAAGCGGTTGGCTATAATCCTTTAAATTGGCAGGGATTTGCTTTTGGAGTAGGCATTGATAGGATTGCAATGATTAAGTATAAAATAGATGATATAAGACTTTTTTACTCAGGGGATTTACGATTTTTAAACCAGTTTTAAAATTAAAATAAAACCAATATGAAAGTCAGCTATAAATGGCTACAAGATTATATTCAAGGCAAATTACCAGGGCCTAAAAAATTAGCAGAAGCTTTAACTATGCATTCATTTGAGACCGAAGGCCCGGAAAAAGTCAGGAATGACTATGTTTTTGATATAGATATTCTTGCCAATAGAGCCCATGACTGTTTAGGTCATTTAGGAATCGCTAGAGAATGTGCGGTTCTTTTTAATAAAAAAATAAAGTTTCCCAAGACAAAACCGCGAGAGAGCAGAACCATAACTACAGAAGATTTTGTTGAGGTTAAGATAAAAAATACTGAATTATGTCCTAGATATTGTGCAAGAGTTATAACTGGAATAAAGGTTGGACCTTCTCCAAAATGGCTGAAAGAAAGATTAGAGGCAATTGGCCAGAAATCAATAAATAATATCGTTGATATTACGAATTATGTAATGTTTGAAACTGGTCAGCCGCTTCATGCCTTTGACGCTGATAAGTTAGCACCTGCAAAGAAAAAGAAACAGATTATTGTTAGACAAGCAAAAAAAGGGGAGGCCATTGTTACTTTAGATGAGGAGAAATATGAGCTTGATTCTAGTGTTTTAGTTATTGCCGACAGCAGAGATCCAATTGCTATTGCAGGAATAAAAGGAGGAAAAAAAGCAGAAATTGACAACAAAACAAAAACAATAATTTTAGAATCAGCAAATTTTGAACCTAACAATATTTTTAAAACTTCTAAGAAGCTAGGATTGCAAACCGAGGCTTCTTTGCGATTTAGATATGGCTTAGACCCAAATTTAGCCCCAGAGGCAATTGACAGAGCTGCTAATCTTATTCAAAAAATTGCTGGCGGCCAGGTAACAAAAGGAATTGTTGATATTTATTCTTTTAAAATCAAGCCCTGGAAGATTTCTTTAAAAATTGATAAAGTAAGGAGCGTTTTAGGGGTGGATATTTCAGAAAAAGAAGTTGTGAAGATTTTAAAGTCTTTAGGAATGGTATCCAAAATAGTTTCGCCTAGAAAAGAAATAGTAAATTTAGCCAAAAAATTAATTGGCAAACCTTATAAATACGGAGCAAGCACTTCTCAAGAAGCGCCTAATCTTTTTGATTGTTCAAGCTTTACGAGATATCTTTTTAGACAAATAGGAATAGAAATTCCGCGGATGAGTATTGAACAAATTAAAGTAGGAGACAAGATAGAAAAAGAAGAGCTTAAGCCCGGAGATCTTGTTTTTTCAAAAGGAATAGGGACGCCTCACAGGGACAAAGATTTTCCCCAAGGAGTTGGTCATGTTGCTTTGTATATAGGAAATAATAAAATAATCCATGCTTCAAAAAAGAAGAAAAAGGTGGTGGTTGAGGACTTAGCGCGGCATCTTAGAAGTTCTCAATGGCGGGGAGCAAGGAGGATAATAAAAGAAGAAGATAATATTTTGGTTGTTGATATTCCTACCAGAAGATTAGACTTAAAAATTCCCGAGGATTTAATAGAAGAGATTGGCAGAATTTATGGATATGAAAAAATTGTCTCTAATCCACCTTTTGGTCTTTTATCTTTGCCAAGAATTAGAGACGAGATAAAGATTAAAGATAAAATAAAGTCAATTTTAGAAGGATTAGGTCTTACTGAAGTATACAACTATTCTTTTGTTGGAGAGAATGATATTAAAAAATGTAAACTTAATTCAGAAAAATATATAGAACTAGAAAATCCTCTCAGCATTGAATTTAAATATCTTCGCCGCAGCTTAATAACAAATCTGTTAAAAAACACAAGAGAGAATCTAAAATATTTTGAAAGATTTAAGTTATTTGAGATAGGAAAAATTTATTTAAAAACCAAGAACAAATTAGAAGAGAAAGAAATGTTGTCAGGTATTCTAATAGGAAAAAATGCTCAGGAATTATTTTTTGAAAGCAAAGGATTAATTGACCTGCTTTTAAACAAATTAGGCATAACAGATCAATGGTATGATGATTTTCAGGCAAGCCCAGAATGGACCGAAGAAGTGTTTTGGGATAAAGAGAGAAGTGCAGAGATTAAACTGGGAAATGACGAGATTGGATTTTTAGGAGTGATTAATCCAGAAATTTTAACTGCTTTTGAGATAAAAAAACCAGTGGTTGCTTTTGAGATTAATTTAGGGCTTTTGATTAAAGCGGTTGAGGAAGAGTTAATTTACCAACCACCATCAAAATACCCTGCTGTAATAAGAGATATTTCTTTGTTGGTAAACATAGATGATAAGGTGGCTGATGTATTGAATATAATAAATACTGTGGGAGGAAAAATAATAAAAGATGTGGACTTATTTGATATTTATGAGGGCGAGGAAATACCCCAAGGAAAAAAGAGCTTTGCTTTTCATATTATTTATCAGGCAGAAGATAGAACATTAACCGACCAGGAAGTTGATGCAGTTCATAAGAAAATAGTCCAAGAGCTGGAAAAAAATCCAGAATGGCAGGTTAGAAAATAAGTTAATTTAATTAAAGCTTTAAAAGTAAGCTATGAAGAAAACCAAAAAAACTCGCAATACAAAATCTAAAAAAACTAGTAAAAGAAAAAAGGGTAAAGTTTCAACTAAAAAAACCCAGCCTAAAAAAAATAAGAAAACAAAGGGTAAAGATTTTGAATATACTGCAAAAGATATTTATGTTTTAAAGGGTTTAGAGCCAGTAAGAAGAAGGCCAGGAATGTATATTGGTTCTACTGGTGTTGAGGGTTTACATCATTTAATTTGGGAAGTGGTAGACAATTCTTTAGATGAGGCAATAGCAGGATATTGTGATACAATAGGCGTAACTTTATTGCCAAATAACAGAGTGGCAGTAGCTGATAATGGGAGGGGGATTCCAGTAGATATTCATCCTCAAACCAAAAAATCAGCCCTAGAAACAGTAATGACTACTCTGCATGCCGGAGGTAAATTTGGAGGAAAGTCTTATAAAATCGCTGGTGGTCTTCATGGTGTAGGAGTTTCTGTTGTTTGTGCTCTTTCAAAATGGATGAGAGCAGAGGTTTGTAGAAATAATTCTTTGTATGCTCAAGAATATGCCAAAGGAAAAGCAGTGACAAAGGTTAAAAAAATTGGTAAGTGTTCCAAAAGCGGAACTAATATTATTTTTGAACCAGACCCAGAGATATTTAAAGAAATAAAATTTAACTGGAAAATAATTTTAGATCACTTGAGGCAACAGGCCTATTTAACCAAAGGGACAAGAATTACAGTAATTGATGAAAGGGATCCTCAAAAGCCACCCAAGGCATACACTTTTTTCTTTGAAGGCGGCCTCATTTCTTTTATAAAATATCTAGTCAGAAACCAAGAGCCGATTCATGAGAATATATTTTATGTAGAAAGAGAAAAAGATGATGTAGTGGTGGAAATTGCTCTTCAGTATACACAAGATATCCAGCCTGTAGAAGTAAGTTTTGCCAACAATATTAATACCGGAGAGGGGGGAATGCATTTAACTGGCTTCCGGGCTGCTTTGACCAGGACCTTAAATGATTATGGTAGAAAAAACAATTATTTAAAAGAGGGAGAAAAACTTAGTGGAGATGATGTAAGAGAAGGAATTACAGCAGTGATAAGCGTAAAGATACCCGAACCTCAATTTGAGGGGCAGACCAAGGCAAGATTGGGAAACCCTGAAGCAAGAACAGCAGTAGAGGCAGTTATGTCAGAAGCCTTTGAAGAATTTCTGGAGAAAAATCCAGTCGATGCCAGAAAAATTTTAGAAAAAGCAATATTAGCTGCCAAGGCGAGAAAAGCAGCAAGAGCAGCTAGAGATACAGTAATTAGAAAAGGGGTTCTTGAAGGCTTGGCTTTGCCAGGAAAATTAGCAGATTGCGCTACTCAAAATCCTGATGAGGCAGAATTATTTATTGTAGAAGGAGACAGTGCCGGAGGAAGCGCGAAACAAGGAAGGGACCGACATTTTCAAGCTATTTTACCCCTCAGAGGTAAGATTCTCAACGTAGAAAGAGCAAGATTAGATAAAGTTCTTACTTCAAAAGAAATCAAGGCCTTAATTTTAGCTCTAGGTACGGCTATTGCTGAGGATTTTGACCTTAATAAACTTAGATACAAACGTATTATTATTATGACAGATGCAGATGTTGATGGTGCTCATATAAGAACCCTGCTTTTAACTTTATTTTTTAGATATTTTGCTCCAATTATAGAAAATGGTTATCTTTATATAGCCACTCCTCCTCTTTACAGGATTCAAAAGGGTAAAGAAGTTTTTTATGCTTATACAGAAACTGAAAAAGATGAAATTATTAAAAAAATAGGGGAGTCAGGACTGAACATTCAAAGATACAAAGGACTGGGAGAGATGAACCCAGAGCAACTATGGGAAACAACCATGAATCCAGAAAGGAGAATTCTTAAAAAAGTTACTATTGAAGATGCTCAAGAGGCGGATAAAATATTTGATATTTTAATGGGAAGCGAGGTTGCTCCGCGAAAGAAATTTATTCAAGCTTATGCCAAAAACGTAAAAAATCTGGATATCTGAACAGTTTTAAATTTTTTACATTTATATTTAGAGTTTAAAATTTGTCCAATGTAACGAGGTCTTTCCTCGTTACATTTTTTGTTAGGTTTGCAATCATCTAATTTTTAGAATATAATTTAGATAGTATGGCAGCAAAATTCACCCACTTACACGTTCACTCTCATTATTCTTTGTTAGACGGCTTGGGCAAGATTGATGAACTTATAAAAAGAGCCAAGGAGTTAGATATGGATTCCTTGGCTCTTACCGATCACGGAGTTTTATATGGAGCAATTGAGTTTTATAAAAAAGCAAAAAAAGCAGGAATAAAGCCTATTATAGGAGCCGAGCTCTATATTGCTCCAGAGGATATGCATCTTAAAAGGTCTAATATAGATAGGGAGAGGTGGCACATTACTGTCTTAGCTAAGAACAAAACAGGCTACAAAAATTTAATTAAATTAATTACCAAAGCTCATTTAGAAGGATTTTACTACAAACCAAGAATTGACAAAAAACTACTCCAAGAATACGCCAGTGGCTTAATTGGAATGTCTGCCTGTTTTCATGGAGAGATTCCTAAGCTTCTTCTGGGAAGAGATTTTGAAAAAGCAAAGAAAGCAGCCTTAGAATACCAGGAAATTTTTGGACCTGGTAATTTTTATTTAGAATTAATGCCCCATTATAATTTAGAAGGTCAAAAAGAAATAAATCAGGGGTTAATAGAGATATCCAGACAAACAAAAATTCCTTTGGTGGCTACCAATGATGTTCATTATATTTATCCTGAAGATGCTGAAGCTCAAGAAATTTTAATGTGTATCCAAACCAACAATACGATTCAAGATGAAAACCGTCTGACAATGGATGATGATTTTTCAATGAAGAGTCAAGAAGAAATGATTTCTTTATTCAAAGATATTCCCGAAGCCATTGAAAATACTCAAAGAATTGTAAGTGATTGTAATCTAGAAATTGAACTGGGAAAAATAGAGTTGCCTCATTTTCCCCTGCCCTCAGGGCAGTCTCCTGATAGTTACATTAAAAAATTATGCCAAGAAGGGCTCCGTCGTCGTTATAAAACTGTTGCCCCCGATGTTAAAAAGCGCTTAGCTTATGAGTTGGATATTATTAAAAAAACCGGCTTTGCTTCTTATTTTTTAATTGTTCAAGATTTTGTTAATTGGGCGAAAAATCAAGGAATAGTTGTGGGCCCAGGTCGGGGAAGCGCAGGAGGGAGTCTTGTTTCATATTTGTTAGGAATTACCAATGTTGATCCCTTAAAATATAATCTTTTGTTTGAAAGATTTTTAAATCCAGAGAGAATTAGCATGCCTGATATTGATTTAGACTTTGCTGATACCAGAAGAGACGAAGTGATTAATTATGTAGCAAATAAGTATGGCCGGGACCGGGTTGCTCAAATTATTACTTTTGGAACAATGGCAGCAAGAGCAGTGGTAAGAGATGTTGGAAGGGTTTTGGGCTATCCTTATGCTTTCTGTGACCAATTAGCTAAAAAGATTCCCTTTTCTTTATCTTTAAAAGAAGCTATGGACAAGGTAGAAGAGTTAAGAAGGGATTATGAGACCGATTCCCAAACAAAGCGCTTAATTGATTTAGCTTTAAAATTAGAAGGAGTAGCGCGTCATGCTTCTACTCATGCTTGTGGAGTAGTTATTACAAAAGAGAGTTTAGATAATTACACCCCAAGACAGAGAGCTTCTCAGAATGATGATACAATTGTGACTCAATATGAAATGCGTTCTATTGAAGATTTAGGGCTTTTAAAAATGGATTTTTTGGGCTTGAAAAACCTTACTATTATTGAAAACACAATAAATCTTATCAAGAAAAATCGAAATAAGGATGTTAACATTGAAAAAATTTCTCTTCAAGATCAAAAAACCTTTAAATTGTTGCAAGATGCAAATACCACAGGTGTTTTTCAACTTGAATCTGATGGAATGAAGAGATATTTAAAACAATTGCGTCCTTCTGAGTTTGAGGATATTATAGCCATGGTTGCCTTATTTAGACCCGGACCAATGAACCTTATACCAGAATTTATAGACAGAAAACACGGCCGAAAAGAAATTACTTATATCCATCCAAAGTTAGAGCCAATTTTAAAAAACACTTATGGAATCGCGGTTTATCAAGAGCAATTGATGCAGATTGCCAGAGATTTAGCAGGTTTTAGTTTGGTAGAGGCAGATATTTTAAGAAAAGCAGTTGGGAAGAAAATAAAGAAACTTCTTGACGAACAATCAGAGAAAATGATAGAAGGGATGGTGAAAAACAAAATTGACAGGAAGACAGCGGAGAAAATTTGGAAATTCGTAGAACCCTTTGCGCGTTATGGTTTTAATAGAAGTCACGCAACTTGTTATGCTTTAATTGGTTATCAGACAGCTTATCTTAAAGCCAATTATACACCAGAATTTATTACTGCTCTTTTAAATGCTGAACAGGGTGATGTCGATCGAATAGCTAAACTTGTTAAAGAAGCTAAAAAAGAGGGGATAGATGTTTTACCTCCGGACATTAATGAAAGTTTTGAAAATTTTACTTTAGTTTCTCCGACAGAGATAAGGTTTGGGTTGGGGGCGATAAAAAATGTAGGCCGAAATATTGTTGAGGTTATTGTAAAAGAAAGAGAAAAAAACGGATTATTTAAATCAATTGGCGATTTTCTAAAAAGAATTGATTCAAAAGATTTAAA
>CAZVDC010000022.1:0-9284 GCA_964625995.1 uncultured Candidatus Saccharibacteria bacterium
GAAAGCACAACCCTCGCCTTTGGCTCGGGATACCCAGAAGTGCCCACCCGGATATCAGAATCGCTATTTTATCATCTTTAAAAACTCTCTCTCATTAATTATTTTAACTCCTAGCTTTTTTGCTTTGTCATATTTGCTTCCCGGCTCTTTACCAACCACAACAAAATCGGTCTTTTTAGATACTGAACTTGATACATCTCCACCTAACTCACGGACTTTTTCTTTTGCCTCGTCGCGAGTCATACTTTCAAGTTCACCAGTAAATACAAAAGTTTTATCTCTTAATTTTTTCAGCCTTCGGCTGGTCAGCTGTAGACTGGGGTTTATTATTCTCACTCCGGCTTTAGCTAATCTTTCTAATAGCGCCAAATTCCGTTTATCTCGGAACCAATTATAAATACTTTTTGCTACTATCTCACCGATATCTTTAATTTTTAACAAATCTTCTAAAGAAGCTCTTTTTAATTTTTCAATATCGCCGAACTGTTTAGCCAAATCAATGGCTGTTTCCTCGCCAACATGCCTAATGCCTAATGCATAAATAAATCTTGATAAGGAAATCTCTTTGCTTTTCTCAATAGCTTCTATTAAATTCTTTGCTGATTTTTCGGCAAATCTCTCTAGGGGAACTAAATCTCCTTCTTTTAATTCAAAAATGTCAGCTGGATTAGAAATTAACCCCTCATCCATTAGCTGATCAATTATTTTAGGACCTAAACCAACAATATCAAAAGCTCCCTTGGAAACAAAATGATAAAGATTTCTTCTCTGAATTGCACCGCAATTTTTATTTGAGCACCTGTAAGCTACTTCTCCTCTTATCTTTACTACTCTAGAACCACAAGCTGGACATTTTTTAGGAACCTTTATTTCTTTTTCTTTTCCTGTTCTTAAATTCTTAAGAACCTTTCTAATATCAGGAATAACATCGCCTGCTCGGCCAACAATAACAGTATCACCAATTTTAACTCCTAATCTTTTAATTTCATCCAAATTATGTAAAGTGGCATGTGAAATTGTTACGCCGCCTATTTCTACTGGTTTTAAAATTGCTACAGGAGTTAAAACACCAGTCCGTCCTACTTGCCAAACAACATTTTTTAAAACAGTTGTTGTTTCTTTGGGAGAAAATTTATAAGCAATTGCTCCTCGAGGGGCTTTTCCAACTACACCCAGTTTTTCAAATACAGCATTATTATTTAAAATCACTACAATACCATCAATCTCATAAGAAAGCTTTTCTCTAGCTTTTTCCCAGTAATTTCGAAATTTCTCCACCTCTTCTAAGTTTCTACAGAATTTGTTATGAGGATTAGTTTTAAAGCCAAAAGCTTTTAAAATTTTATGTTCTTCTTCGTGAGTTTTTTGACCAAGGTCTGTAATTATATCATAAGCAAAAGAATCCAGTTTCCGGCTAGCAGTAATTTTGGGATCCAGCTGTCTTACTGAACCAGCGGCTAAATTGCGAGGATTGGCATAAGTCCTTTCTCCTTTCTTTTTGAGCTCTGTATTAATTCTTTGAAACTCTTTTTTGCTTAAAAAAACTTCTCCTCTTACTACCAAAATTCTTGGCCAGGACCTTGAAAGTTTCTTTGCAACCCGAGAAAGCCCTTCTTTTTTTAAGTTTTTAACAACTTCTTCTTTGTCTAATAACCTTAAAGGGATAGCTTCTATGGTTTTCAAATTATTTGTAACATCTTCTCCGACTTTTCCATCTCCTCGAGTAGCTCCCACTTTTAATACATTATCTTCATAAATTAACTCAATTGCTAAACCATCTATTTTAAGCTCGCAGTAATACCCATATCGACTAGCTCCTTTTACAATCTTTTCATTCCGCTCTATCCATTCTTTTATTTCTTTGAAAGAAAAAGCATCATTAAAAGAAAGCATTGGGGTTGGATGAGTAAATTTCTCAAACTTTTCAAGGGGTTTTCCTCCCACTCTTTGAGTTGGAGAATCAGGAGTAATAAACTCTGGATATTGCTGTTCTAATTCATAAAGTTCATGTTTTAAAGAATCTAAAGCTGCATCAGAAATCTCTTGACGGTCTAATACATGATAAAGATAACGATGGTAATTTATTAATTTTTTAAGTTTTTCTATTCTTTGTTTTGCTTCTTTCTTTGTCATATCATTTTCATTATATCCTCATAAAAAATTTTTGACAATTAAAAAGGCCCAAAGATTCGGGCCATCGAAATTATTTCAACTTTAGTAAATTGCTACTTTGGGTTACTAATTACCAAGAAGAAATAATTTTCAATTGGTCATATCTACCTGAAGCTAAAATTTCTTTTTGACCTGTTTGGATATTAATCTTTGTTAAATTAAACTTTTGGTCGGTCTCCTTTTCTATAAAATAAAAATACTGTCCAGTCTTATCTGGAGTTATCTGGCTTAAATAACTGCCAGAATAAATCTCTTTATCTTCTTTGGTTTCTAATTTAACTAGGTGGATTTTTTCTTCAATGTCAGATCCTTTCCTTGCGACTTGTTCGGTATAGACTATCGTTTTATCTAAAGGAAACCAAAGGCGGTCGCTAATATAATTATTTACTACAATCTGCCAGGATTCTTCTTTATCAAAGCTCTCTACAAAAAGATCTACCCCTTCTTTGTCCTCCTGAACAATATCAGCCTCGTAAATAAAGTATTTTCCTCTAGGGTCTATTTTAAAATTCTGGCAATTGGTTAATTTCTCTAAACAATATCGAGGTTGAAATCTTTCAACTTGTCCATTTTTTATATTTATCCTCCCAAGAGAATATTCTCCAGGTGATTGTATTCCCCAGAAATATAGATAGTTGTCTGTCCAGGTCTGGAGCAGAACAACTTTTTCGCTTACAGCAGTTAAAAATTTAGGATTATCTCCATTAATATCACTTATCCAAATCTCTCTTTTCTTATTTGCCGCCTCTAGTTCTTCTACTGTTGCCTCATTTACTCTTTTTACCCAGGCAATTTTTTTATCATCTGGAGAAAACACTATTCCTCCGGCATCAATTTCCTGTTTTATCTCAAAAATATCTCCCTTTTCTAAATTAATATACTTGGGTTTATATACAACACGATAAGCCATCCAACCTTCTTTAACTTCTCCAACTGGTATAGTTTTAATCCGCTCGAAAAAAATAAGAATTTTTCCATTATGAGAAATATAACTGTGTTTTGGAACCTTGTATCGATTAACATCAATCTCTTCCGAGGGTAAAGTGAGCAGATAAACTGGCTCTTGGTTTGGGATTACATAATAAAGACGTGAATCACCATTTATTCCTTTGTAATAAAAAACTGCTTTTTCTAAACCCTCTAAAGAATACTTTGAAGCTTCTTTGAGTAATATAAAAACTGCGCCTCCTATTATTATCGCAGCGATTAAAATTCCTAAAATGATTTTTTTCTTAATCTGGAAAAATATTTTTATTAATTTTCTAAAATAATCTTTTTTCATACTTCACAACTTCTTATCTTTTCTTTTCTCTTGCTTAAATATGCTGATTGAAATATAAAAACCATCAAGCCAGAGTTCGCTCTGAACAAAACTCTGCTTTACTTCGGGGACCCTGTTCTCCTTGTGGTATAGGACGGCCCTAGACTACCTGATTCAGGATTAGGCGTCCTATTATTAGACGACCCCGCATCTATTCTGCATCGGTTTACGTCTTAAGATACTTTCTTATTGCTAAAAGACTGCTTCCAATCCCTAAACCAATGCTTATTGCTAAAAGAATGATTAAAAACGCCCAAATGTTGCTATGGAAATAAGAAAAGAAGTCTTCTATTGGTAGAAATCTTGATAACTTGGGCGAAAAAAACCAAAAAACCGGATATAAAATAGCTAAAGTGGAAAGTGACGAAATAAAACCGTATATTACTCCTTCAACTATAAACTGGCTTCTTATAAACCAATCGCTTGCGCCAACTAATTTCATAATCTTTATCTCTTCCCGTGAACTGTAAATTGCTATCCTAATCGCATTAAAGGTAACTAGAACCACTATCAAAATTAATACTCCTGTTAAAATCAGACCGACAAGTTTTATGTTTGTAATAATCGAAGAAAGTTTATCAATTATTTCCTTATTCTGACGATAATCTATTTTATCAATGATATTTTGATAGTATATTCCTTCAAGAAACTTAGAAATTGTTTCATATTGAGAAGGTTGTTGGGCTTTAATATTAAGACTTGCTTCTAAGGGATTCTCTTCTAATTCTTGAAGCCCTTCGATTAAATAAGGATTATCTTTATGTTTCTCTTTAAACCTTCTTAGGGCCTCTTCCTGGGACACATATTCTACTTCTTTAACCTCAGTTAATTTTTCTAATTGAGATTTCACAATCAAAATATCTTCTTCTTTTGCTTCCTGTTTGAAATAGACGCTTATATCAATCTTTTCTTGAATATTTTTTAATACTGCACTAGCAACAATATTTAACATCAAAAGGGTGGCAATTACTATTAAAGTAAAAGTCATAACAGAAATTGTTGCTACTGAAAGCCAACCATTTCGGATAAAACCCTTAACTCCCCATTTTATTATTCTTTTGATTAAAAGAAGCATAATTATAGCTTAAATTAATTATTAAATTAAAATTAAACTACATATTTACCTCGCTCTTCATCTCTTATCAGTCTTCCCTTGTCTAAAGTAATGACTCTTTTTCCAATTGTATTAATGATTTCTCTATCATGAGTTGCTAAAATTACTGTAGTACCCATTTCATTAATTTTGTGAAGCAATCTAACAATATCCCAGGTGTGAAGAGGGTCTAAGTTTCCAGTAGGCTCATCAGCAATTAAAACATTGGGGCAATTGGCAAGAGCTCTTCCAATTGCCACTCTTTGTTTCTCTCCACCTGAAAGCTGAGAAGGAAAGTGATGGGCGCGATGAGTAAGACCTATCAAATCTAAAATCTCTGGAACATCTCTTTTAATTTCCTCATCTGTTTTTCCTGCCGCCTCCATGGCAAAAACAATATTTTCATATGCAGTTTTATCTGGTAATAATTTATAATCCTGAAAAACAACTCCTATTTTTCTTCTATAATAAGGTAGTTCTTTAAATTTTATTTCTTTCAAATTTTGACCATCTACAATTATCAAACCATCTGTTGGTTCCTCTTCTTTTAGAATAAGCCTTAGAAGAGTTGTTTTTCCTGCGCCGGATTGACCAACAATAGAAACAAACTCTCCTTTTTTAATGTTAAATGTAATATTTTCTAAAGCAATTGTATAGTCCGAATTAAGAGGATAAACTTTGGTAACTTTTTTAAATTGTATCATTTTGTTACTAATTAATTGATTAAAAGTTAATTTATTCTTTTTAATTATCTTTTAAACATAACTCGGCTTCTATAAAAATATCAAGGTTTCCATCTAAAACTTCCTCTATTTTCTGGGTTTCTATTTTAGTTCTATGGTCTTTCACTAGTTTATATGGATGAAGAACGTAAGAACGAATTTGGTTTCCCCAATCAGCTGTTTTCTTAACTCCACGAAGCTTTTCTTGCTCCTTTTTTTGCTCTTGGAGTTTTCTTTGAAAAAGTTTTATTTGTAAAAGCTTTATTGCTCTTTTCTTGTTTTCGCCCTGTAGACGTTCTGATTGACAAGCAACTGTTATCCCTGTGGGAATATGAGTAATTCTTACTGCTGATTCTGTTTTGTTCACATACTGCCCTCCAGGGCCCGAGGCTCTGTAAGTATCAATTTTTAAATCATCGGGATTTAATACAATTTCTGAAACCTCTTTAAACTCTGGTAAAACCTCCACCATTGCAAAAGAAGTATGTCGTAAATTATCAGCATCAAAAGGAGAAAGCCGGACAAGACGATGTACACCACTCTCTTTTTTTAAATAGCCATAAGCGTAAGGTCCTTTTATTTCCAAGGTTACATTTTTTATTCCTGCTTCTTCTCCAGAAGTAATTTGAATTACTTTTGCTTCAAACCCTTTTCTTTGGGCATATTTCAAATACATTCTTAAAAGCATTTCAGCCCAATCTTGAGCATCTACACCCCCTGCCCCAGCATAAATGGTCATAATAGCACTTCTTTTGTCATATTTCCCAGAAAGAATAAGTTTTATCTTCTCTTTTTCTATTTTTTGCTCAATTTCTTCTAAAAACTGGGTTGTTTCCTCTTTTTCTTCTTGATTCCCTGTTTTGTACAGTTCGTATAAAGCATTTAAATCTTCTTCAATCTTATTAAAAAAATTAACTATGTTTTTAAGCTCTGAAATTTCTTCGTTAATTTCTGCTGCCCTTTTCTGATTCTTCCAAAAATCTTTTTTCCTGGTTAAAACCTCTAATTGAATTAATTTTTGTTTCTTTTTTTCTAAATCAAAGACACTCCGCCAGTTGGCGGATTTTAGTTTTTAATGTTTCAAGCTTTTCTTTTGCTTCCATACTCTTTTTAATGATAACCAAAAAACAAAAAAAAGACAATTCTTTATAATGTAACGAGGAAAGACCTCGTTACATATATAAATAACCAATAACCAAGATACAAGATACAAGATACAAGATACAAGAAACAAGAAACAAGAAACAAGAAATAAGAAATAAGATACAAATAATGTCTAATTGACCTAATTATTCTAATCAAATCCTAATGACTAATGTCTAATGCCTAATTTCTAATGTCTAATTTTGAATTTTGAATTTTGAATTTTGAAACAATTTTTTAATTCTTTAATTTTGAAAACAGATTGTAACGAAGTCTTTCCTCGTTACAAGTCTCGTTGCAAGATTTTCCTGAGCCAGTAGAGGGATTCGAACCCCGACCTACTCTTTACGAAAGAGTTGCCCCGCCTGCCAAGCGTCTGGAGCCGATGGCTGGACTCGAACCAGCAACCTTTCCCTTACGAAGGGACTGCTCTGCCAATTGAGCTACATCGGCGCTAGGCGACTAGTGGGCGGGTCTACCACTGAACTATGCTGGCAAATAATGAACGGGGTTGTGGTTAAACTGGTAAAAAGCAGGAAAATAGATTAATAAATTGAGCTATTTCGAGTTAATTGTTATACTAATTGTATCATGAATTACATTATTTGTCATTATCACGAAATAGGATTAAAGGGGAAAAATAGAAAAGTTTTTGAAGAGGTCTTAGTCAAAAACATAAAACAGGTGATTCCGCCTGAATACTTAAATTATGTTAAAAGAATATCAGGAAGAATATTAATTGAATTAACCAAACAAGGAGAAGGGCAACAAAAGAAAATTATTAAAAGCTTAAAAAATATCTTTGGTATTGCTTACTTTGCCTTTGCTGTCCTTGTTAAGCAGGATATAAAATCTATTCAAAACAAAGCTTGCCAACTTTTAAAAAAGGAACGATTTAAAACTTTTAAAACTGAAACTAAACGGGCAAATAAAAATTTTCCTCTTACCTCGCAAGAAATAAATGAAAAAATTGGTGCAAAAATCTGTAATACTTTAAATAAAAAAGTTGATTTAAAAAACCCAGAAATAACCTGCTTTATTGAAATAGTAGAAAAATTTGCCTTTATTTATCTAAAAAAACACAAAGGACCCGGCGGATTGCCTGTTGGATCAAGTGGAAAAGGAATTTTGCTTCTTTCTGGAGGAATTGATTCTCCAGTGGCTGCTTTTTATGCTTTAAAAAGAGGAATTTCTCTCGATTTTATTCACTTTCATGCCCAGCCATATACAAACAAAGCTTCTATAGAAAAAGTAATAGAATTAATCAAGGTCTTAAAAAAGTTTCAACCAATAGTAAAATTATATTTAGTACCTTTTGGTGAGGCCCAACAAGAAATTCTTCTTAAAACACCGGATAAATTAAGAGTTATCTTGTATCGTCGTTTAATGGTGAGAATTGCTGAAAGAATAGCCCAAAAAGAAAAAGCCAAAGCCTTAATAACTGGCGACAGCATTGGCCAAGTTGCTTCTCAAACTTTAGAAAATTTAGGAGTAGTTCAAAAAGCTGTAAGTCTACCAATTATAAAACCATTGGCTTGTTTAGATAAAGAAGAAATAATCCAAAAAGCTAAGGAAATCGGCACCTATGAAATTTCTATCTTACCCCATCAAGACTGCTGCGCTAGATTTTTGCCAAAACATCCAGAAACCAAAGCAGATTTAGAAAAAGTTAAAAAGGCAGAAAAAAAGCTAAATATTAAAAAATTAATAGAAGGAGCTTTAAAGAATACTAAAATAGAAGTACTAAAATAAAATAAGTTGTTTTTATTTATAACAATAAAAAACCCGCACTTGCGGGTTTTTTATTGTTATTTTCGGCGAAACTGAGCGCTTTCTAAAATATTTCCAAGAGCAAGAATTGCATCAATTAGCAAATATTTCAATTTCTTGTAATCTACTGTTTTCTGGTCAAAAATCTGTTCGGCTTCTTCAATGTGTCCTTTTGCTCTTTTGAGTGTTCTTTTAATGCTTTCGCAAGAAATCAGAGTGCTATTTCTACCAATACCAATCAATATTTCTGCCATTTTTACCTCCTTTTAGATTTTAAACTAACCTATTACAGAAGACCGGATTCAAACCAGATTTTCTGGTTGCTTGTCCTCCATGACAGTAAGATGAAGCGGGATACGGGAATTGAACCCGCGCTTCGACCTTGGGAAGGTCGCGTACTACCATTATACTAATCCCGCATACTACGAAAAATGAAGGAAGTAGATCTATTGCCATCACTTTTGCCACTACACCACATCCGCATTGTATTTAAATTAAACTTTCAGTATCAGGTCTAAAAAACTTTCTTTTTCATAACGACTACTATTGTAAATTCAGGTTATATTATACTTCCTTCATTGCAAAAAATCAATATTTTTGTTATATTAATTACAAATGATTTTTACTTTCTTGACCTATTGCTTAGCGATTTAATATAACAAGATCTTTTCTATGCTTCAGGTGATCATCAAGAGTGACTATTCAGGGCTTAAGATCTTGGATCTTAGGTCTTGGATTTAGACATTAGGATTTTATTGGGTTAATTAGACATTGTGTAACGAGGTCTTTCCTCGTTACACATTAGTCATTAGGCATTAGGATTTAATTAGGTCAATTAGAATAATTAGAATAATTAGACATTTTGTAACGAGGTCTTTTCCCACCCTTCGGGGTGGTACATCATAGTGACTACCTAAGGGTGGCCATCACGGTGATCACCCAAGAGTGACCGGTGGCATTCTACGGATGACCAGGGACCTCGTTATATTAACCCTGTTATAGTTATCTTGGTCCAACCTCGTTATATTCGTTATATTCCTGGCCCCGTCGTCTAGTGGCCTAG
>CAZVDC010000023.1:0-8430 GCA_964625995.1 uncultured Candidatus Saccharibacteria bacterium
TTTCTTGTTTCTTGTTTCTTGTTTCTTGTATCTTGTATTTTGTATTTTGGTTATTGGTTATTTTATCTTTGAAGTATTTTCACTCTTCGAGTAATCGGAAACTCGTTGCATTGCTTTTGTCTGTAAATTGACTAAAGTTTTTTAAATTTGTTATACTGAATTTGATACTGGCCTGATTCCGTCTTTAACCTATTAAAATTATTAAATCCGTGGCTGAGAAAAAATCAAAAAAAATTATAAACAGAAACAATCAAAAAAAGAAGGCTTCGTTAGAAAAAACCGACCGCCTTCCTCCTCAAAATACTGAAGCCGAACAATCTGTATTGGGCGCCTTAATGCTTGATAAAGATGCAATAATAAAGGTATCAGATTTCTTGTCCCCTGAAGATTTTTATCGAAGTGCTCATGCTGTAATTTATGAAACCATGCTTGAGCTTTTTGAACAAAATGAGCCAATTGACCTTTTGAGTGTTTCTAACAAATTAGAAGAAAAAGGCAGGCTTGAAGAAATAGGTGGAATTAGTTATTTGACCGAGTTAATAAACTCTGTTCCCTCAGCTGCTAATGTTGTTCATTATGCAAAAATTGTCCGAAAGAAAAAGCTTCATCGCGACTTAATAGAAGCTGCTTACGAAATAACCGAACTTGGTTATCAAGAAGTTGAAGAAGTAGAAAACTTAATAGATGAAGCTGAAAAACGAATCTTTGCCGTGTCTCAACGCTCTATTAAGAGATATTTTATCCCTTTAAAACCTGCTCTTGAAGAAGCTTTTGAGAGAATCGATGCCTTACACAAAGGAGATGGTTCTACCTTAAGAGGACTTTCTACAGGTTTTTATGAATTAGATAATGTATTAGGCGGTTTACAAAAATCAGATTTTATTATCCTAGCCTCAAGGCCTAGTATGGGAAAAACTACTTTGTCTTTAGATATTGTCCGTCATGTTGCTGTCAATAACAAAATTCCTGTAGGTGTCTTTAGTTTAGAAATGTCTAGTTCTCAAATAGTGGACAGGTTATTATGTGCTCAAGCGAGAATAAGTCTATGGAAATTAAGAACAGGACGGCTATCAACCCAAGGAGAACATAATGATTTTTCTCGCATCCAAGAAGCAATTGGTGTTCTTTCTGAAAGTCCTATCTTTATTGATGATACGCCTGCCAGTACAGTTATGGAACTAAAAACCAAAGCAAGAAGACTTCAATCAGAACATGGATTAGGTCTTGTAGTAGTTGACTATCTTCAACTTATGGATGAACCCAGAATAAAAACTGATAATTTGGTTCAAAAAATAACAGAAATTTCTAGGGGTTTAAAGGCCCTAGCAAGAGAACTAGACATTCCAGTACTTGCTCTTTCACAGCTCTCAAGAGCAGTAGAACAAAGACCTCTTGGGATTCCTCGCCTGGCTGACTTAAGAGAATCTGGGTCACTCGAACAAGATGCTGATGTCGTCCTATTTATTTATCGGGAAGATCATTATAAAAAAGATAGTGAGAAAAAAAATATTGTTGAAATTCATATAGCTAAACACCGCAATGGTCCTACAGGAATAGTAGAGCTGTATTTTAATGAAAATTTTGTCACCTTTGAAAATTTGTCAAAAGAATACCAAGAAGAGCTTTAATATCAATGCTTCCACGACCTGTTCAAAATTTAATAGACCAACTTTCCAAACTCCCATCTGTAGGCCCCCGTCAAGCAGCTCGTTTTGTTTTTTATCTTCTTAAACAACCAGAAAAAGAAATAAGAAGTCTATATCAAGCTCTTTTAGACCTTAAAAATATTGACCACTGTACTCTCTGTTTTCGAACTATAGAGAAAGCAAAAAATAAAACCTCTTCTTTGTGTACAATCTGTAAAAGTCAAAACAGGGACAGAAGTATTATCTGTATTGTAGAAAAAGATGTAGACTTAGAAGCTATTGAAAATACCAAAAAATATAATGGTCTTTATCATGTTCTAGGAACAAGTGAATTTAACTCTCTGGATAAAAATTTTATAAAACAGCTTCATTTAGATAAATTAATAGGAAGGGTAAGAAAAAACAAAGAGATTAAAGAAATCATTATAGCAACAAGCGCTACTACGGAAGGTGATACTTTGGCTCTCTATATCGACCGGATTTTAAGCAAAAATCTGCCTAATATAAAAATAACCCGACTGGGACGGGGTTTATCTACGGGAAGCGAATTGGAATATATGGATGAAGATACTATAGCTCAAGCATTATTGGGAAGAAAATAAATTTATGCTCTGCAAAAAATTTTTTTAAGGAGGTAAAATTGATTGTTGTCAAAATAAAAGATAAATTATTAAGGTTTAAAAGAACCAATATTGTTAAACAAACTATAACAGTTAAACCCAAAAAGAAATATATCTATTTTAAGTTTAAAAAGAAAAAACTTAGACAAGCAAAAGAATATATAGAAAAATATCTAAAAGAAAGGCAAGGTCAAAAACTCAACAAAGAACGATGGAAGAGAATAGAAAAGACGGCACAGTTATTGTTTGAATGCAAAACACCAGAAGAAATAGCTTCGATTCTTAATATAAACATTTCTACGATTAAAAGTTATTTGTCAAATATAGACTATATAATTCAAAATAAACTCAAAAACAACCTTTTATAAGGTTGTTTTTTTAATCTAAACTCTTAATCTGCTATCTCTCTGTTTTTAGTCTTTTAATAAGTATTAAGATTTAACAATCTCTTTTATCTCGATTTTAGTATAAGGCTGACGATGACCAGCTTTCTTTTTATATCTTTTCTTGGGTTTGTATTTAAAAATAATCACCTTTTCTCCTCTACCCTGCTCCAAAATTTTACCAACTACTTTAGCCTTTTCAACTTTGGGTTTTCCAATTTCTACTTTTTTATTTTTTTCCAATAATAAAATATCAGTGAATTCTATCTCATCACCTTCCTTGCCCTCAATTTTTTCAATTTCTATTCTATCTCCTTTTTTAACTAAATATTGTTTTCCGCCTGTTTTTATTACAGCTAGCATAAAATTTATGAAGTTAATTTATTTTAATCTTCGGTATTTTTTGGCTTTTCTATTTCTAAGGGCTTTACCTTATCTTTTCCCCCGGTTAATTTTGCCATATCTTTATCTATTTTGGTAAATTCTTTATATGCCCGATTATAAGTACTAACAACTGTCTTTAAGTGAACTCCTAATTTGTTTAAAAACTCATTATAATTTAATAGGTGCTTTCTCAAAACTTCTACTCGCTTTTGAATTTCTTTAGCTGACTCCTCAATCTGTAAAGCCCGCAATCCTTGTAAAACTGTTTGAAGATAAGCATAAAAAGACGTTGGCGAAACAATAATTACATGTTTTTCCTTAAAAGCATATTCTATCAAATCATAAGTACTTATTTTAACAGCTCCAACCTGATTAATCAAGAGGTCATAGTAAATTCCTTCTGAAGGAATAAACATAAAAGCAAAATCCATTGTTCCTTCATTTGGCCTGATGTACTTTGCGGTTTCCTCAATTCTATTTTTCAAATCTTGCTTCAAAATCTTTTCCAATTCTTGTTTTCTTTTTGGGTCTTTTTCCTCTAAAATCTTATTATAGTTTTCTAAAGAAAATTTGGAATCAATGGGAATGATTTTGTCTTTTATAAAAATTACGGCATCAACTACTTCCCCATCTTTAAACTTATATTGAAGCTTATACTGATCAGGATGAAAAACATTTTTAAGAAGGGTTTCTAAGAAATATTCCCCCAAGATCCCCCGCTGTTTTGGATTAGCTAAAACATCAGTTAATTTATTCAACTGCTCTCTAACATCTTTTACATACTGATGATCAGCATGAAGTTTTTCTAACTGTGAAGTAACGTCTTTAATATAAGCAGTGACATCGCGAACTATTTTCCCACTTTCTCTTAATTGGTTTTGCAGTGATTCCATGCTTCTTTCTCGAGTCTCAATCATTTCTTTTTTAATCTCTCTCAGTTCATCAACTAAATTCTTGCTTCCTGTTTGTTTTAAAATTAAATAAGCAATAATTGCCAATAAAAGAAAAATAATTATGTAAAGCAAGTAATTCATCAATCTTATCTTACTATTTTTTAAAAAACTTAGCAAGTTATTCTGCTCAGAATAAAAAAACCGATGCAAAATCAGTTTTTTGGTTTCTTGCTTTTATTATTTATTTAAGATCTTACCATAAATTCAATTATTAAAAACAATACATATAAGCCAATTAAAATCATTCCTTCTCTCAAAGAAATTTTGTCTTTGGTGGCTATAAAAAAGTTAACGATTAAAATGGTAAGAATCATAAAAAGGCCGCTGGTTAAAATTAAGTTAAAATCTTCTATTTTAATTGGAAAAACTAAGGCAGTAATTCCTAATATAAGTGTCGAATTTATAACTGTGCTACCTATTAAATTACCTAAATTCATCCCCTCATGTTTAGTAATTACTGATTTGATGCCAAATACTAATTCTGGAAGCGAAGTACCAACTGCTACTAAAATAAGGCCAATTAGAGCTAAGGTTAGGTTAAGTCCTTGAGCTATTAATTCAGCAGTTTTTACCACTGCCCAAGAACTACCTAAAAGAATAACTATGGCCAAAATAAATACTATTAAATCTTTTATAAATCGCCAAAATTCTTCAACAGTTCTAGCCACGTGATTCATTCTTTTTTTAAAAGCCTCTTTATCTTTAAGAATCCGCCTAAAATACCAAATAAATGCTATTAAAAGAATAACCCCATCAGCCCGAGAAAGATCTTTATCAATTAAAAGGAGCACGGGAAGAATTGAGATAAAAAATACCAACCAAGTATCTCGTTTAGCTATTTTGCTTTCAATCCTAATGCCTTTAGCAATTATTACTACCGCTCCTAAAACAAAACTTAAATTAACTATATTTGAGCCTATTACATTCCCCAGAGAAAGAATTGAAGCTTTAGAAAGAGCGGAGTTTATTCCTACAAAAAACTCAGGCAAACTAGTTGCTAAAGCCATTAGAATAAAAGCTAAAACATATTCGGAAATTCTAAGATACCGAGCTACAGCTACTAAGTTTTTAACTGCGATTGCCCCACTTTTGACAAGAATATATACAGAAACCAAAAAAAGAATGATATACAAAAACATAGTCATATTTTTTTATTTTTAATAAATATCCATTTAGTAAATTCAATTAAACCCAAATTAATTATTCCTATGGTAAAAACAAAAAGCCAATCATAAAAATTTAAAGGAATGGTTTTAAGCAGTTTTTGAAATACAGGAACATAAACCCCTGCTATCAGCATAATAACAGCAAAAAACCAGCTAGCAATCAAGAACAAATTGCTAAATATATTTATTTGCCAAAGATTTTTTCTTAAGTTTTTACATGAAAAAATATAAAAAATTGAATCTATAGTTAAGGCAGCAAAAATGATTGTTCGAATTTCTGGCAGAGGTAGATTTATTTTTAAAAGCCAGAGAAATAATCCAAGAAGTATAAAATTACTGACAAGGCCAATAATAAAAACGATTGCTTTCATTTCTTTTGTTAAAAGAGGAGCCTCAATGTTTTCTGGTTTTCTATCCATCACATCCTTCTCTTTTGGTTCAAAGGCTAAAGACACTGCAGGTAAACTATCTTCAATAAGATTAACCCATAGAATTTGAGCTGGTAAAATTGGGAGTGGGAGTTTACTAACAATACTAGCCCCAACTAAAATTATTTCAGTAAAGGCATCGGCAAACAGAAAAGTGACTACTTTTCTAACATTATCTATAATTGCTCTCCCCTCTTCAACTGCTGCCACGATGATTGAAAAATTATCAGTTAAAAGAATTAAATCTGACGCCTCTTTAGCTACATCTGTACCCGACCCAAGGGCTATTCCAATATCTGCTTGTTTTAAGGCAGGGGCATCATTAACCCCGTCACCAGTCATAGCCACCACTTTTCCTTTTTCCTGCCAAGCTTGAACAATCCTTAATTTTTGCTTTGGTTCCACTCGAGCATAAATCTCAAAATCTTTTAATCTCTTTTTTAGCTCTTTATCTGTCATTTCTTCTAATTCCCTTCCTTCTATGATATTTTTTTCTTTAGCAGGAAGTCCCAATTCTTCAGCAATAGCTTTAGCGGTTAAACGGTGGTCTCCAGTAATAATGATTGGCTTCATACCTGCTCTTTTACATATTTTTATTGCTTCTTTTACATCTTTTCTTAAGGGGTCCCTTAGAGCAATGAATCCTACAAAAACCATATTTTTAAAACTTTCTTCATAAATTTCTTCTTTTTTCAAATTGCTAATGGGTTTTTGAGAATCAGTTGCTTGTTCTATTTTTAAAGTAAGCGAATCTTTTTTAATCCTTTTATAGCCTGCTGCTAAAACCCGCAATCCTTTACTATCGAGTTTTTCATATTTCTTTGTTAATTCTTTTAATCTTTTTAAAGATATTAATTCCTGTTTTCCATTAGCTTCTAAATATCTTGAATTCCCTAAAATTATTTCAGGTGCTCCTAATACATAAATTATATCTTCTTTATCATTAAACCGATGGGTGCATGCTGAGTATTTATATACTGAGTCAAATGGCAATTCATCAACTTTTGGCTGGTCTTTTTCAAGCTTTTCTCTTGTTAATCCTGCCTGAACACCGGCTAAAAGCAGAGCTTTTTCAGTAGGCCTTCCTCTAATAATCCATTTTTCCATTGCCTCCTCTGGGTTTTCTATAAATGCTTCGTTGCATAAAGTAGCTATTTTCAAGGCTAGAATATGAGTACTCATACTGTCTTTATCTATTTTTTTGAAATGTTCTCCATCGCTTAGAAGCTCTTTAGCGCCTGTATATACTCCTGCTACCTTCATCTTTGCTTCTGTTAAAGTCCCCGTCTTGTCAGTACATATTATCTGGGTGGAGCCTAGGGTTTCTGTAGCTATTAGTTTTCTCACTAAACCTTTTTTTCTAGAAATTCGTTCCATTCCTAAGGCTAGAATAACTGTCATTGCTACTGGTAATCCTTCTGGAATAGCTGCTACTGCTACAGCTATAGCAGTGACAAACATCTCTAAAATATCTTTTTTAGTTAAAACCCCTCCAATAAAAATTCCGATACAGATAAATCCTACAATTATGGCGATGATTTTACTAAGACGAGATAGTTTTTTTTGGTAGGGTGTTTTTTCTTCCCGCGTTTCTCTAATTGACATAGCTATCTCCCCCATCTCTGTTTTTGAACCCGTTGAAACAACAACTGCTTTTCCTCTTCCGTCTTCTACTATTGTTCCCATATAGACCATATTATCTCGGTCAGCTAAAGGAGTCTTTTCTGGTAAAATTTTTAATGATTTTTCAGATGGCAACCATTCGCCGGTTAAAGGAGCTTCATTAATTTTTAAACCAGAAACTTCTATTAGTCTAGCATCTGCTGGTATTTTGTCTCCGGGTCGTAAAACAATAATATCACCAGGAACTACATAAAGTTGATTTATTTCTTTTTCGTGTCCTTCTCGAATAACAACTGTTTTTTCTTTAACCAGCTTTTTTAATTTCTCAAAAATTTTAGAAGCTTTATTTTCCTGAAAAAAGCCAATTCCAGCATTTAAAAAAACAGCAGCAAAAATTACTACTGAATCAGTCCAATCTTGCAAGATTAAAGTAACAAGTCCAGCAATAACTAAAATATAGATTAAGGGACTTTTAAATTGTTCTAGAAATATTTTAAAACCAGCCAACTTCTTTTCTTCTGGTAATCTGTTCAAGCCAAATCTTTTAAGACGTTTCTTTGCCTCGCTTTCTGATAAACCATTTTTGTTAGCCCCTACTTTCCTAAATACTGTTTCTAAAGACAGACTATGCCAATTGTTAATTTTTTCCTTCATATACCCTTATTTTAACAAAAAATTACCCCTGTACCAAATAAATACAGGGGATCAGTTATCCTCGTATATTGAACTATATTTCTAAACTTAGCCCTACGAGTGGTCATCACAGTGACCACCCAGAGGTATCATCATTAATGTAACGAGGAAAGACCTCGTTACAATTTTGTGACGAGGCCACCCTACGGGTGGTCACCCAAAGGGTGAAACCCCGGTTTCCTGGTTGACCTGTCCGCCGTAATAATGCCGTTATCGGGATTCGAACCCGAGTTTCCAGGCTTGCCCGCCTAAATTTATGGCCCTACGGGGAATCGAACCCCGGTTTCCTGGTTGAGAACCAGACGTCCTAGACCTCTAGACGATAGGGCCAAGTTCCTTATTAGTGGCATTGCTTATTATTATATCTAACAACTCAGAAAATTCAATGCCTGCCTCTTTAGTAGCCTTAAGAAGCAATGATATTCGCGGTCTCATCATATTAAGAGTTTCAAAATTAAAAAATTATTTCAAAATTCAAAATTAGACATTAGTCATTAGACATTAGGATTTGATTAGGTTAATTAGAATAATTAG
>CAZVDC010000024.1:0-4205 GCA_964625995.1 uncultured Candidatus Saccharibacteria bacterium
TAAAAACATCTAGTGCTTTTTAAAATTAATTAAACCATTGACGCTTCGCTGTCGTTGTATTATAAAGTTTTTAATTTTAAGCACTGAGTTAAAACAGTGCTTTTTATTTTCAATACAACTAACAACTTATCAGGTATTTTAGTATAATGAAAAAATTATAATAGAAGTTTAAAAAACCTTATGCTCTTCGCGCATTTATTATACGGTTTATTTTTCTGAAATTCAATAAAACTTTGCTCTGCTTTTATTTTTTAATTTCTTACAACCTACAAAGAATAATATTTGACAAATTTAATTTTATCTGTTATAAATAATACAAGGTTTGTTTAAACCTTTTAAAGGAGGAAGGGGTGGAAAAAAGAACTTATTACCCTAAAAAAGAGTTACTTAAAACTGTTTTTGGTATTATATATTTGATTATTTTTGATCTTCTTTACACTATCCTTTTTTATTTATTTGCTTCTGGTATACTCAGGCAACTAAATTTACTACCAGAAAAATCAAAGCTTGATTTTGGATCTATCTGTCTGTTTTTTCTAATTTTTTCAGGTTTTGCTGCACTCTTTTCTGCTGGGTTTGCCAGTGATAAAGATGCAAAAGAATTTTTTGGTTTTGATTTCGGCAATCTTTTCTTTCTCTTTGTTGTTATAACTGTTCTTTTGTTTTTTATTTTTTTGTTTTATGTTTTAATTTTTTAGGCGCTATAAAAGCGCCTTTTTAATATGTTTTTGTACCAATTTTGATAAATTTTAACTTCAGTATATTTTTTCTACCTCAATTCCTAAATAATAATACTTCAAAATTTCTTCAAAAGTTTTTCCCATCTCGGCTAATCTTCTAGCTCCGGCTGAACTCATACCTACTCCATGACTGGCCAAAATTGCTGATTTTGAATGAATAGTTCCTTCTGGGTCTTTAACACCTCCTTTTAAGTAATCATAATCACTGCTTTCGCAAAACACCCCCTTGAAGACTTCACAGGCGCTCTTGGTTACCCCTCCTGAGTCAGAAGAATAAACTGCCCGAACAACCTTTCCATTAAACTTGCCGATTATTCCTCTGGTTTCTTCTACTGCTTTAGCTATATTAGGTGCTCGTTTTTCAAACCCATATCCTTTGTATAATTGGTCAAAAGCCCAATTTCTTAAATGAAATATTTCTCCTGGCACCTTTCCACTGTTTTTAATATGAAACAAGGCATAACTCCGAGCAGCCACTACAAAAGCTTTTAAATACTCAAGTGGATCGCTGTTTAAAGCTTCAGCAACCCCTTTTAAATAATCTTCTAAATATAGCTCATTAATCACCCAAACTTTTTGAGATTTATTAGAATACTTGATTTCTAAGTTGCCCCTAAAAAGATTGTCATTTATCTCAGGATTCCATTTTGGGCGGTTTTCATAAGAAACTATTTCAAATATTGCATCTTTTTCCGGAGAAATAATTTTATAATAATCTGTTTTTGAATAAGGAATGGTAATTAATTCATTGGCATTTTTTACTGCTAAAAGTAAATCATTTTTATATACCTCGTATTTTTTATTTGCTTTAATTACAATATTTTTTCCTGGTGATACACTATAAATTCCTACTCTAATAATGGGTTCAGATACATTGTTTTCTGTCTCTGGCTTAGGTTCTTTATCTTGAGGAGAAATAATCTCTTCTTTTTTTTCTAGTGTCGCAAAATCTTCAACGGTTTCAATCGCTGACCCCATCAAATAATCTTTTATTTCCCAAGGTTCTAAAACAATGATGTCTTTCCAATCAAACCCTAATCGTTTAAAAACATTTATTGATTTAATCCAGTATCTTTTACTGTTTTTTATTAAATAAACCGGGGGTGAATTTTTTTCTTTTACTAGTACATTATCCGGCAACAAAATTTTTTCTCCAAGAGGATGTGCTAATAGCTCAGTTTGGCTAACTTGAATAACTTTATTCCAATCAAAATTTAATTTATCAAATAAAATTGGCAAAGATATATGTCTTCGTTTTCCGTTTTCTACTAAATAAATTTCAGGACCAGACCCTTTTATTAATGTACCATCAGGAAAAGGTAGTGGCGCAGCCAACGAATAAACAGCTAAATCTCGGTCTGATAAGATTTTAATTTTTGACCAATTAAATTTTCTAGCATTAAAAATTTTTTCAGAAAGAATGGGTCTTCTTTTATTGTTTTCTATTAAATAAACCCTTGGTCTAGTAAAAGATTTAACCAGGGTTCCATTAGAATATAAAAATTTTTTACTGGAAGGAAAAATATCTAATTGGCTTTTGTTAATTTCTATTATTTTATAACCTCCCCTGCTTCCTGAATTAATTTCTGTTCTTATCCCGTTGGTAATTTTAAAAACCTTTGAACTATTCTTACTTTTATACAAATAGTTTTTGTATTTTAAATAAAGAGTTTTTGCTTCTTCTCTTACCCTGCTTAAATCCAATACTCCTGGATCAGAATTTCCTGCTTCTACATCTTTATGACCCACTACCACAGGCCCAGTATATGTTGAAGTAAGACCTCCTTGAGAAATGTCACATTTAAAACTATTTTTAGTATTGTTAATGCGAGGACTGTGCCAAATTTCAGAAGTATGATTCATGTCCGTAGGATCAAGCCCATTTGTTACTGACAGCCAGGCTACCAATCTAGCTAAACTTTTATACATTTCCTCTGGGGGTTGAGTTTTTTCATAATTACCCATCAAAAGAATACTTACTGAACCAACATTAAAATTATCACATTTCCTATCATAATAGGTGTGAGCACCTCTAACTCCATTTCCTCCATATCGGCCTTCATAGATATTTCCCCAATAGTCAATAATATAATGATAGCCTATATCTCCCCAACCCCTTGTCACGGCATGATATCTGTAAATGTTCTGAATAATGGTAACGGGATTGACTGTTTTGTCATTACAGCCAGGATTCCTTGTATTACAACCCATATCATGAATTATTATTCTATCAATAGAAAAATAATCAGGAGGAGAATTCTCCTCCTGATCCTTTTTCTCTTCCGGGTACCAGTCTAAAAGATTAATTAAATCAGGGGAATTTTCCCATGTTGACCTAGGCAAAATTATCGGAACATCAGAATTTTTATATGTTTTAGGCCCAAAATCAACTTTTAATTCTTTGTTAGCTCCCCAAGCCTCCTTCCCAAAAATATTAAAATTAACCCCTGTTTCTAAAAATAGTGGAGTTGCTAAAAAACAGATTATAAAAGATAAAGATATTATTAGAATTCTACGCATCATATTCATCTATCTATCAGCTTATTTATGATACTAAAAAACATATTTTTCGTCAAAGAAACACAACAAAACCACTAGTTACCCAAAGGATAAAATGTGACGAGGTCTTTTCCATCCTACGGATGACCGGTGGCACCCTACGGGTGACCGGAGGCCTCGTTACATTTTGGTTATTGGTGTAACGAGGTGGTGTAACGAGGTCTTTCCTCGTTACATAATATGTAACAAAGACCTCGTCACACATATATTTTTCATCAAAAAAACGATAGATGGTTTATAACTCCTTAAACGTTGACAAAAGCTTAAAGATTTGTTATAATTTCCTTGTTCTTTGAAAATCAAAAACAAAAAATAGGAGGAGTAAATAAAATGAAAAAAGCTTTGATTTTTCTGATCGGGTTTACTCTTCTAGGTACGACTGTTTTCTCGCAAAGCGGTGGGGATGTTTTCCAAAAAGTTGCAAAAAAAGAACTAGCTAAGAGAGAAAGAGTCTTGTTAGAAAAAAGGGCAGGAATTGGAAGATTTTTCAACAAGATGACAGAGGATAGGATTGTTTCAGGAAAAGAAATGAAAATCTTGAAAAAAATGGTAGAAGAATTTGAGAAAACAAAGAAGAAATTTGATAAAGAATTAATGTTTTATAGACTCAGAACAACAATAGAGATTCCTACAGAGGTTCAAAGAATTCTAAAAATTTATTTTGTTAAAGGCAAGGTGAATTTTAGAGACAATGACGCTCAAGAAGTCCGCCGTTATTTTGTTAAAAAGACTGGAAAAAATGTTGTTGTAAAGAACAGTAAAAACTGGAAAGTAAGAATTCTTCTCGGAATCTTCTGTGGTTTATGCTTTGCTCTACTAGCACTTGGTTTTTTGAGTGGCTTTGAAGAAACTGAAAATGAATTATCAGTTTTTATTGTTACCCCAGTTGTTATTTTTATTTTCATG
>CAZVDC010000024.1:4305-8237 GCA_964625995.1 uncultured Candidatus Saccharibacteria bacterium
TGAAAATGAATTATCAGTTTTTATTGTTACCCCAGTTGTTATTTTTATTTTCATGATAATCATGTTTCTGTTCTTATGATAATCACGTTTCTGTTCTTGTTGTATGGGTAAATTTCTCTCTTATGTCCTTATAAAATCCATCAAGAAAAAATCTTGATGGATTTTATTTTTGCCTTGTATATAACCTAAAAAGCCCCCTGAGGGGCTTTTTAGAAATGACATTTCTTAAATTATAATTAAACCGTTTCCTCTTTAGTTGGTTCTTCGCTGGTGGTCGGTTCAGAAACCTCCTCTGGTTTTTCTTCTGGGCTTGAGCTTTCTTCTGTTGACTCTGATAAGGGCGTCTCTTGTTCTTGCTCAGTTTCGGTTTCCTGACCAGCTTCTTCTTGAGGTTCTTCTGCTTTCTGAGGACCTAAATCTTCCAAAGTTCCTTCGCTGGCACCGCCCTCTTCCGGTTTTTTCTTTTTAAGCAGAAAGAAAAGAATAACAGCTAAAATGATAATAAGAATAATAAGAATATAAATGCTCATAATTTATTTTGATTAACTGATTATTTATTAACTAATTAATTATCTTATCAATTAACCGACCTTTAACTTAAAACGTTGTTGTTATTATCATACCATAAATTTTAATTATGCATCAAGAAGTAACCAATCAAGAATTGTGGATATGTGATGAGATTTTTTCTTTTAGTATTAAACAGCCAAGTTTTATTACTCCATTATAAATTCTTTTAAATCTGTGGGGTTGAACAATTAGCCTCCAAAGCCACTCAAGACCGATATCTTGCATAAATTTAGGCGCTCGTTTAATGTAGCCAGAAATAAAATCAAAAGCTCCACCTACTCCAATTGCCACTTTTACACTAGGCATTTTTTTTAAATTATAATAAATCCACTTTTCTTGTTTTGGACTACCTAAAGCAACTAACAGAATATCTGGTTTAACTTTATTTATTTTTTCTACAACTTTATCTAAGTCCTGATATCCGTGCTCTGTGCCAACTATACACTCCCCTAGTTTATCACCTGTTTTTTTAACAACTTTTTCTTTTCCTCCGAACAAAAATATTTTTTTATTCTGGATTTTTAATTTTTGGCTTAGGGCGAGTATCAGATCTACTCCATAAATGTTCTTTTTTAATTCTTTGCCCAAAAACCTTAAGCTAAACCACAATCCCCTACTTTCGCACAAGCACAAATCTGCCTCGTTTAAAATTTTTCTAAACTCCTTATCTTGTTGAGCACGAATAATAAATTCTGAATAAGGAAGAACAATATAATGTTGTTTTCTATTTTCTAAAAAACTTTTTATTTTTTGAAGAGCTTCGTCTAAATCCAAATTATTAAATTTTATTCCAAATATTTCTACCTTTTTCATGCTCCCAATTTAATCGATTCTAAAATTAAATATTTTGCTCCTGATGGTTCTAGGTTGCTTTCCATAACCTCTATTTTATCTACTAAAAAACTGCAATCTATATCTTTATCTATTTTCAAGGCTGGGGGTTTAAATAATTGTTCTTTTTTAAATCTAGCCAGAGTAATATGAGGACGATAAGGCCTTTTTTCCTTCTGATTATAACTAATCTTTGAAGATTTTAAAAAGGCTTCCTCAAGTTCATTTTTTAAAGCTGTAACTAATGAATTGCTTTCTCCTTGAGCCCAAACCATTCTCGGCGGTTTATTGGGAGGTCCAAGAGTTATTTTGTTTAACTTTAAATAAAAAGAACTATGTTTTTTAGCTATTTCTCTAGCAACCCTTAAAACCTCTGAAACCTCAGAAGAATTTATTTCTCCTATAAAAACTAGGGTGATATGAAGATTTTCTTTGGGTGTCCATCTAGCTGATAAACTCGCTAACTCTTTTTGATAACTTATGAGCTCATTTTTAATATCTTCAGGTATATTAATGGCGATAAAAATCCTTTGTTTCATATATTTATATTCTACCATTTTTTGTGCTACAATGAAATAGATATTTAAAAAGATATAAAAAAGAAAGACTTATGTATATAGTTAATGTGATTCCATTAATTAAAATTCCTTTTCCAAACCCGCAAATATTAAGCTATTTTTTTGATAAAAAACTCAAGAAAGGCGCTTTGGTTAAAATAAGCATTAAAAAGAAACAAATAAATGCACTGGTTGTTTCCTCGGAACGCTTAGAGAATAAAAAAATAGAAATCAAAAAAAGTGCTACTTTCAAGTTAAAGCCAATTGAAAAAATAATTTCAGCCAATCCTGTTTTGACAAAAAAACAAATTGATTTTATAATTTGGTTCTCAAGATATTACTTTTATCCGCTTGGCCCTATAACTAAACTGTTCTTGCCTAAGAATTTAATTACAAGAAAAAGACCAATTTCAGAATATCAAATTCCCTATACTTTTACTAAAAAATTAATTTTAACCCCTGAAAATAAAAGACTTATTTTTCTGCCTTACAAAAACTTAAAGCATATTTCTATAAAAAAAGCAGAAAGTTCAAAATTTGTTTCCTGGGGAAGAAAACCATATTATGATGCAAGAACATTAGCCTTTTATCTTGCTAAGCAATTTAAAGCAAAAATTGAGCTTAATGCTACTTCTTTTGTTTCTGTTGATTTTTATTATTTAGCAAAAAGAAAGAATTACAAAATCTCTATTCAACAACCAGACAATAAGGTTAAAAAAACAAAACTGATTGATATGAGACAAGAAATAAAAGAAGGGAATTTTTCAATAATTAGTAGGGATTTAAAATCGGCTCTTGAAAAATATAAAAAAGCTATACTCTACATACCCAGAAGAGGAGATTCAACTTTTATTTTCTGCCGGGACTGCGGCTATGTTTTAAAGTGTTCTCAGTGTGAAGTGCCTTTAGTTCTTCACAAACGAGAAAATAAACTAATTTGTCATTATTGCAACAATGAAGAAAAACCACCAGCTCTCTGTCCGAATTGCAAGAGTTATAGGATAAAATATTATGGAGCTGGCACTCAAAAAGTAGAATCAGAAATTAAAAAAATCTTGCCAAAAATAAAAATCTTTCGGTTAGATAGTGATGTAATAAAAAATCCAGCAAGCCAAAAGAAAGTAATTAATCAGTTTAATAAAGAAAAAACAGCAATTTTAATAGGAACGCAAATGATTTTTGAAAAAAATATTAGACCAGTAGAACTAGTAGCAGTTGTCTCAATAGAAACAATATTAAATCTCCCTGATTATAGAAGCTCTGAAAGAGTTTTTGAAATATTGAGCCAACTAAAAAAGATGAGCAATAATTTATTTTTCGTCCAAACTTACAATCCAGAAAATTTTGCTATTAATTGCGCTTTAAAAAATAACTGGAAAAAGTTCTACCAACAAGAAATTAAACTACGAAAAACCTTAAATTACCCTCCTTTTTCTCAACTTATTAAGCTTGTATTTGAACATAAAGAGTTAAAAAGAGTAAAAACAGAAACAGAAATTCTTCTTAAGAAATTAGAATTCCAAGCTTCTAAACTCAACTTATTAAAAGAAAAAAAGGTTCAGTTTTTAGGCCCAAGTCCTTGTTTTGTTCCTAAAATAAGAAAAAAGTACAGGTGGCAGATAGTTATAAAGTCTAATATAAAAGAACTTGGTCTTAGAAACCAATTATTAATGACAATCCCCTCAAATTGGCATATAGAAATAGATCCTGAAAGTTTGTTATAAAGGATATGTGACGAGGCCACCCTGCGGGTGGTACATCACAGTAACCACCCTGCGGGTGGTCACCCGAAGGGTGCCACTGGTCATCCGTAGGATGGAAAAAATCTCGTTACAAACCTCGTTACAAAATGTCTAATTTCTAATTATTCTAATTAACCTAATCAAATCCCAATGTCTAATGACTAATTTCTAATTTTGAATTTTTAATTTTTAACCAATTCTTTAATTCTTTAATTTTGAAAACAAAATGTAA
>CAZVDC010000025.1:0-4089 GCA_964625995.1 uncultured Candidatus Saccharibacteria bacterium
AAAGAAAATGAACAATGGAATTACTATATGTATAAATATCAGAAACTTGCGAATTCAGACCGCTACAGCGAACCCCAACTCCTTAGTGTTTTAGCTGAAGCAATAACTGGAAATTTAGAAGGAGCTAAAAATATGTTGGAAAAGCTAAAAGAAACTCCCTTGTATGATAAAGAAAAAGAACAATGGAATTACTATATGAATGAAAATCAGAAACTTGCGAATTCAGACCGCTCCAGCGACTCCCAACTCCTTGGTGTTTTAGCTGAAGCTTTGGAAGAAAAAGGAAAAGAGTTTGTTGAATGGTTGGTGGGGGGAAATAAAAATTAAGAACAAAAGTAAATCAATTAAATCAATTCTTGCTTTGATGGATTAAATAGCTAAAAGTTTTACTTAAAAACAGCCGAATTCGGCTGTTTTTAAGTAGCTGCACGATTAGATTACTATCGTGATAAATTTTAAGGGCTAGGCCTTATTACTACACCACCTTGACATATTTTAAAAACCAAGATATAATAAGCACACATTAGTTCAATAAAGGAGGAATATAAATGAATAAAACTGGCAAAGATGAGAAATACTTGGAACTTCAGGTGGGTCTATTTATGGAAAATGTGCTGCTTCAGTCCTATCGAATTATTTTTCTTTTAGCCGAAGGGATTTTATTAGGAATAGGTGCGTTGTTCTTTGAATCGCCTATTTTCTGGCCCTTTTGTGTCATAGGTATAACTACAATTATTTTTTGGATGGTTACTTGTAGTCGCAGATCAAAAATAGTTTCCTGGTGGAGCGAAAAAGCTGGAAAAAATCCGCGGTTAGCTGAGTTGTATGAATACGAAGACACAATGCCTTCACTTGGTCTTACTAGATTTTTGAACATTGACCTTCCTGTTATTTTGGGGCTAATCTGGATTATGTTGGGTATTTGTAGTATTTTATAAAATAAAACTCCCAAAGTTGGGAGTTTTTCTTTTAAAATGATGTGAAAATTACAATAGAAAAACTATATACTCAGATTACCTAAGCAACTTTTTCAATATCTTCCACTTCTTTACTAATATGTGTTTCAATAGTTTTTAAATCTTGTAATAGTTCTTTTTCTCTTTCTTTTTCTTTTTGTGAAAGAGATTTTTTGGATTTAAGCTTTTTTATTATCCCGAGCTCTATTTCGATTTCCTGTCGTAGCTTATCAAAACCATCTTTTATTGCTTCTTCAGCTTCATAGATTTCTTTTTTTAACATTTTATGTTTTTTCCTAGCATTTTTAGCGTGGAAAATAGTGAATCCTGATAAACCAATAAATGCTGTTAATAAAATTATTGAAAACAGTAAATAAAGGGTTTCATAGCTTAATCTTGAGGCGCCGAATTGAATTGCAGTGGACCTTACTTTAAGATTAATTTGAGGGCTGGGTGGACTCAATTCGTCTCCAACTTTTGTTTGGGCCCAAAGCACATATTCTCCTTCAGAAAGAAGAGAAGGGTGTCGATAAAACCATTCTCCTTTTGCTCCTGCTGTTTCTGAATAACTAAATGTTTCTCCAGTTTTTAGATTCTGAAGATAGATAATAACTTCTGAGTTTGGAAAGTTCGTTACTCCACCAAGGTATAAAATTTCATTATTAGAAATATAGCGAGGAACAGTGGTAATAAGAGGAGGGGAGAGCTTGACAGTTTGAGCTGAAGCTGAGAAAGGGTTAAAGAATATAGAACCAACTAAAAACACAAGCAGGAAAATCAGCATACCGTATTTTTGTCTATACTTTTTTAATTCTTCTAATTTTTTTCTTATTGATTCAGGGAGTTCTTTTTGAGTATGTTTTCTTTCAATTTTGCGATGTTTAATATAAATTATTCTGGCTATGATAGTGATTAATATTACTAGAAGAATTAAAGCAGTTATCACATATTTATTGGTGGCCCAAAATACAAAAGGCATCATTATTTCAACTCGTTCTTGGCTTTCTCGGAAGTTACCTGCTTTATCATATGCTCGGACAACGATAAGATATTTTCCAAGATTTAGTTTTGCCACCTGAGGGCTTTGCGCTTCTATAAACAGAAAAGAACCTTGTTCAATGCTGGCCGCATGAAGCTGGAGAGGGATAATTTGGTATTCGTATCTATCAATACCAGAGTGAGCATCAGTAGTTTGAAAATAAAAAAGTATGTTATGTCGAGTTGTTCGTTTAGATGGTTGAACGTCTACTGGAAAAGAAGCAGGGGGTTCAACATCAACATTAAGAGCGAAATGAGTTGTACCACCCCATACTTCATCAGGGTTTTTTGCTTTAATATGGAAATAGTGGGTACCCGATGACAAATTTTTGTATGATACAGAGTTCTGGGTTGAATCTACTATATTATCCGGAATAGTTGAAGGAGAATTATCTAATGTGTAGCTATAACCAGTAGTAGGAGCCGAGGTAGTCCAGCGTAAAATTGCACTTGAATTAGCATACCATTGTTTTTGGTCAGAATGTGTTTCAGAGGCCACTATTGGTCCGGCAGGGGGCGGAAGCACGAATTCATATACCCCGCTTTGGGTGGTTCGTAAAGCATCGGTTCCTTTGCCGTCGTTAAGAAGAACGCGAGTTGCGTCTCCAAATCTTACAATTGCTTGCCCTGTTCGTCTTATCCTAAAAGTAACAGTTGTAATCAGCCCCTTGCTTACTGTGATGCCATTTGGTATTCCTCCTCGGAGCGTTAATTTACCTTGCTGATTATCTGCTTTTGGAGAACTGGTCCAGATGGTCATAATAGACTTTCCAATTGAAGGAGAGATAATTTGCAGCTTATCTGACGGATAAAGTAGTTGTATATCTAAAGCATTTATGCTTTTTCCTTCTGTGTCAAGTAAAATTTGTACCTGAAAAGTACTGCCTACATTAAAGGTGCCGCTAGGAGGACTTAGAGAAAGAGTAGCTGCTTGAGTGTTGTTTGAGGACACTAAAAATACAAAGATGATTATTAATATTGTAGTCAGTGTCCGGGAACGTAAACCAAACCGTTTGATTAGGAGCCATAAAATAGTTATTATTGCAGCAATTATTAAGAGCTTTAATCCTGCTATATCCCAGCGGTATATTGTAAAAGTTTTTTCTTTGCCTTCCCAGTCAAAAATTTTAACTTGAGCCATCCAGGCATACCTTGGAATAGAAGTTGTTAGTCGTGTTTCTCGCCAGTCATTCCACAACATCCAGGAACGCGAGCGGATATATATCTTTTTAATACCGCCGTCGTCTGTAGTTCTTACTGAGATTATTGGTCTTTTTTCAATAGGATCTTTTGTTATTGTTACTCCAGAAATTTGGGGTGTAGATGGGCTGAATTCTGAACGGGCTAGCTGGGCATTTTCCTTAACCATAACTTTAGAATGTGATTCTTTTGCTTGAACAAGAGTGCCTTTGCCGTCAGCAAAAGCAAAATTTGCTTTTTTTATGACAAAATCACCAGAACCGAAATCGCCGCGGGCTCGAAAGAACAAGTTGATGATTTTACCATTTTGGCCAGAAAATGGTTCAATTAATCCTCCAATAAGACGTATTGTTCCATCTTTGTTTTCTACGGGCAGAGATTTCCACAAAGATACAATAGATCCTTCAGTTGAAGCTCTTACAAGCTCAAAAAGAACTGGAGAATATTCCAAAGTAATATCAAAAGCATTTACTGGCTTATAGGCTGTTGCTAGTACTGTTATTTTTATTTCTGATTCAGGAGCAACATTATTGGCGCTCGTGTTTATGTGTAAATAAACATCCTCAGTTTGTTGTCCATAGGCTGTAAAACTGGTTAGGCTTATGTAAATAATTATGATGGTAAAATATAGAAAGTATTTCATTGTAATTTAATCTTTCCAATAGTAGAAAAGAATAGAAACATCAGCAATGTCTATCATATTATCTTCATTCAAGTCATAGGGAATAATCTCAGAGCCTGTTTTTCCATACCAAAAGAGAAGAATGCTTAAATCAACTATATTTATTTTTCCATCATCATTAAAGTCTGGGTCTGGTTTTGGCTTTGAGGGTTTTGGCTCTGGTTTGGGAGTTGGTTTCGGTTTTAAAAACCTAAAAAAACCACCACCCCCTCC
>CAZVDC010000025.1:4189-7106 GCA_964625995.1 uncultured Candidatus Saccharibacteria bacterium
GTTGAGACTGTGTTGCCGTTAGAATCTATGAATACAAAATCATAGGTTTTTCCTACAAAGCTTTTACCCGAAGGAGCTGGTTTATTGTTAGAAAAAAAGTCATTTGTATAAGAAAAGGCAAACAGCCAGAGATTATCGTTATAGGAGTTTTTTAGTAGTGTTATCTTTGCTTGATTGTTACCATTTACAAGTGTAAATTCACCTCCTGTAGAAGTGAATTCAGTTTGGTCATATACTTCTGCGTCTGTAGTGCAGTCAGATACTACGTATTCGCATGAATTAGAGCAGGACAGCGTTCCACCTTTGAAGCCTAAATCAGAGCAAGTTTTTCCCCCAAACTTATTATTATCGCAATGTTCGCCTCCTTCTTTACTATTGTTTCCACATACAGATATTTTGGTTATTGCCTTTATAATTACAGAAGTTTCTGCCAGGGTTGTTGGGAAATTAATTATTTTCACAATAACCAATATTGTGATTACAAAAATAAAAGTCTTTAGATAAACTTTTTTCTCCATTCATTTAAATTATCTGAATAAATATAGATTTACTTTTTAGTAACCTGGAATTTAAAACGTTTGCTGAAAAACCGCAGCAGGATAGCAAGACAGATAACCAGAAGAACTATAGTATCCCAGGGATGGTAATGCGCGTACAAACTAATAATTCTGTAGTACAATCCTTGAATTATATTAGCCGGTGCAACAGTAAAATAAAGCTTGCTAGCAGCAGCTACTCCTATTGATGCGCCACCTGTTTCACTTTTTTTAACTGGATGAGCTTCAAGATAGGCAAAATAATTTCCTGGCCTTACTTTCAAAGGAAGTGTTAATTTTATAACCACATTTTTTACCTTTCCTGGCTTCAAAGAAAATGATTGAGGTTCAAAGCTAAACCATTCTTTGACTGGCTTTAAACCCATCCCGGCTTTTGTTTCTTGATCCTGATGATATTCAATAACTACTTCATAATCAGCAGTTTCATCTCCTGTGTTTAAAACTGGTAAAGAGGGCAAGTCATAAATTTGACCAGGTTTTAGTGGTTCAGTTACTTCTATTTTGCCAACACCTACTCCCACACCAATCTTACTTAATCCAATCACAGGGGAAATTAGCAAAATGAACACTAACAGAAAAATAGTTAGTTTTTTCATATTATTATAACGCAATAAATTAAACTAATAATTTTTAACCAGCCACCGCCTGAACAGTTACATCAACTGATTGTTCATCATAGCTTGAAGTTGATGTAGGGGTGGTGATTTTTAAATCAAAGACCTGGGTTCCGCTTGCTTCTATTCCTGTAGCCAGGGTTTGGTAATCTGTAGTAAGGGCTGTCCAGGTAGGAGAAGTATCACAATTACTGGTACAGAACTCGTGAACATACTGATCGGCTCCAGCAGAAGAGGCTAAGGTCCAAGCAGCTGAATCTTGTCCTTTGATATTGAAATTCTCAGTTACATTGCCATCATTGGTTGCAGTTTGACTGTCATTAAGATTACCAGAGGTTGTATCTTGAGAAGTATTTACAGCTAGGGTACCGTAGCTAACTTCCCCGTCACTTACTGAAACCGAGATATTTTGAACAGTAACTGTAGCAGTAACCGTAGCTGTATCTGCAGCCAAAGCCTCCATTGTTATTATCATTCCAACCAACCCTAAAATACTAAGGTAAGTAATTAAAGATTTCATAGTTTTAGCTTTTGCTTACTTTTCCGATTTAATTATTAACTTTTCCCGGTTCGACCTTTATTAGAAATTAAAAAGCTACCGGAAATTATGTTTGTTTAAGGTGATTGTACTGCTTGAATTGTTACGTCAACTGACTGTTGGGTATAATCATTGGTTGAAGTAGGAACTGTGATTTTTAAATCAAAATTTACAGTTCCGCTTACTCCTATATTAGTCGCCAAGGTTTGATAAGTTGTTGTTAGGGCTGTCCAGTTACTCCCTCCATTAGTAGAAAATTCATGAACATATTGTTCTGAACCAGCTGTAGCAGTTAAAGTCCAAGAAGCAGAGTTTTGTCCCTTAATATTAAAATTTTCAGTTACATCACCATCATTGGTTGCAGTCTGGGTGTCGTTTAAACCAGAAGAGGTGGTATCTTGGCTAGAGCCAGCTGTAAGAGTCCCGTAACTTACTACTCCATCACTAACAGAAACAGAGACAGTAACTGGAGTATAAGTTCCTTCTGTCCAAATATCATAAATATAGACATGACCTCCATCAGGCCCTTTTATTTTTTCGGTGTCAAGTTTAACCTGAAGCTGGCTCAAATCTTGACTAGCTGAAAGAGTAACTTGTACTGTTCCCCGAGCTACATTACTTGATGACATCGAATCAATATAAGTCCAGTTGCTGCCACCATCGGTTGAATAAGCAATTCCCCATTGGTCATCAGAGTGACCCGAAGAGGAACGATTAATTTTTAAAACTAAAGCTGAATAATTATTGCTTGTTGTTTGCCAGGTGTGGTAAACAATAGAAGGATATGCATCAGTACCCGTAGTAGTGTCAGAATAAGTATCATTGGGTGGGGTGGTTGCATTGTCATAAGCATAAGTAGGATTTGTAGTATTATATCCATTGCTATAAGCAGTTGGTTTTAAGTATTCAATATCTGGATTTGCTTTTACAATTTTAACTTTTGGCAAAATTGCCAATTTTTGTTGAAGGTGCAAATTATTAGAAAAAACCAAACATATTATTAGTAAGATAAGACAGAGTGTTAAAAAAGCCTGGAAGCTAATTTTTAAGCCAATTTTTATAATCTTAAACATTTTTTAAAAAATAAAAAGCACCATTAAAAGTGCTTTTTATTTTTTAATAAAACTTGGGAGCGTTGTTTACACTTCTTTACACTTCTCTCTCTCTCTCTCTCTCTCTCTCTCTCTCTCTCTCTCTCTCTCTCTCTC
>CAZVDC010000026.1:0-1415 GCA_964625995.1 uncultured Candidatus Saccharibacteria bacterium
CAATCCTTCCCAAGTGAGGGGCCCGTAGCTCAGTTGGCTAGAGCACCTGTTTTGCACACAGGAGGTCAGCGGTTCGAATCCGCTCGGGTCCACCAAATAAAATTAAAACAGAGCAATAAATATTGCTCTGTTTTAATTTTATAAATAGTTATCCACAAGAAAGAGTTTATGAATTATGTTATAATTCTAAAAAAGGTCGTTTTATGTACTAGTTAATTTTTAAACTATTTAAAATACTATGATAGAAGTAATTTTAACTTCTTTAAATACACTTTGGACTAGTTTTATAAATTTTTTACCCACTCTTCTCGCCGCTTTAATTGTTTTTATAATTGGTTGGTTGATTGCTATTGCCTTGGGGAAGTTAGCTAACAGGATAATTAAAGTAATAAAGCTTGATCTTCTTTTAGCTAAAATTGGAATGAAAGAAGCGTTGTCAAAGGCAGGATTGAGGCTTGATTCTGGTCGATTTTTTGAACTTTTTGTTAAATGGTTCTTTATTCTGGTATTTTTAATGGCAGCTACTGACATACTAGGACTTTATCAAGTAACTGACTTTTTAAAAGGAATTTTGTATTATATCCCGAATATTCTTGTCGCAGCTATTATTTTAATATCGGCAGTTATTATTGGAACTTTTCTTCAGAAATTAGTAAGGGCGAGTATTAACGCAGCGGGTCTTTACGGTTCTGGTTTTATAGGGAGTCTGACAAAGTGGGCTGTGTTTGTTTTTGGATTTATTGCAGCTTTAATTCAATTAAGGGTGGCAGTTACCCTGATTCATACATTTATTATTGGCTTAATTGGTATGCTGGCATTAGCAGGAGGTCTTGCCTTTGGCTTGGGTGGGAAGGATTATGCCGCAAAAATTCTTGAAAAGATTCAAAAAGAAATAGAAGAAAAATAGCTTAATATATTTATTTTATCTGAAAAAACCTGTACCTATGGAGGGTATGGTACAAAAACCACCCTTCTTAAAAGGGTAACAGGTTTTTTCTATTTTATATTCAAGAAAAAGGTGTGGTGAGATCTTTTTATTCTGCAATGTGACGAGGTCTTTCCTCGTCACATAGAGATATTCTCCTTGTAGAAACAAGGGGAGAAGGAGCTAGGAGGGGCGAGAGAGGTTTCTGATCCCTCCTTAGGAAACCTTTATATGAAGAATTCCTGATCCCTCCTTAGGGAGTTCTTAAGCCAAACTGGCTCTATATAAATATAGGGAGCCTAGCCCCTCCTTAGCTCCTAATTGGTAGTATCGTAACCTATAATCTAGGATTTTAGAACATATAAAAATATTTACTAATTTGCTGTTCTATTGAACCTCCCCAGTTCAATAGAAGAAATTTATGACAAAAGAAGAAAAGATTAAATACTTGCTAATTCCAGCAAGTGGTTTTGGTATTGGAGGAGGGTTG
>CAZVDC010000026.1:1515-7071 GCA_964625995.1 uncultured Candidatus Saccharibacteria bacterium
TGCAAAAAACTTGAATATGAGAAAATTAGTATTCAAAAAACCAACCATTCTGGTTTTTGGAGGGTTGGTTTTTTTGTTTTGGATTAATATAGTTTTTGCTTCTTCTCCGCCCCCAGCCATAGAATATGCTCCTAATTTTTGGTTTGATTCAGAAGAACAATATTATCCAGCTAATCCTTTAGATTTTTATTTTGATGAAAATATGGAAGAAATTCCTGGAGAGATTGCTAAGGCAAAATATGACAACCTATCTTTAGAAGAAAAACTAAAACATTTTACAGTTTTTTACAGAATAGTAGATCAGGGCAACGAATGGGTTTATCAATATTGGTTGTTTTATGTATTTAATAATTCAAAATACCCTAAAATTTTCGGTTTGGTAAATGCTGGTTGTTATAGTGGTAACGAGCATTATGGCGACTTTGAATCTGTTTTTGTTTTTGTTGATAAAAATACTCGTAAAGTCAATCGGGTAATCGGATCTGCTCACCATGGGACAGAAATAAAAATTGCACTAGTAAACAATGAAATAAGCAAGCCTTTTTCTAAGCACATAACGGTTTTAGTTGAAAAAGGCAGTCATGCTAATTATCTTGATGGAGATCAAAATGGGTTGGTAAATCCAGAAAAAGATTTAAATCACTATTCTAGAACAAATACAAACATGACGAGATCGGTTTGGTCAGAAGAAGACAAAAAATATGGTATAAAGGCCATGTATAATAATAGTATATATCAGCTACTTCCTTTATTAGAGTTTAGGAATAAATTTATAGAAAAATATGGCCCCGATAAGCCATTACTTGCTAAATCTCCAACCTTGGGTTCTTTTATAACCATATTCGGCAAGAAAATTTATCTTACTAAACTCGGCGGCGCTCCCACCAGAGCTGCCTGGCACAAAGACAACTATTATAATCCAAACGAAATGCTGCCATTTGAATCTTTGTCTCGAGAAGAAAAGAAAGATTTCATATTAAAAAGAATGGGGATTATTAAAAATTTTATTGCAAGAAATACAGAAAAGATAACAGAATCAATTAAGTATCTATTCTCAAACCTAAAAGGAGAAACTCTAGAAAGCGTTCAAAGACAGAAAGAATCTTTAACAATTTTTCAACCAACAGAGACAAAAACTTTATCTGAGGGCCCAATCACAGAGACAACTTTTGTTGGAATCCACGCGCTACCATCTACTGATTTGTTAGATTTACCCCAAGAAACTTTTTATGCTCCAAGGGATATGGGACAGATCCAGATTTTTAAAGACACAGAAACAGAAAAAGAAAAAAGTTCAGAGGTAGCAGAATTTTCAGAAGGCGCAGAATTCTTACAAGATACAAAAATCGAAGAAGAAAATCAGCAATCACCAGAAGAGACTTTTTTAGTTAAAAAAGTAATAGATGGTGACACTATTTTACTAGAAAATGGTAAAGAAGTTCGTTATATCGGTATAGATGCCCCAGAGTTTCCCAATGGATGTTTTGCCAAACAAGCTACTGAAAAGAATAAAGAATTAGTTGAAGGTAAAAAAGTTAAATTAGTAAAAGATATTTCAGAAACAGATGAATATGGCCGTTTATTAAGATATGTCTATATAGGCAATCTGTTTGTTAATGAATATTTAGTCAGAAATGGCTATGCCTATAATTGGTCTTATGGATTAGATACTAGATATAAAGAAAAATTCGCTGAGGCAGAACAGGAGGCAAAAAATAATAGAAGAGGGCTTTGGGGAGACGTCTGTCACCCCGTTTCCGCCGGACCAAGTAAAACAGGGGGAGGAGGTAGTAGTGGCGGCAGTAAACAACAATCATTAAGCGAAGAACAACCAAAAGAAATTCCACCAATAGAATATGGTGAAGTTATAATAAATGAAATTGCCTGGATGGGCACCCAGGCAGATCATAATGATGAATGGATTGAATTATATAATACAACTAGTCGTAGTATAGATTTAACCAATTCAGTGCTTGAAGCAGAAGATGGTAGTCCAAAGATAGTTTTGACAGGAATTATTCCAGCTGCAGGATATTATCTCTTAGAAAGATCAGATGATCAGGTTATATCTAATATTACAGCTAATCAAATTTATACCGGCGCCCTAGAAGACGCAGGAGAAAATTTATATTTAAAAGACAGTAGAGGAAACATGATTGACGAAGTAAACCAGGCAGAAGGTTGGCTTGCCGGAGACAAAGAGCAGCGGAAGTCAATGGAAAGAACCTTAATGGGTTGGCATACTTTTAGTGGGTTTAACTCCAATTTAAATGCCTTAGATGCTAACAATGATCCAGTTTTTGGGACGCCAAAGACTGAAAACAGTCCTCCTAAAGACAGTGAGAACGTTGAAGATAACTCAATACCTCAAACCTTAACAGATACGACGCCCCCAGAAGTAGAAATTTTCATAGAAAATTTTAATTATGCATCCTCGTCTTTTAGTGTTCATTGGTTTAGCCCAGAATATCCCTCGGTTTCCTTTGAGGTGGAATACAAACAAGATAATGAAGAATGGCAGGAATTAGAAGATATTGAAGATGTTTCTAATACTACCCAAACAACCTTTTTTATTGAAGAAAAAGACGCGACATATTATTTTCGGGTTCGAGCCAAAGATTTAGCAGATAACTGGAGCGATTGGCAAGAAACATCAATCAAAATAGACTCACATCCAATAGTAATAAATGAAATCGCCTGGATGGGCACCCAGGCAGACCACAATGATGAATGGATTGAATTGTATAATCGAGCAGATTATGACATTGATTTAAACGGTTGGACTATTGAAACCGAAGACGAGTTTTTAATTATAGAGCTAACAGCTAGTATTTCTGCCAATGGTTTTTATATTTTAGAAAGAACTGATGAAGAAACTTTGTCTAATATAGATGCAGATCAAATTTATACAGGAGGACTTTCTAATGAAGGCGAAGTTTTGTATTTAAAAGACCATATAGGAAAAATAATTGATGAGGTGAATTGTGAAGAAGGTTGGTATGCAGGTGAGAACAAAAAAGAGGAAAGTGGTTTATGGGTAAGAAAAAGTATGGAAAGAATTAATCCCTGGGAAACAGGTAGTAATCCCAACAACTGGCAGACCTATTCAGGAACAGAAACCTTTGTTTTAGATACAGGCAATAATCCGGTTTTTGGTACTCCAAAATTAGAAAATAGCAAATCGGAAGAGGAGCCAGACCAAGAACAATCAGAAGAAGGAAGCGAAGAAGGGGAGGAGGATGAAGAAAAAACAGAGCCTTTTTATACTATAGTTTCTCAAAATATTACCGAGGACACTGTTTGGACCTTAGAAAATAGCCCCTATCTTGTATACGATAACAATGGCCAAGATAACGAGTTGTTGGAAATAGCCGAAAATGCCACTCTTACTATTGAGCCGGGGGTAATTGTGAAGTTTTTTAATCCAGGGTTAAAAGTTTTTGGTAAGATAAAAGCAAAAGGCACAGCTGATAAGCCAATAGTTTTTACTGATTATAGAGATGATGAATACGGGGGTAGTATTTTTGGAAAAACAAATAACGCCCAATCTTGTCAAGAAAATCCAGAAAACTTAAATTGTCCGCAACCCGGTTCATGGTCTGGAATTTGGCTCTATAAACCAGAAAATTTTTCTCAGAATCAAGACGATGTTTCTGTTTTTGATAATGTTATTATTAGATTTGCCGGAAGTAGAGTTCGCCCATTTAGAACAGGAAGCCAGTATTCACCAGCAGCGGTTGGAGCCGCTATTAAAATAGAAAACACTTCTTTTATTCTTAAAAATTCTATTATTGAGAACAATTTATTCAAAGGGATCTGGTTGGTAAATTCATTTGATTCTTCTATTGAAAATTCTGTTTTCAGACATCATTTGAAATATGACAATCTTTCTCAATGGAACGATGAACAGTTGAGAAATATAGCTGTGTATATTGATGCTTCTAGTCCTCAAATTCAGAATTCTGTTTTTTCAGACAATATTACAGGTATTTTTATTTCCAACCAGAGCCGGCCCGTTGTTGAGCAAAATATTTTTACTAATAATTTTTATCCCATCTGGGTAGATAACAGCTATCCTGAGTTTGCCAATAATGAAATGAACCAAGGCAAGAAATGGAATGGCATTATTCTTAAAAATATGAAAATTGACCAAGATTATGTTTTAAAAGCAGATTCTGTGTTTATAAATTATGAAGAAAATCCCAAAACCAGCATTTATGTTTACAAAGATAAAGTTTTGACAATTGAAGCAGGAACTATCATTAAATCTGTTTATGCTACTTCTGGTTTTAAAATAGACGGAACATTAATTGTAAATGGAACAGCTGAAAAGCCAGTGGTTTTTACCTCTATTTATGACGATGAATACGGAGGAGATACTAATAATGACGGAGATGAAACAGAAGAATATGCCAAGGCTGGTGCCTGGGGACAGCTTGATTTTTCTTCTACTTCTAAAGATTCTCTTCTTAATTATGCAATTATGAGGCTGGGAGGAACCAGATGGATGGCCTCGCCAATTCATTTTAAAGAAGATTATGTTTTAAGAATAGAACATAGTGACTTGCGACTAACCAACTCGATTGTAGAAAACAATATAGGAGGGTTTTATCTTGATAGTTCCAATTCTTATATTGCCCAGACAATTTTTAGGGATCACAGATATTCTCCACCATTTAGTTACTTTACTAGCATCGGTATTTCTTTAAATTCCTCAAACCCAGTAATTGATGTTTCAACTTTAATAAACAATAAACTAGGTATTTATATAGATGCAAATTCGAGACCTACGTTAACGGGTTTGAACCTTGAAGGAAACGATGAAGATATTCAAGACCTCAGGGCGTCGGATGAGTCTGAGCTTTCTGTGCAAATAATTGCTATTTTTTATGAGGGCAACGAAGAAAATGAAGCAGATGAATATGTAGAAATAGAAAATTATGGGCAAAAAGACATAGATTTGACCAACTGGAGCTTATCTGATGAGGCTGGTCATACCTATATCTTTGAGAGTTATACTTTAACAGCAGGAGAAAAAATAAGAGTTTATACCAATAAAGAAGATTTAAGTTTTGGAAGCAATACGCCGATCTGGAATAATACCGGAGATACCGCTTATTTAAGAGATAATAATGGCAACCTAATAGATAGTTATACCTATTAATTTAAAATACAACTTAATTTAAAAATTAGAAAATGTAACGAGGAAAGACCTCGTTACAAAATGTCTAATGTCTAATTGACCTAATTATTCTAATCAAATCCTAATAACTAATTTTTAAATTTTAAATAATTCTTTAATTCTTTAATTTTTAAACATTATTTGTTTGATTGTTTGGTTTTTTTGGTACTTGGTTCTTGGTGCTTAATGTAACGAGGCCTCCGGTCACCCGTAGGGTGGTCACTATGATGACCACCCGTAGGGTGCCACTGGTCATCCGCAGGAGGCCACCGGTTACCCGAAGGGTGAAAAGACCTTGTTACAAGTATCTTAGTTAATCGAAAATAATTGATTATTGGTAATTAAGTGGAAATTGAAAATTACCTGCCTGACTG
>CAZVDC010000027.1:0-4629 GCA_964625995.1 uncultured Candidatus Saccharibacteria bacterium
ATATATATTATTCAAAATGTATTACTGTTTGAAATTGTTTCAGTTTTTCTCTTAACAGAGGATAATTTTTAAGAGTAGGGTCTTTGTCAAGTAAACTATTGGCTTCTTTGCGAGTTTGTTCAACTAATGCTAGATTAGCCAAACTTGACATAGCTAAATCTGGTAAACCAGATTGACGTATTCCAAATAATTCACCTGGGCCTCTTATTTCCAAATCTTTTTCCGCAAGCTCAAAGCCGTTTTCACACTCTAATAAAGCTTTTAACCGGGCTTTGGTTTTTTTGGTAGGGTTTTCTACAAATAAGAAACAATAAGATTGATGCCTACCCCTGCCAACCCTTCCTCTAAATTGATGAAGTTGGGCCAATCCAAACCTTTCAGCTCCTTCAATCATCATTACAGTAGCATTGGGCACATCAATTCCTACCTCTACAACCGATGTTGAAACAAGAATATCGGTTTTTTTATTTTTAAATCCAGTCATTATTTCTTCTTTTTCTTTAGCCTTCATTTTACCGTGAAGCATAGCAATTTTAAAATTTGGAAATATTTCTTTGGTTAGTTTTTCGTATTCTTGAGTAACACTTTTTACTTCAAGCTTTTCTGACTCTTCAATTAAAGGACAAATAACAAAAGCTTGTCTGCCCTTTTTAATTTGTTGGCGGATAAACTCATAGGTTTTTTCTCTTTCTTCTGGAGCGATTATTTTTGTAATAATTTTTTGTCTTCCCTTTGGTAGTTCTTTTAAAAGAGAGATATCCAAATCTCCGTAAATCGTTAAAGCAAGGGTTCTAGGAATTGGAGTGGCGCTTAGAGTTAAAAGATGAGGAATTACTTCAGGGGTTTTGTCTTTTGCTTTGATTATTGCTTTTTGGAGCATTGCTCTCTGTTCTACGCCAAATCGATGCTGTTCATCAATTATTGCTAAAGCCAGGTCTTTAAATTTTATATTTTTTTGAATTAAAGCATGGGTGCCAATTATAATACTTATTTGGCCGTTTTTTAATTGCTGAATAAACTCTTTTCTTTTAAATTTTTTGGTTGGGGTTCGACTTTCAGTTCTAGTTAAAAGGCCGATGCTTACATTAAAGTCTTTAAGAAGACTACTAATGTTTTCAAAGTGCTGTTGAGCCAATATCTCAGTAGGAGCCATAAAAGCAACTTGAAAACCTGCCTTTGCGGTTTCCAGAGCAGCCATTGTAGCAACTACTGTTTTTCCTGAACCAACATCGCCATTAAGCAAACGATTCATTGGTCTTGGTTTGGCAATATCTTGAAGAATATCCCAGGCAGCTATTTTTTGGCTATTGGTCAACTGAAAAGGAAGTTTTTTAACAAAGCTCTGAATAAGAGTTTTATTAAAATAAATAACTTTTGCTTTTTGTTTTTTAAATTCTCTTTTTTGTTTTATAGCTGAGAGTTGAATTAAAAAAAGTTCATCAAAAGCTAAGCGATGACGGGCTTTTTCAGCTAAAGTTTTAGATTCTGGAAAATGAATCTCTTTAAGAGCAGTTTTAAGGGGCAGTAATTTTTGATTTTTAATGATTTCTAAGGGTAAAAAATCTTCTATTTGATTTATAACCGGTAAAATTGTTTTGACAGCATATCTAATTACCCTGGAAGTAATTCCGCTGGTTTCAGGATATATAGGAATTAGGCCAGCAGTATGAGATAGACGTTTATTTCTAAGGGGACTTATTATTTCATAGCTGGGGTTGGAAATATAATGGCCGTCAGGGCCAAAGGTTAATTTGCCAGACAAACTTATTTTTTTGCCTTTGGTTATAATTTTTGTTAAAAATGGCTGATTAAACCATACTGCTTTTATTGTTCCGCTTTTATCTTCAATCAACGCTTCAGTAATTATCATTCTTTTTCTAGGAGTTTGGGTAGTTTTTATATCTAAAACCCTTCCTTGAATTGTTGCGACTTTATTTAGTTCTAATTTTGAAATAGAAACAATGTTTGAAAAATCATCATAGCGATGAGGAAAATGATAAAGCAAATCTCGGATAGTATTTAATCCCAGCCTGTGAAACTGTTTAAGATACTTTTTTCCTATTCGTGGCAAACTAGCAATTGGTGTGTCTAAGTTTAGTTTTATCATAATTCCAAAATATCATTTTTAGAAATTTTTGAAAAGAAAACTTTATTTAGTCCAGACTACTATACGGATATACGGGTTATTTATAAAAAAGAAAGAAATAAAAAAAAGAAATAAACAGATAAAGAAAATATAAAAAACAAATAAAATTAATACTTGTAAAATTAATGTTTATAAAATTAATACTTGCAAGATTAATATCCAGAAGCTTGTAAGCAAGAAATACCCAAGAGCTTGTAAGATTAATGAAAATTAACACTTATTTTAAATACACCCATATATCGATATATCGATATATGGGTGTATTAGTCAGATATATATATATATATATCAGAAAAATATTAGAAAAATATATGAGTTAGATACATAGATATATATTAGAAACATATGGGTTAGATATATGGGTGTGTTGGGTTTTGGTTATGTTCTTTAATTATATCTGATCATCTAATTTTTTATATTCAATTTTTTAATTATATAAGATTGTATAGGAATATCGAACAGGGGTTTGTATTTTCAAAGTTTATCATTCGCAATAAGATTTACGCTTGTTTTAATAGAGGGTTTAAGCCGTTTTAATTTTACTGTACGTTTAAACTTTAGAATCCGAGCAAGTATAGTTGTTTACTTGTTTTACCATGTATACACAAATATGCGAACGAATATTCGTTCGCATATTTGTATTTTTGAAGAAATTAATTTTTTGTTTTTGAACTTGTGAGCCCTGCTATAATCTTTGCCCCCAAGAGGAATCGAACCTCTATCTCAGGTTCCGCAAACCTGTGCTTTATCCATTAAGCTATGGGGGCAGAGAATTTATAAGTCTTTGTGCTTCCCGCCGAAAAGCTACTTCGTAGCTATTCAGGCGGGCCCGCCCAAATGCGCGAAGCGCTTTTGGCGGGTATCCATTAAGCTATGGGGCTGCTTGTTTAGTTTAAATGTTTACAAGTTACAAGTTAAAATCCCAATTTTTTTGTCCAATTATCAATTATAGATTCTTCATGTTCTTTTTCTGGTAAGTATTTTAAAAGAAACCTTCGCACCTCTACAGGGTTTTGATTTCCAAGAGGGATTTTAATATAAGGAACTAAAGATTTTTTGCTTCTTAAGCTCAACTCTTTAATGTGGGGCGGATGATAATTAATCCAGAAAGACCTTAAATTTTCATACAGATACAACTGTTTGCCAACCTTAATCCCATTTCCTTTTAAGGCAAATTTAATTTTTTTTGGTTTTTTATTGGCGTAAAGATATATAACAAAACAAGAGATAATTACACCAAGAGCAAAAAGAAAATTTTTAGAGAGAATCGCGATTATAACTAAAATAAATCCAATTAAGAACAAAAAAAAGAACCATTTTTTATTCTTTTTATAATATTTAAATTCAGCCGCAGTCCATTCTAGGGTTGCTGTTTTTTCTTTATTTTTTGTAGATTTTTTTTTAAATTTATTCTTTTTTAATTTTCTTAAATCAACAACTTGAGGCATATTTTTATTAACCGTCTCTGTGTCTTGTTGTTAATTTTTCATCTTAACAACCGAAGCTTGTTGTGATGAACAGAGATGGAAGAGGTGGGATTCGTCCCGAAGCAAAGCAGGATTTTATTTGAGGTGCTATGAACCGAATTTATTCTGGTTTATGGTAAACCCATAAGTCTTGTTTAAATAATTTAACTGTTATCAACAGTGTATATTGAAAATAGCTCGAATTTGTTTTTATCTAAGCCCTGACTTGCGGCGGTGTGAAGGAAAAACATGCGGTATAGCTTTATTAATCTTTGACAATTTCAAGTTTTTCTATGAGTTAATAATAACTCATTTCAGAAAGTTCTGCAACACAAAATTTTCTGATTTGGCAACGAATTTTTTAATTCTTTTAATTCTTTTAATTCTTTTAAAAATGGGCACTTCCTTACGAGAAGCACCCATAGGTGTTAATCTTTTTGCTTCGTCTAAAATTTTAATAGCACCTCAAAAATGGGGGCAAAGAGAAATTCTACAAATTGCAGGATGAACCTTCTTTTTTCTATTGGAACCTCCTTCATGACTCTGGAAATTGCGCTTTCACAAATTTTACTTTTTGAAAGGTCTACCAGAAAAATCTGCCTTTCTTCGATGAGTGCAGGATCTGGGCATTCAGAAGCTCTTGCCCTCCATACTCTCTGATACAATCGTCCATTGTATTCTATCTTAGGAGTTTTAGGAGTCAAAGCTTTTTTTATTTTTGCCCATAAGCCTTGCTGTTGTTTCTGTATTTCGGGCTGAAAACAAATAATTTCTAATCTGCCTTTAATTATTTCCAGCCAAGCTTCGTAATAAAGACTATACGCCTTTCCGATAATTATCTCCTTTTCTCCTTCTATAACCATTCTATTTTCTAACTCTAAAGAGCGAAGAGGATGTTCCATAACTTCCGAAGGAAATTTGTGGTCACTATACTTTCTTGAGATTGGATTAAAACTATTATAAATTATAAAACTATTTTTCATCCTGTATTACCTCCTTTTGTTTTATTTTTGTAAA
>CAZVDC010000027.1:4729-7056 GCA_964625995.1 uncultured Candidatus Saccharibacteria bacterium
CCTATATTATACTATATTAAGTTAGGTCATGTCAATGGTCAAAGGAAATTTTATTTTAAATTTTGATTATAAAAATAATGAAGTACATTATCTACCTAAAAATTCATCAGAATTAGAAGAATGCCAAATTCTTTTCAGTTTTTTGAAAAAGAAAAAAGAGAGAAAGGAAGAAATTTTTCGATTTCAGAGTGTTAACTGAGATGGTTCACATCATCTGGAAAGATTTTTTCCTTACTCTCCTATAGATTCACCGTAGCCAAATTTTTCAGCAAAAGCATCCGCCCGTTTTTCTCGATCTGATTGATTATGGTAATCGAAATCCAAGTAGTGGCCGATTTCGTGTAGGGCAATATGCATCAGCCTTTTGAAGCTACCCTCAAAAGCTTTTTTGTAAAGTATTATCTTTCGAGGAAAAACAATAACTTCTCCACTAGAAGGTTTAAGAGAGCGAGTAGCCAGAAACTTTCGGAATCTTGAGGAAAGAGAAGGCGCATCTCTTATCTCTATAGGAATAATGAGCTCATTAGGTGTTTTACCAGAAAGTAATCGATTTAAAGTTGTTTCTAATTTTTGAGCTTGATTGCAGAAAGATGATTTATCTTCCACCCTTACTTTCATTGATTTAAGAAAATTAAAAAAGAATAAAATTTAAAAAACCCACATACTTGCAAAATCTTGACTGGCGGAGGAGGTGGGACTCGAACCCACAAGCCTCTTGCGAGGCGCCGGTTTTCAAGACCGGTCCCTTAGCCAATTCGGGGCACTCCTCCATAAAGGGCTACTTTGGAAAGACGGGTCTTTTTTTAAAATCTAGAATATACCAGATTAAAAATTATTCGAACCCTAATTTTTTCTTTAATTGTCTTCTTCCTTGTTTTGTTTTATAAAATAATTCTGCCTTTTCTGCCAATATTTTATTTCTGTGAGCTTCGTAATAAATTAATATCCAGGGACGATATGGCTTTGTGGATTTAACCTTTCCAGAATTGTGATCTTTAAACCTTTTTCTTAAATTTTCGGTAATACCTTTATATAATCTATTATCAATCTTGCTTTGTAAAATATAAAGGTAATACATATATTAATAGTTTTTTTCCGGTACATGTCCGGTCATCTCGCTTTGCGAGTGACCGGACTGACCGGACCCGGTCACGAAGATGAATCGGGGGACCCGGTCACGAGCGGAGCGAGATGATAGGGTAGACCCGGTCACGAGTAGAACGAGATGACCGGGCAAGACCGGTCCCTTAGCCAATTCGGGGCACTCCTCCTTTTAGTATTTATTGTTTTATTTACTAACAATAACTTGATTTTTCCCTTCCTTTTTAGCTTTTTTTAAGGCTTTGTTAACCTTTTCAAAAAGCTGTCGGGTAGAATATTTGGGATTGGATTGAATAACACCGATGCTAAAAGTAACAGGTAGTTTTTTTCTAGCTTGCTCAAGGATAAATTCAGCCTTATTTTTAGCTTGATTAAGATTTGTTCCCCTTAAAATTATAGCAAATTCCTCTCCACCCCAGCGAGCTACAACATCAAAGTTTCTTACAGAGCCTGCTAAGAGTTTGGCAGTCTTTTTTAATATTTTATCTCCGTATAAATAGCCGTATTTGTCATTAAATTTTTTAAAATCATCAATATCAACCAAAAGAAGAGAATACTGGGAAGAGTATTTTCGTCTCGTTTTATGATTTTTAACCCATTTTACTTCCTTGTTAATTTTTTTAAGGAGACTAGAAAAGGCCCGACGATTATAAATTTTTGTTAAGAAATCAAGGGTTACTAATTTAGTTAATTCTTCAATTTGTTTTTTTAGTTTTTGATTTTCTTTTTGAAGATTTTTGAGTTGATTCATAGAAAAAGTATTTAAAAAATAGCAGGATAGGGAATTAACAAAATAAACTCATCTAATTTAAGAGAGTTTTGATAAAGAAGAAAAACGGTGGGTGTGGGACTCGAGGGGTCATTCGACCCCTCGCCCGGTCGAATGACCGGGCGAACCCATTAAAATATCACAATACTGTTATTAAAGTAAGCGTCGTCCTTACGGTGGGTGTGGGACTCGAACCCACAAGCGGCTTTTTACACCGCTACGGATTAGCAATCCGCTGCCTTACCAATTCGGCGCAACCCACCTTGTTTACTAGCTTAATCTTATCATTAAAGCAATCCCCGCGTCAATAACTAATTGTGACGAGGAAAGACCTCGTCACATAAAATAACCAATAACCAAGAAACAATAACCAAAATGTGACGAGGAAAGACCTTGTCACATTAAGCACCAAACTCTAAACCTCAAAGAACCAAACAAACAATGTTTAAAAATTAAA
>CAZVDC010000028.1:0-6833 GCA_964625995.1 uncultured Candidatus Saccharibacteria bacterium
TTTATACTATGAGTCATAAGCCTAGCTGTGTTATAATTAACTCATGACAAAACTTTTTAGGCAAATAATATTCATAATTTTTCTAGTTGTTCTGCTCTTTGTTTTTTCTGGAATTCTAACAATAAAAAGAGAGATTATAATTGACAAATCTTCTGCTTTTCACCCTTCTTCTCGCTTGATTATAAACGCCTCTCCCTCGGCTTTAAGTGATAAAGAATGGATAAATTTACTATTTTTAGGAATACCTGGTCAATCAAATAATGCTCCTTTTTTAACGGATACTATTATTGTTGGAAGCTACAACCAGAAAACAAAAAAAGGATTTATGGTCTCTATTCCTCGCGACCTTGTTGTAAAAGACCCCGGTTCAAATTCTTACCGGAAAATAAACAGCATCTATCAACAATACGGACTTGAAGAAATTCAAAAAACCCTTAAAAAGATTACAGGTTTATCTTTTGATTATAGCATTGTTCTTGACCTAGATGCGGTAAAAGAAATTATAGACCAAATAGGAGGCATAGATGTTTTTGTAGAAAAAGATATATACGACCCAGCATTTCCTGGACCCAATAATTCTTATCAATTGTTTACTCTAAAAAAGGGCTGGCAACATTTAGACGGAGAAACTGCTTTGAAATATCTCAGAACTAGACATGACCCTGGAGGAGATTTCTCTCGGATGCAGCGTCAACAAAAGGTTCTTGCTGCCCTAAAAGACAAAATCTCCTCTCTGCACCCTCTCTGGGATTTTAATGTTGTATTAGATATTTTTAAAACAATCTCAAACCACTTGGAGACAAACCTATCCTTAACTCATATAAAAGCTCTCTGGGCAATAATAAAAGATATAAATCTTGAAAATATTAATTTTAAGGTCCTTGATGGATCTACTGGTCTTATAGTTTCTGACTCTATGATGTTTGGTAATGAAAAAGCTTATATCCTTAAACCTACGGCTGGCCTGGAAAACTATCAAGAAATAAAAAGCTTTATAACTTCTTTATTTGAAAAATGATTGCAATTATTGGCTTAGGAAACCCTGGTAAAAAATTTAAAGAAAACCGACACAATGTTGGCTTTCTGGTTATTGACGAAATTTTAAAAAACCCTGATTGCCTGGTAATAGAACAAAAAAATAAATTTGAAGCTGAGGTTATTATAGCTACGATTAATGACCAAAAAATAATCCTAGCCAAGCCTCAAACCTTTATGAATAATTCTGGCAAAGCAGTAAAAAAAATATTAAACTACTACAAAATTCCTTTAAATAAACTGTGGGTTATTCATGATGAAATTGATTTACCTCTAGGGACAATAAGAATAAGTAAGAATATAAGTTCAGCTGGCCACAAAGGAATAGAATCTATTATTAATGAATTAAAAAGCCGGAATTTTTTTCGCTTCCGAATAGGTATAGGACCAAAAAATAATCCTCGAGAACCAGCTGAACTTTATGTTCTTCAGGATTTCAGCAAAGAACAAAAACCAATAATTAAAAAAGTTATTACCAAAACAGCAGAGATTATAATCAATGATTTAAAACACGGACCTAAAAAAGAAACTATAGAATTACAAAAAAAAGACTGAATTTAAATTCAGTCTTTTTTAATTTTCAAAATTTTTAATCAATATATTTTTTATGTTTTCTGCAAAACACTCGTCCTCCTCTAAATTCTGTATTTAAATTATGTCCACAGTCCGGGCAAAATAATCTGCTGTCTTCTTCGTAAATAACATAAAGACATTTGCCCATAATCATGTAAAACAATATAGTTTTCCAAAAGCCTAAAAAATAAAAAAATAAAATTAACAAAACCAACCCAAAGATAGCTGCTATAATATGTGTCTTCTTAATCTCTAAAACCGGTACTGGGGGAAATTCTTTTTCCATTTTAAGCCCCCTAAAAAATTTTTAAAGTTCTGTTCCTGGTCCTGCCCACGAGCGCCAGATCCTCTCACAAAAGTGAAAGAACCTGAAATCCTATATTCCTACCGTAGCAGGAATAGGACCCTTGTTCTTTTTTAAGAACAAGCATTATGGCTACTCACCAAACCAGGAGGAAAGCTTGGTTTTTCGCCACTCGTGGGGCAAGACCAGAAACAGAATCAATAAACAAGGAACTGTTATTACTATAACAAAAAGTCTTATATCTGTCAACCGTTTAGGGTAATAGAAGGGGTTCGTTACGATAGGATATTAAATTTAAAATAGCGGACATTAAATTGCCCGCTGTTTTTTTGTATCTCTTATCTTATTTTATTCCGATACCAATCTAAAAAAATTCTCAAAAAACTATAATAACCAAAAACCAAGATAATCCCAAGTAAAAAACAGGTTAAAATCTTTGAGAAATCAACAAAAACCGCCCTAATTAACCAGTAAAAAACATAAATCAATCCAATGCTTACCAAAACTACCAATCCCCAGTTTCTCAAATCTTCATATTTTAAAGAACTTTTTGCAAAAATCCAATTTATCAATCTTTCAAACATTGTTCCTCCTTTTTAATCTAAAGAAGGGGTGACCGATGGGATTCGAACCCACAACCACCAGAGCCACAATCTGGTGCTCTAGCCAATTGAGCTACGGTCACCACCTTACTGTGTAATTCTATAACAAAAAAGTTAAAAAGTAAAGCTTTATAGGTTTTAAAACAAAACACCGTACAAAAAAAGGGCTATTTTTTGCCCTTTATTACTGTCTATTCGCGTTATATCGGCTTTAGCCGATATAACGCGAATGTGTTAATTAATATAAAACATTAATTGGATAATAGTAAACCATTCTAATTTCCTCATTTGCCACTAAGTCTACTGCTTTTATAACAATTTTTACTGGCCCCTTAATCTTTAATCGTTTTGTCAAATCCTTAACTCTTTTTTTTAAAAGCTTGTTGTAATAAAAATCCTCTTTCACTTTTCCCTTAAAACGATCTAAAAGTAACAAATGAACTTGCTTCTTGTCTTCTATTTCTAAATAAACTGCAAAATTTACTTCACCATAACTATTTACACAAAAATTCTTTAAGTATATCAACACCAAAAGAGAATCATCCTGGCCTAAAATGCTTTCTGAACCGTTAAGTATTGGGAAAAGTCCTAGTTGTTTAAATGAAACAGGTCCTATATTCTCTTCTATTCTTTCTGTAAAAACAGTTTTTCTTCCTACCAATAAAAACCCAGATAATGTTTCTCTCCACCAGGGCTTTAAATCAATTTCTTTTTCAATCTTTTTATAAGTTCTTTGCTGTTTGTCAACTATCTCTAAAATTAATCTATAAGTACCCGGAGAGATGCTTCCCCAGCAAATATAAACAAAACTTTGTCTCTTTTTAAGCTTGTAAATTATATCTTTTTGGTGATAAATAACTGTCTCCCTCTGTATATTTTCAAGCCTGGCTAAAAAAGAAAGATTAGCAACATATTCAACCGAAGCACCTTTACCTTTGTGTAAAACCGAACCCGAAAAAGAACATAAAATCAAGATTCCAACAACATCTTTATAACCATTGGTTTTTGGGTAAATAAATTTCTGAATAAAAATTTTATTTACCCCTAATGTCTCGCTAAACCTCTTCCTTTCTTCGGAAAAATAATTATCAATTTTTGAATAATCTTGATAGAATTTTCTTGCTTGGCTAAAAATAAAAATTTCTTTAAGGCGCTTAACAACACCCTCAGTAGATTCCATTATTTTATGACCAAGAATTGCTTCTCTAACAAACTCTTTAATTGAAGAATATCCTTTTGTTCCTAAATATAGAATTTCATAATTAGTAGCTCCTATTCTAATATTTTTAATATCTTCAATTCTAAGACGATTTTGAAACCCTGCTAAAAGAAAAGGGCTTATTTTAGCCAGAACTATAAAAAAAGAATCTTTCTTCTTCAGTCCTATATCATATTTCCAGATCTCTCCTTTGCCAATCTTGATTTTTTCCTCACTAGGATAACCTAAGTCCAAAATTTCTTGAGAACAAATTCTTCTTTCTTTTGGAGCGCCGAGTAACAAGAAGATAATTCTTCTCGGGTCTCTAGGATTAGGAAAATGAATATTTACAAACTTTAATCTATTTTGATAGACTTCTTTAAACTCGTTTCTTTCTGTAAACTGGTTAAAGTCACGAGCCCTCCAAAACAATTCTATAAATTTTTTCTTCTGAGCCTCATCTTTTAAAAGATTCCACCTTTCTATTTCTTCCTTCATCATAATTTCTTTGTGTTCTTTGAACCATTGGACATAATCTAATCCAAAGGCATTTAGTTCTAGAAATAAAAATAAAAAAATAATGAAGTATTTTTTCACTGATTATCCTCCTATTAAATTTTTAAAGAGCTCTGCTTTTATCTTATCAGTCCGCTCATCATCCTGTCAATTAAAAAAGGAAGAAAAATTCTTCCTTTTATTTTATACCCTGACTTGGAAAAAAGGTTTTATTTTTTAAAAATTTATCAGATATCTTAAAGTTGGGTAACTCCAAAGAAAGACCAGGAATCGCTTTTAAAAACCCTTCAACTATTACATCAATTGGTATGCCTACTACAAAATTTCCACCAGCATAAGAAGGGGCAAATCCAACCATTCCTACTAATACCGGCTTTTTGTCTTTGTTTATCATAAAAATACCTCCTCCACTTACTCCTGGCCCACTCAATCCAAAAAGAGATATGTTCATTGTTTTAGCAACAAAAAATCGAGGGTTAACTTGCTTATTTATCTCATATTTTGCTACCATTCCCTGACAGACGGTTAAAATCCTGTCTATATTTCCAGAAAATCCACTGGCAGGAAATCCTGTCACCCAAACTTCGCTAAAATCTACTCCCTCTTTTAAACTCTGAGAAAGAGAAATTGGCAGTTTATCTCCAATTTTTACAGGAATAAGTGTTATTTCGCTATCCAGGGCCTTAGGAATTCTTAATTCTAATAACATTGACTCAACATCCCAATTCCAAGCGAGGAGAGAGGCTTCAAACCGAACCTGTTTCTTTCCATCGATATCCTCCTCAGGTCCCTCTACAAAAATCTTAATCCCTTCCTCCTGCCAATATTTCAATAAAACCCCTTGGGAACCTATACCATGAGGACAAGTTAAAATCTGGTAAACAAAAATTTCCTCAATTTCTTTCTTTTTGTTTACTTCTCTTTCTATAATTAACCGACTTCTATCAATAACAATGCCTGATTCAAAATTATTGATATAACTTCTTCCTCTTATAGGTACTTTAATTAAAATCTTTACTATACTTTTTAATGATGCTAATTTAGCAACTTCTAAATCTGTTAATTTTCCTTCTCTGCCCAAAAGATTTAAGCCGAACACCCAAAACAACAAGTTTAAAAAAATTATACCTAAACTCAGGATTCTTTTCATCATTACCTCCAAAAAGTTTTAAAGAACTAATTAGATTATAACCGAAATCTAGATGCCTGTAAATAAAAGGTCTAATTGACCTAATTATTCTAATTAATCTAATCAAATTCTAATGACTAATGACTAATGTCTAATGTCTAATGTCTAATTAACCTAATCAATTCCTAATGTCTAATGACTAATGACTAATTATAATTTTTAATTTTTAATTTTTAATTTTGAATTTCTAAACAATTCTTTAATCTCAATAACTAATTGTAACGAGGTCTTTCCTCGTTACATGGATTGAAAACTGAGGGTTGAAAATTATATTATGAGCATTGTCAAAAGTTCAAGAGATGATATTATTATATTATAATTTTCTTATTATGAATAAAGAAAATATAAAAAAAATTACTTTGTCAGATCCAATTTATCCCAGACTTTTAAAAGAAATTTCTGACCCTCCTCAAGTTCTTTATTTAAAAGGAGAAATAAAAAAAGAAGATGAAACTGCTATTGCTATTGTTGGCACAAGAAACTATACTAGTTATGGAAAAAGAATAGCAGAAGAAATCACCAGTGACTTAGTAGAAAGAGGTATTACAATTATTAGCGGGTTGGCTAAAGGGATTGATACATTTGTTCACAAGACTGCCCTGGAAAAAGGTGGAAGAACAATAGCAGTATTGGGAAGTGGGATTGATTTAAAGAGTCTTTACCCTGCTTCTAACCGAGGTTTGGCTGAAAAAATAATCAATAATGGAGCTATTCTTTCTGAATATCCTCCTGGAACCAGGGCTAAAAAATACTTTTTTCCTCAAAGAAATAGAATTATTAGCGGTCTTAGTTTGGGTGTAATTGTTATTGAAGCCCCGCATAAAAGTGGAGCCCTAATAACAGCTAATTGCGCCCTTGAACAAAACAGAGAAGTCTTTGCTGTTCCTGGATCAATTTATTCTTCATCTTCTGAAGGAACCAACCGACTCATTCAATCCGGAGCTAAGTTAATTATGAATGCTAATGATGTTTTGGAGGAATTAAATCTACCCCTTATTCTAAAAAAGAAATCTTTTGAATTAAAAACTAAAGAAGAAGAAATTATTGTTAAAATTTTAAATAAAGAACCCTTGCATTTAGATGAGATTATAAAACAAAGCAAATTAAAACCCGATGAAGCTAATTCTGTTTTAATAATTTTAGAATTAAGAGGTGTGGTAAAAAACTTAGGAAATAACTATTTTATCTTAAATAACTAGATATCCAATGTAACGAGGAAAGACCTCGTTACATAAATAACCAAGAAACAAGATACAAGATACAAACAATAACCAATAACCAAGATACAAGATACAAACAATGTCTAATTTCTAATTATTCTAATTAACCCAATCAAATCCTAATGTCTAATTTCTAATTTCCATTACCGATTTCTGATTTCTAACTACTAATTTCCAATTTGTAACGAGGAAAGAC
>CAZVDC010000029.1:0-6543 GCA_964625995.1 uncultured Candidatus Saccharibacteria bacterium
ATTAGAATAATTAGGTCAATTGTTGTTTAGTTTATGACCTTAATTCAAAAATCAATATTATCTACCCTAGCTATATACGATGCAGCTTTTAATTATCCCTTAACCGGGTTTGAGGTTTTTAAATACTTAACCAACCCTTTGCATCTTGCTGAGTTTTATTTTTCAAACCAAAAAAACAAAGATAAGAAAGAACAGTTTATAAAAATTGAAGAAGTAAAATTTGGGCTAGATACCATCATAACCAATCTTAATAGCCCAAGTTTGAAAAAATTTATTGGAGAAAAAAACGGCTTTTATTTTCTAAAAGATCAACCCGGAAAAGAAAAAATTGTTGAAGAAAGAATAGAGCGTCAAAAAATTTCTATTAAAAAGTGGAAAGAAGCAAAAAAAAGTATTTTTTGGCTTCAACTAATTCCTTATTTAAGAATGGTAATGATAAATGGTTCTGTAGCTTTAGATAATGCCCACAAGGATAGTGATATTGATGTTTTAATAATTGCTAAGAAAAATCGTCTTTGGACAACTAGATTCTTTACTACTTTTTTGCTTCAAATTATTGGTAGACGCAGGCATGGTTCTTTAATAAGAGATAGAATTTGTTTGAATCACTATATTTCAGACAATGAGTTAGAAATTAAAATTAGATGTTTGTGTGATGCCCAGCTTTATGCCCACCTTGTTCCTGTGTTAGAGATAGAGAAGAACAACGTCAAAGATAAACTTTTTGAATTTCAGAAAGCAAATTATTGGATTGGTAATTATATCTTTTTTTGGCCTAGTTTAAGCCGAGAGCACCCCACTAGGAAAGTAAAATATTCAAGCATTTTAAGGGTAATTGCTAATTTAGGAGAAATTCTTCTTGATAATAAAATAGGAGACTTGATAGAGAGAATTTTGAAATATCTCCAGAAAGAAATTATTAAAAGAAATCCTGAGGTCAAAAAAGGAAGAATTAAAATCGTTGATACCCAACTAATATTTCATCCTCTGTCTCCAGTTAAAAAAACTCTTGAAAAGTATAATCAAATTATGCTAAACTTAGGCTTAGAAGAATTAGCTAAAGAGAAAGAGTTAGATTTTTTTACTGTTAACAATAACATTATGGCGCAGTCGTCTAAGAAAGGCACATAGATTGCAAATCTATGGATGGTGGTTCAAGTCCACCCTGCGCCTAGCACCTTTATAATTAAACAAAAAGGAGGTGATTTGAACGCAGCAACGTACTAAAAAAGAAAGATTCTCAATAAGAAAAAAAAGAGCATTAACTAAGCAATCTTTATTAGCCAAAGAATTTAATAAGATTTCTAAAGAATTAAAATACCGAGAAGAAGAAAAAGGACGTTTAAGCGAAGAGAAAGTTAATCTTGCTCTAAATCATCTTCAAAAAAAGCTGAGCTCTTGGGTATGTTTTGAGCATTACCCAACTAAAAAAAACGGCAAGAAAGACAGACAGGGCATAGATCATATTATAAATTTTATTTTTCCCGAGAAAGAGAAAATAAAATTTCAGATAAAAAGCAGTGAAAGAGGGGCAAGGCATCACCGGCAAAAATATCCTAATATTCCTGTGGTGGTAATCAATGTTAGTAAAGAAGAATTAATTTCAGGAAGAGTTTTATCTGTAAAAGAGGCAGAAACAGTGCTTTTAACAGAGTTATTGAAAGATTATTTAGAAAATAATATTGGCAAAGATAAATATCAAATGATTTTAAATACAATAACTAAACAAGCCTGATTTAAAAATCAGGCTTGATTTTTTTTGAAATTATGTTATAATTAAACACAAACAAGGAAAAATTATAAGGAGTTCTTTAAAAATGAAAACAAGGAGAATAAGGATATTAAAGGAAACAAAAATTTTGTTTCTATTGGGCCTAGTTGATTTACTTGCTACTTTGTTTATATACAACCTTTATCCAGATCCTTGTATAGAGGCAAATTGGCTTCTTCGGTCTATTTTGCCAAAAGACAGGTTTTTGTTTGCTTTTATTAAAATATCCAATCTGGTTTTGTTGTTGGGATTTGTTGAGCTATGTAGAATTAAATCGCTGGTTGAAGATAGAAGTGCTAAGCGGTTGTTAAGGATAGGAATTTTTCTTTATGTATTTTTAGCAATTTCTTTGTTTTTGAAAGTAAATTTTTTTCAGTACAATATAATTAAATAAAAGCAACAAAAGGAGGAAGAATTGAATGATAAAGAGAAATGGTATTATGTGTTGGATTCCAATATTCTACTTCACGAGTTGAAATTAGTTAGAAGATTGATTAAGAAACTGCGAAAAAAAAGAAATGGCAAAATAGTGATTCCCTATGCAGTGAAACAGGAAATAGAAGGAATGGTGAGCGGCTTAGAAGAAGATGACCATCCTGATAAAAAGCTGTATGCTCGAGCTAAGAAAGCGATGAGTTTAATAGAGGAAAGCGTTCAAAGACAAAAACAGGGAAATTCAGTGGTTCTCTTTGAAAGAACTCGAGGAAATGGGATTGTTCCAAAATTGCTCAGAGAGGAAACCAGGGCTGAGGCAACTGATCCTAAAAGACCCAGTATAAATGACTTCAGGATTCTAGCAGTTGCCACTTGGCTTAGGCAAAAGTTTAATCATTCTGGAAGTAATCCAATAGTTTGTCTTGTTACAGCTGATAAAGCTCTTAGAGAAGCAACCAAGAAAGAAAGCCTGAAAATAATTTTGAGGAAGAAATATGTGTTGAAAGGAATTCCTAAGGAACGAGGAATTCCTCTAGAAAAGATTCAGCACTACGGGATAGTGGTTAAGAAATCCCTTAAAGAAGAGACCTGGTTGTGCAGAGTAGCTAAGAAAATAAAAGAAATTTTTATTTAAAAACAAAAATAGACTCGTTTTAAAACAAAACGAGCCTATTTTTTTATCTCGAGTTCAACACAACGAGGCTTGTAGCATTATAATGAGGTAATGTAACGAGGTCTTTCCTCGTTACATTTTACTATAGGCGGTTATCATAGTGGTCACCCGTGATGATCATCCGCAAGGTAGCTTCGTTAAATTGGTAAATTTTGTAAACCTCTGTAATATTGCCGAGCAATGTTACAGCCACAGGTTTTCTAAAATGTTATAGACTTATATAAATAATCTTGACAATTTTTTATTAACCCGTTTATAATGGAATATGAAACTAAAAATTAGCACTCTTAGTAAAAGAGTGCTAGAAGATTATGAAGAGGGAGAAATAAAGAAGGGTCGCAGATTTTTCTATTACTCTTTAGCAAAATAAAAGGGTAGTAGAACTATTTGCGACACCTAAAAAGAATATGAAAATTAAGCCACTTTCAGATAGAGTAGTATTAGAACCCATAAGCGAGGAAGAAAAAACAAAGTCCGGCATTATATTACCTGACACTGTTGATAAAGAAAAACCAGAGCAAGGAAAGGTAATTGCGGTTGGCCCAGGCAGAGTATTAGTAGACGGAAAAAGGGCACCAATGAGCGTAAAGGTAGGCGATAAGGTTGTTTTTAAGAAATATAGCCCTGATGAAATAAAGGTCGGAGATAAAGAATATTTGATAATTTCTGAAGAAGATATTTTAGCAATAATTGAGTAATCAACGAATTACGAATCTATACGAATTTACAAATTCGTACGTTCGTACAAGATTCGTATTCGTTGATAGTCATATGGCAAAGCAAATAGTATTTAGCGAACAAACTCGCCAATTATTGAAAAAAGGAGTAGATATTTTGGCTAATACAGTAAGAATTACCTTGGGACCCAAGGGAAGAAATGTGGTTTTAGACAAAGGGTTTGGTTCTCCCACTATTACCAACGATGGTGTTTCTATAGCCAAAGAAATTGAGCTTGAAGACAAGTTTCAAAATATGGGAGCTGAGCTAATTAAAGAAGTGGCTGAAAAAACAAACGATGTAGCTGGTGACGGTACAACAACTGCTATTGTGCTTGCTCAGGCAATTATTGAAGAGGGATTGAAAAACGTTACTGCTGGTTCTGATCCTTTAGAGATTAAAAAAGGAATAGATAAAGCAGTTAAAGCAACAATTCAAGTTTTGAACAAGATTAAAAAACCAATTAAGACCAAAAAAGAAATTGCCCAAGTAGCCACTATTTCAAGTGAAGACAAAGAAGTGGGAAATTTAATAGCTGATGTTATTGAAGAGATTGGGAAAGATGGAGTGGTAACAGTGGAAGAATCTCAAACCTTTGGACTTTCAAAAGAAATAGTAGAAGGACTCCAGTTTGACAAAGGATATATTTCTCCCTATATGATAACCAACACTGAAAGAATGGAGGCTGAGCTTAAAGATCCTTATATCTTAATAACTGACCAGAAAATTTCAGCTGTAAACGATATTCTCCCTCTACTTGAGAAGCTAATCCAGGCTGGGAAAAAAGAGTTGGTTATAATTGCTGAAGAAGTAGAAGGAGAAGCACTGGCTACTTTAATTGTTAACAAATTAAGAGGCACCTTTAATGCTTTAGCTGTGAAAGCCCCAGGCTTTGGCGACAGAAGAAAAGAGATGCTGGAAGATATAGCAGTAGTTACTGGCGGAAAAGTTATTTCCGAAGAGGCAGGGTTGAAGCTTGAAAATATAGAGATAAATATGCTGGGTGAGGCAGACAAAGTGATTTCTACAAAAGAAACCACAACCATTGTTGGGGGGAAAGGCAATAAAGCTGATATTGAGAAGAGAATTAAGCAAATTAAAACCCAAATTGAAACAAGCGATTCTGAATTTGATAGAGAAAAATTACAGGAAAGATTAGCAAAGGTTTCTGGTGGAGTGGCAGTAATAAAAGTTGGGGCAGCAACTGAGACCGAAATGAAGTATAAAAAGCTAAAAATTGAGGATGCGGTAAATGCTACCAGAGCAGCTATTGAAGAAGGGATTGTTCCTGGTGGTGGAGCAGCTTTAATAAAAGCCGCCTATGAAATTGATGAGATTTTAGGGGCTGGTCTTTCAGATGAAGAAATGATTGGGGTTAAAATTATCAAAAAAGCTCTAGAAGCTCCATTGCGCCAAATTGCTGAGAATGCTGGAATTAAAGATATTTCAATTATACTTGAAGATATCAGAGACAAAGGAAATACAAATATCGGCTATGACTTTACTAAGGTTGATCCTAGAAATCTTAAGAAGGGTAGAGTAGATATGATAGAAGCTGGCATTGTTGATCCTCTGAAGGTAACAAGGTCAGCCTTGGAAAATGCTGCTTCTATGGCCTCAGTGTTTTTAACTACTGAAGTTGCTGTAACTGATCTTCCCGAAGAAAAGAAAGAAAACAATCAGCCAGTAGGAGAATACTAAACAAATAAGGCATAATTTGTTAGAATATATTTTGGGGGACTATCGGAGGGGTAGTCCCCCTTTATAACAGCTAGCCAATAACTAAAATGTAACGAGGTCTTTCCTCGTTACATCTTTGTAACGAAGTCTTTCCTCGTTACATTTATTGAAAATTAAAAGTTATTCATTTATAATATAGTTAAAACAGAATTATGAGAAACGTATTAGCATACACCAAATCAAACATTTATAAAACCTGGCTATTATTGACCGGATTTTTTATTTTTGTTATAGGAGTGGGTTGGTTGTTTAGTTATATTTTTGAAACTAGAGCTATTCTAATAATAGCTGTGGGTATAAGCTTTCTAATGAGTTTTATAAGTTATTGGTATTCTGATAAAATTGTTTTAGCAATGTCACGCGCCAAGCAAGTGAAAGAAGACCAGGCTCCTGTTCTTTATAAAATAGTAAAAGAGCTTTGCCAGAAAGCAAAAATTCCAATGCCTAAAATTTATATTATAGACGAGCAGGCGCCGAATGCTTTTGCTACGGGCCGCAACCCTAATAACTCAGCTGTAGCTGTTACTGTTGGTTTATTAAACATTCTTAATCAAGATGAGTTAAAGGGGGTAATAGCCCATGAATTAAGCCACATCAAGAATAAAGATATATTACTGCAAACAATCGTAGTGGTTTTGGTTGGTTCAATAGTTTTACTTTCTGATTTTTTGCTTCGCTGGACTATTTGGGGAGGGGGAGGCAGAAGACGAGAACAAAATGGTGGCCAGTTTCAGGCAATATTATTGGTTATTGGAATCTTGGCTGCGATTTTAACTCCCATCATTGCGAAATTGATTCAGTTAGCAATTTCTCGGAAAAGAGAGTTTTTAGCTGATGCCTCCGGGGCTTTGTTGGGTCGTTGTCCTGAGGAGTTAGCCAAGGCCTTAGAAAAAATTTCTAAAAGTACTACTCCTTTAAGAGTTGCTAATAAAGCCACAGCCCATCTTTATATTACCAATCCTTTAAAAGAAAATCAGACCAAAGGATTGGCTAAATTATTTATGACCCATCCACCAGTAGAGGAGCGGATTGAAAAATTAAAAAATATGATTATCTAAACAGGGTAGGGTGCGCCGAATTGGTAAGGCACCTGCTTGGAGAGCAGGCGCCCCGTAAGGGGCTTGCAGGTTCGAGTCCTGTCCCTACCGTAAAATAAAGGAGGTTCGCCATGAACCAGAATAAATTCGGTTCATGGCGCTCCGAACAA
>CAZVDC010000030.1:0-6404 GCA_964625995.1 uncultured Candidatus Saccharibacteria bacterium
ATAAAGGAGGTTCGCCATGAACCAGAATAAATTCGGTTCATGGCGCTCCGAACAAAGCTCTGCTTTGCTTCGGAGCGAGTCCTGTCCCTACCGCAAAATAAAAAAGTTCTTTAAAAAATTTATAAAGGAGGCGAGTATGATTTTTTGGATTATTGGGGTATTAATTGGAGCATTTATCGCACTATATTGGCTTCATGATCAAAAAAAAGATGTGTTGTTCAGTATACTAATGACGTTTTCTTGTTCTTTTGTTGGTCTGCTTTTTGGGGTTTTAATTTCTTTAGTTGTTGGCATGGTTCTGCCTAAAACTCATGTTTTAGAAAACCAGATAGAGTTGATAGCAGTTCAAGATAATTCGCTATCAAGAACTCAAACCAGGTTGTTTTTAATAGGAGTTAATTTGGAGCAAGAAGAAAGGTTTTATTATTTGTTTTACCAAAAAGAAGGAGATAGGATAAAATTTGGCAAGGTTCCTGTAGATAAGACCACTATCTATGAAGAAGAGAGAAATAATGGATTGATGAAGGTTTACAGGGGGAAAACAGCTTCTTCGGGAAGTATACTTAATCTTTTAGGAGCATACGGAATATTATATTGGGATGAGAAATATGAAATTTTTGTACCTCAAGGCAGTGTTATTCGTAAGTTTCAACTTGATTTAAATTAAAATAATTTAGAGCCCAAGTTAAAATTTGGGCTCTTTAAGTATAAAAATGTAACGAGGAAAGACCTCGTTACAAAGATGTAACGAGGCCACCCTGCGGGTGGTCACCCGTAGGGTGATACTCTTGACAAAATTTATCTATTTAGATATAATAAAAATGAAAGGATGAAGAAAAATTCCTTCCTGGATAGTCCTTCCCGGTTCCTGAAAGAGTTAACCTCTTAAATGGAACCGGGCTCAGGTAATTCTGGGAAAAGGATTATCCAACAGTGCCTTAACAAAAAAGGAGGAAAAAAGAATGGATAACAGAAGAAAAGGCGAAATTGCTTTGGTTCTTCTCAAGTATCGGTTAGGTCGAGAAGGTATCCGGCTTATACCTGATGCTAAGCGAGAACTAGGCGATTTGGCGAAAGCCACGGGAGTTCCTCTTAACGAACTGAATGAATTTTTTCGTCTCCTTATTGAGGAGATGCTTGAAGAAGCGTTCGGTAAGTAAGAGGAATCAGGGGAGAAGGTAAGATTGGAGCGTAAAGCTTTCTGAAAGGATAATTGTGTTTCTCTTAAAGCCTTTCTTTCCTTCTCTTCATCTCCAAAATCAATTGTAGCTTTATCGAGCTCTGCTCGAGAATAGCTCGTCCTATATGGAGAGTTAGGAGAAATCTTTCCAGATGATGTGAACCATTTTATAAGTTCACTCTCTGAAATCGAAAGATTTCCTCCTTTCTCTCCTTTTTTCTTTTCCAAAAGACTTTTTAATTTTGTTTAGTTAAAAGAATTTGCCGTTAAACAAGAAGTTTTGCGTTGAAAAACGCTTTGCAGCGATCTTCTTGACTTTTCTCCTAAAAGTTGTTACTCTAAAACTGATTTATAAAAAGTTCTTTTTATAAAACAAAAATTTATAAAAGGAGGAGATAATGCGAGAAATTAAAGGAAGGTTGTTATATTTAGGATGGAACAATACACCATGGCGAGTTATAACAGACAATGGAGAGATTGATTTACAGCCTATTGTTGCAGAGTTTTTAATGTCAATTAATAAAGAACGAGCCGTACAAAAACAAAAGAAAGAAGGTTATATTCTAAAAACAAGCAAAAGATCGAAGTTCCGGTTAAGATATGCTCCGGATGAATATATTATACTGGAAAGAATTAATGGTTTTGGTGGATCTAATGTTTGGACTTATCTTGATGCTACTTTTATTCGGCTTACAGGACGATTGGTGCATATAAAGGTTGAAATGGGGAAAAAATTTCAAATTTTTCCTGATAAAAATGAAAAGGTTTTTGGAGTTTATTCTACCGGAGAAAGAAATTCCTGCAAACTTCCAGAAGGGATAGAAAAAACAGTTTGCAAAATTAATCAGGAGGATTGTTGTATTTTTCTTTCGCTTCATGAAGATGGTTTTTACTGCGAGAAATTCAACATTCCAGTAGCTCGCTTTCTTCTTAACCGATTTGCTAAAGGAGAGATGAGTGCAAAAAAAATCGGAAACTGTGCTCTTTTAGGAAGAAAAAAATAACAAATAATAAAGGGTGTATGCTTATATTAATCCTGCATACACCCTAAAATCTTTTTTAATTTTAAAAAATCTAAAATCGTCACCAATATGGGTATATTTGATCTTCTTTTTCCAGATCCAATTAAGAAAATTTATTACAATGATTTTAAAAAAGCCCTTCGTCAAATTCCTGAATTATCAGACAAGGAAAGGCTTTATGTTGAAGAAGTTTTTAAAAACGACCTAAAAGATGGCCTTTCAGCTTGGGAAGTTAAGCAAAGATGTCAGAAATTAGAACACAAACCCGGAGATATCTTAGAGCCAGAAGAAGTAAAGAAGATAAGAGAAAAACTGTTGCAATTATTTGAAGAATAATTAAGGTTATAAACTCTTTAAAAATTAAGGAGGTTGTTAATGAGAATAACCAAAGAACTCTTAGAAAGGGGAATAATAATTGAACCAGATGGTCAGATAAGAAAGTATCAACCAGGAGCAAAGCTTAAAGGGAAAGAAATGATTGTTATTTTATTTCCGGGAGGAATAGAAGTAATGAAATATGGAAACACAGAAGGTGCTGATAAAAAGATGAAACAGGTTCGGGTTAGAAAATCCAGAAACCAAGCTACAATGTGTGCCTTGTTGACCTTATTCTATTTTACTCACCCCTCACGTTACAGATTTTAAATAATTTAAAGTAATAAATAACAAGCCGGAGAAATAAGCTCCGGTTTTAATTTTCAAAAACCCAAAATTATTATTTTGAAAAAATGTAATCAAGAAAAACAAAATCTTGTTTTAAGTAAAAGAATGTGATATTTTATGGATATATGATGGATTCACCAATTGATGAAATAAAGGCAAAATTAGATATAGTAGAAGTTATTGGAGATTATATCCGATTAAAAAAGGCAGGCAAGGACTATAAAGCCCTTTGTCCTTTTCATAGCGAGAAAACCCCTTCTTTTTTTGTTTCGCCATCAAAGCAGATCTGGCATTGCTTTGGGTGTAATTTAGGGGGTGACATTTTTTCCTTTGTGCAAAAAATAGAAGGAGTTGAGTTCGGAGATGCTTTAAAAATTTTAGCCAGAAAAGCAGGGGTAACCCTAAAAAAACAAGATTTTAAAACCCAAAGCGAACGTTCAAAGCTTTATGAAATCTGCCAAGAAGCAGCTGAATTTTTTGAAGATAATCTGAAGAAAGAAAAAGAAGTTCAGACATATTTGACAAAACAAAGAGGAATTTTTCAAAAAATCATTAAAGAGTTTAGAATTGGTTATGCCTTTAATTCTTGGGATGCCCTTTACAATCACCTAACTACCTTAGGCTTTAAACCGAGCGATATAGAAAAAGCCGGGCTTATTATAAAAAGCACTAAACCTCAGGTATCGGCCTCCAAAAAAACTCAAAATTATTATGACCGGTTTAGAAACAGAATAATGTTTCCTATTTGTGATATTAGCGGGCAGGTTATAGCTTTTACTGGCCGAATTTTTAAAGGTGATGAGTCAACAGCAAAATATCTTAACTCTCCTGAAACTTTAATTTTTAACAAAAGCAGAACTCTTTTTGCCTTAGACAAGGCAAAAGTAGAAATTCGCAAGCAGGACAAGTGTATTCTGGTTGAGGGCCAGCTGGATGTTATTTTATCTCACCAAGCAGGAGTAAAAAATGTAATAGCCACTTCAGGTACGGCTTTAACTTTGGACCATTTGAGAATAATTAAACGCTATACCAACAACCTTTATTTGGCTTTTGATATGGATACAGCTGGTGAAACAGCTACCAAAAGAAGCATTGGACTGGCTCAGGCTATGGATTTTAATGTCAAAGTAGTAATTTTGCCCAGTGGAAAGGATCCAGCTGATCTTGTAAAAGAAAATCCAGAAAAATGGAAAAAAGCCATTGAAAGCGCCAAGCCAGTAATGGAATTCTATTTTGAAAATGTGTTTTCTAAATACAATCCAGATAAAGTAGAAGAAAAAAGAAAAATTGCTCAGGAACTGCTTCCAATAATAAAAAGAATTGCTAATGAAGTAGAAAAGGCGCACTGGATTCAGGTTTTAGCCTCAAAGTTAAATGTACATGAAAAACTATTAATGGAAGCCCTGTCAAAGGTTAAGATTCCAGAGGAGTATTCCGGCGAGATTAAAAAGGAAGAGAAGAAAAGTATAAGAAGTCTGAAAGAAACCCGCATTCATCATCTTGAAGAAACTCTTTTAGGTCTTGCCTTGAAATATCCAGAGTATTTAGATATAGTAAGAAAAAGAATGAAGCTGGAATATTTCTCTCTGCCGGCAACCAGATTAATTTTTGAAAAAATAAAGCAGGGAAAGGCAGGTAAAAAAATTGACTTAAAAAAACTTCAGAAAGAAATAGTGCTTGAACAACCTTATTATATTGATCACCTGATTTTTCAGGTTGAGCATTATAATTTAGACAAAAAAGATGTTTTAAAAGAAATAGAGTTTTGCATTAAAGAGTTAACCTCTATTTTCCTTAAAAACGAGCTAAGCAATCTTTCTTTAGAAATTAAAAAATTAGAAAAAGAAAAAGACAAGAAGAAAATAAAGCTTTTAATTGAGAAATTTAATAAACTTTCAAAAAAATTAGCAGAACTATGAAAAAAAAGAAAAAAAGCCAGCGTAAAACAAAAACAAAAGCCAAAACCAAAAAGGCTGTTAAAAGCCAAAAGGCTTCTTCTAAAAGAAAGAAAGTTACCAGCAAAAAGAAAAGTAAGTCAGCAAAAGGTAAAACCAGAAAATCAAGTGTAAAAAGAACCGTAAAAAGGACATCTAAAGCAAAGAAAACAAAATCTCAGAAAAAGCAGAAAACGAGAAAAAAGACAACTAAAAAACCTTCCAAAAAAACTGTTAAAAAAACAAAAAAGAGCAAGGTTAAAAAAAGTAAAAGAAAGACCTCTGCCAAAAAAACAAAGCCCACTAAAAAAAGAGCAAAAAGAAAAATACCTAGAAAGAAAAAAATAATAACTGATGAAATCATTGAAAAACTGAAACAAAGAGGCCGGTCAAGAGGATTTATAACTCTCTCTGAAATAATTAAAGAGGTGCCAAGAGTTGAGTTTGATATAGAAGGACTGGAAAGACTGTATGAAGTTTTAGAAGAAAACGGAATAAAAGTAATTGACAGAACAGACTTTTTAACCATAGAAGAGAAGAAAGAAAAGAAAAGCTTGGCTAAGGAGTTGGCAGAAATTGATTCTATTCAAATGTATCTGAAAGAAATAGGAAAATATCCCTTATTAACAGCTGAAGAAGAAATAGAGTTAGCCAAAAGAATAGAAAAAGGAGATGAGGCGGCCAGAGAAAAACTTACCAAATCTAACCTCCGGTTGGTGGTAAGTATTGCCAAGCGTTATGTTGGCCGCAGTCCCAATTTAACTCTTTTGGATTTAATTCAGGAAGGGAATATTGGTCTTTTTAAGGCCGTAGAAAAATTTGATTATCGAAAAGGATATAAATTTTCAACTTATGCAACTTGGTGGATTAGACAGGCAATTACTCGGGCTTTAGCTGACCAAGCCAGAACAATTAGAATCCCTGTTCATATGGTTGAAACAATTTCTAAGTATACTCAGGTAAGAAGACGGCTGTTGCAGGATTTGGGCCGAGAGCCAATGGCAGAAGAAATTGCCGCAGAAATGGGAATTAGCGTAGATAAAGTACGGCACATAATGAAAATATCACAGGAAACAGTTTCTTTAGAAGCACCTGTTGGCGAAGATGAAGAAGATAGTACTTTAGGAGAGTTTATTGAAGATGAAAAAGGAATATCTCCAGCTCAAGATGCAGCCAGACGTCTTTTAAAGGATAGAATAAGGGAAATTTTAGCCGATTTAGACCCGAGAGAAAGAAAAATTTTAGATATGCGTTTTGGCTTGACTGATGGCGTTACTCATACTCTTGAGGAAGTAGGAAGAGAGTTTGGGGTAACCCGGGAAAGAATCCGACAGATTGAGGCGAAGGCGCTTAATAAAATAAGAATGCACGAGAAATTGAAAAAGCTTCACGGCTATGAATAGGTCAAATAGTTTTAATCATCTTAAATAATAAATTTAATTTGATTAAAACTATGTCCAAGATTTCTAGAAAAAGAAGACAATTTGAGATAAGGAAAAAAAGAAAAAGACGGGAAAAATTAAAAAAACTCAAAGAAAAATTCCTCTCAGCAAAAAGCCAAGAGGAGAAAGATAAGATTTTAGAAAAAATGAAAAGAATAGCCCC
>CAZVDC010000031.1:0-2319 GCA_964625995.1 uncultured Candidatus Saccharibacteria bacterium
TGTGGACTTGCGATGTCCACATTTAAGACGATGTCATTTAAGATCAATATGCGCGTGGACAGCACTGATTTATCTTGCCTATTTAAATAAATTATGGTATAATAAAGACGATGAAAAGAGTTAAAAACAAAATTAAAAAATTTCTTATTCCTCATGAGATAAATGAGTTCAGGCCCTATATATTAAGAAGTAAATTTGTTACCTATTTTGCTGTTCTGGTAATAATCTTAAAGCTTTTAAATATAGGGTTTTTTGTTTATCTGCCTGGCTCTGCTTATTTTTCTGCCATCACCACCAATAACCTTCTTGAGTTGATTAATCAAAGCAGAAAAGAACACAATCTTCCTCCATTGGAAATCAATTCTAAGCTAAACCAGTCTGCTTATTTAAAGGCAAAGGATATGTTAGAAAAAGATTATTTTGCCCACACTAGTCCTGATCAAATTACTCCTTGGTATTGGTTTAAACTTGCTGGATATAATTATCACTATGCCGGAGAAAATTTAGCAATTGATTTCCTGGATGCTAAATCCTTGCATACTGCTTTTTTAAACTCCCCTTCTCATAGGGCAAACATTTTAAATCCGAATTATAAAGAAGTTGGAATAGCTGTAATTACAGGAGAATTCAATGGAAAACAAACAACTATTGCTGTTGAGCATTTTGGAACAGAATTTGCTCCGCAATTAGCTAAAAAGACTTCTCAGCCTACACAGGTTCAAACACCTAAAAAGTCAGAACAACCAGAACCGGCTAAAAGTTTAACAGAAATAAACTTTTCTGAGCTTGAAAAACAAAATTTAGCCTCTAAGCGAGAAACTCAAAAAGAGCCCATTTTAACTACTCCAGAAGAAAAAGTATTTGTTGTTGCCCAAGAAAAAATCAAAGAATTTGAGGATTTTGCTAATAGAATTCAAAATCAAAAAACTCCTAAGATTTTAGGTGTTTTAGCAGAAAAGTCTGATGAGATAACTAATAAATTATACCTCTACTCTATCTTATTCTTTGTATTTGTCCTACTTCTAAACATCTTTATAAAATTAGAGGTTCAAGACAAGAAATTAATTTTAAATTCTTTATTAATAATTATTTTGCTTATTGTTTTAATTGCCTTTAATGAAAAAGGGGTTTTGAATATTGGTTTAAATATCATCTAAAATGATTGAATTTAAAAATAAAAAAGCAGGACATCAAGAGGGCTTGTTTAAAACTTTATTCTCTGCAAGTCTGTTAAATTTTTTTCTCGGAGCAATTGCTTTATTTTTAGATATTATATTTGAAGTTCCTTCTTTTCCTTTAAACAAAAACTTTTCCCTTTTCCTTGCTTTAACCTTAGTGGCTTTGTATATTAGCATCTTGTTTTGGAGCGCTTCTTTGTTATCATCAGCAAAGAAAAAAGACTCACTTGCCAAAACAGGCATTTATTCTTTTTGTCGACACCCAATGTATGCCGGGGTGGTTTTTTTATTAAATCCAGCTCTTGCTTTGTTTTTCCGCTCCTGGCTTTTAATTATTGTATGTATAATTTCCTATTTTATATGGAGAAACACCGCCCTGAAAGAAGAAAAAGACTTAATAAAAGTTTTTGGGCGGGAATATGAGGATTATAGAAATAAGACAGGATGTCTGTTTCTCAAAGTATGGTAGCTATATTAATAAAATTCAAAATAAAACACCCAAAAACATTTAATTTTTTAAAAGAAAGTGGAAAATTTCTTTTTATTTTCATCATTGTCTTTATTCTAGTATTTGGAACGCTAAATGGAAGAGCTTTTTATAATCAAATAAAATACAAATTTGGCTTAGGAATAAAATCAGCTGAAGAATTTTTAAAAGAACTTAAACTTCCTTCTGGCAAAATAGGAAAACCAATCTATAGCTTTCCTGATACAATTATTATTCCAAAGATTAACCTCAACGCCCCTATTGTTTCCGCCTCCAACCCTGACCCAAGAGAACTATTAAAACTACTAGAGAAAGGAGTAGTACACTTCCCTGCTTCGCCAGTGCCTGGTCAAATTGGGAACTCTATTATTCTGGGCCACAGCTCTGCTTATCCTTGGTATAAAGGAAAATATGGTTCAGTATTCAGTTTGTTAAATTATTTAGAACCTAAAGATGAAATAATAGTCTATTATCGAAACCACAAATATACGTATAGGGTTACAAACAAAAAAACAATCAACAGTAAAAATATCTCTATTCCAGAACAAAACCAAAAAGCAAAACTTATTTTAATCAGCTGTTGGCCAGTAGGAACAAACTGGGGAAGAGTTTTAGTAGAAGCAGAATTGATAAAATAAACAAAATGTAACGAGG
>CAZVDC010000031.1:2419-6185 GCA_964625995.1 uncultured Candidatus Saccharibacteria bacterium
TGGGGAAGAGTTTTAGTAGAAGCAGAATTGATAAAATAAACAAAATGTAACGAGGAAAGACCTCGTTACATAAGTTATTAGACATTAGGATTTAATTAGGTTAATTAGACATTTTATAAGTACTTTTTTATGCATTTTCTTGACAAAATTTTTTTAATATTATATAATATAATTAAATCTTAAGTGTGTAGAAATTAATAATTGACAATATAATACTATGAAAAATGAATATTTATTAAGATGGTATCAATGGCGATTTGCTTTTAAAACAAATATTAAAAGAAAAAGCAAATCAATCATCAAAAGAAGTCCTAGATTAATAGGAACAATTTTTGTAATTGGGACTTTGCTTTTGCCTAGCTTTATTCCTTTTATTTCTGTTCAAAATAGTTATGCCTCAAACTATTATGACAGTGGCTGGATCTATGTAAATTCACCTAAGTTTCATGCTGAAGAAGTTTTCTGGAAATGTTATCCTTCCAAGCTTCCCCATCCTCTGGCTTTAATCTGGGGAGGAAGCAATGATAAAGACGCCTGGGTAGATTTAAATGTGCCTGCTGGACAGTATAAAGTAGATATGAAAATTGCTTATAGTCACCGACCCAATACTCCTCCTCAGACCGATGAAACAATGAGAGTTTACGCTGGAAAGAATTTTAACCTAAACAGTATTCCCCCAGCTGGATATACAGACAAGGCAAATGTTCCTGATATGGGCGATGATGTAATTAGAAAAGACAAAGAATGTGAAGATATTAAAAAAGCTATTCAAACATATACTAATGTTGTGGGTAGAGCGCTTACTTTTCCAGAAGAAGGAGATTTAGCAATTGAAGGCACGGGTTCAAGTATTATTTTATATGCAATTCGGGTTTATGGAACAAAAAGTTCTCCCCATCTTTCTATTTCTAAATTAAGCCGAAACATAACTGAAAATACTTCTTGGGCAGAAACTACATCTGCTAAACCTGGCCAAAAGGTTGCTTTTAAGATTCAAGTAAAATCTAATGGAAAAAGCCCGGCCTTTAAGGTTAAAATATCTGACATTTTACCCAAAAAATTAACCTATATTCCTGGATCTACTTTAATAAACAATACTCCAGGACCTGACGGTATTGTAAATTCAGGAATAATTGTCGCTTCTCTTGCTCCTGGTCAAAATCTAACTATTACCTTCAAGGCTCGCGTAGCAGGTCCTGAACATTTTTCTTTTGGATGCACTACTTTAACAAATACTGCTTATGTTGGAGCAAATAACTTAAGCCCAATATCAGACACAGCCACTATTCAAGTATGTAAAGAAAAGCCAAAGCTTCCTGTTTTGAACATCTCTAAATATGTGAACAAAACCAAAGCTTCTCCTTCTGATACCATTATCTATACATTAAAAGTTAAAAATACTGGAAAATCCAAAGCCGAGAATGTAATTGTTAAAGACCCATTTGTCAATCCTGGACAAACATATTTGCAATTTATCAACTCAAATCCTTGGTCATCAAACTTTATATGGAAAATAGGAACCCTAAATCCCGGCCAAGAAAAACAAATTACTATTACAGCAAAAATTGCTGATAAAAAAACCCTGCCATTCGGAACTACCACTATCAAGAATAGGGCTAGCGTAGAGAGTAATCAAACAACAAAAATTTATAGTAATTATGTCCAAACTATAGTTGAGAATAATCCCCCTGTTGTTCATCCCAACCTCTCTATTTCTAAACTAGCTAGAAATCTTTCTCAAGGAGAATCAAGTTGGTCAAAGACAGTTTATGCTGAACCTGGTGATGAGATTGAGTTTTATATAAGAATAGAATCAACTGGGGATACTACAGCAAAGAATGTTTATGTAAAGGATATTTTGCCTTATAAGATGTCATATATAAGTGGTTCTACTTATGGGGCGACCACTTATGATATAACTTCTGGCTGGCGAAATATCGGTAATATTCCACCTGGAGACTCTAAAGCTATTTATTTTAGAGCTAAGATATACGAAGAAAGCTATTTTTCAACCGGCTCTACTGTTTTAATAAATAATGCTAAAACATATGCCGATAATGTCTGGACTGTTTCTGATTCAGCTGAAGTAATTGTTAATAAAGAAACTGAAAAAAATTCACCTAATATAACAATTAATAAATTAGTAAGGAATATAAGCAATGGAGACAATACCTGGTCAAACACGGTTTATGCTAAACCTGACGATGAAGTTGAGTTTTACATAAGAATAGAATCAACTGGGGATGCTGTTGCAAAAAATGTTCGGGTTAAGGATTACTTGCCCTACAAAACAAGTTATGTTTCTGGCTCTACTTACGGGGCAACTACTAATGATATAACCTCAAGTTGGGTAAATATTGGAGATCTAAATCCTGGTGAGTCTAGAAACATATATTTTAAGGCTAAGGTATATGACAAATATTCGTTTAGTAGCGGAACTACAACCCTAACCAATCAAGCTAAGGCTTATGCTGACGAGGTAAACTATGTCTCTGATACTGCTAAAATTGTGGTAGAAAAAGAAGAGGAACCAGAAGAAAATCCCAACCTCTCTATTTCTAAACTAGCTAGAAATCTTTCTCAAGGAGAATCAAGTTGGTCAAAGACAGTTTATGCTGAACCTGGTGATGAGATTGAGTTTTATATAAGAATAGAATCAACTGGGGATACTACAGCAAAGAATGTTTATGTAAAGGATATTTTGCCTTATAAGATGTCATATATAAGTGGTTCTACTTATGGGGCGACAGATGACAGCATTATAAATACATGGGAAAAAATTGGTGATATTAATATCGGTGAGTCAAAGGTAATTTATTTCAAAGCAAAAGTGTTTGATGAAAATTATTTCAGCAATGGAACCACTGAGTTAACAAATGAGGTAAAAGCAACTGGAAACTCTATTGGTACTGTTTCAGATACCTGTAAAATATCTGTCTTTAAAAAGGAAAAGACACCAATAATTGTAACCACTAAAGAATTAAGCTTCTCTAAGCTTGTGCGAAATTTAAGCACTGGAGAAACTGGTTTAAGAAAAACTACCTCGGCAAATCCAGAAAACATTGTAGAGTTTTCTCTACAAATTGCTAATATAGGAACAGAAAAAATTACAAACATCAAAATTTGGGATGTTTTACCTGATGGACTTACTTATATTGATGGAACCAGCTTTTTAGACGGAAAAGAAATCGGTGATGGTATTGCCGGAGCTGCGGGAGCAGGTGTACTTATAAACCAATTATTGCCAGGCCAAACTAAAACACTCACTTTTCAAGCACAACTAACTTCTTCTGAAAACTTTTCTGTAGGTACGACTACTTTGCTCAATACTGCCTATGTCAATGCTGATGATATCTCTACTATTTCAGATACCGCAAGTATAATAATTTCTAAAGGAAAAGTTTTAGGAGCAGCTACTGTCCAAACAGGTCCAGCTGAAACTTTTGCTATTTCTTTAATCATCAGCTTCCTTCTAAGTTTGGCTATTTATCTTCTCATTAAAAATGAGGAAGAGGTCAAGGCAATCTTAAAGAAATTAGGCATCAAAGATAGCTCTTTGGCTAAATTCTACAGCTATTTGAAATTTAGATTTGTTTTAGCTCGAATAAGAATAAAAGAGGGATATATTTTTACTTAAAAATACTGAATAAATAATAATTTTGACAACTTACAAAAAACCTCCCCTGATGTACATCGGAGGAGGTTTTTTGTTTAGTATATCGAGGTCGGATAAAAGATATATCGCAAAATGTCTAATTAACCTAAT
>CAZVDC010000032.1:0-6030 GCA_964625995.1 uncultured Candidatus Saccharibacteria bacterium
TTTCTTGTTTCTTAGTTATTGGTTATTTTATGTAACGAGTTTTTACCCTTCGGGTAGTTATCCATAGAGTGGCCTCTTGAATAATCTAAACACTTTACATTTATTAGCTTTGGCTTTAAAATAAAAAAGCAAGAATGTAAGAAGGATATTAATATTTTCTTAAGATACCTTGGTGGCGGAATTGGCAGACCTGCCCATAATGCCAGAGTGGTGGAATTGGTATACACGCATGGTTTAGGACCATGTGCCGAAAGGCTTGTGGGTTCGAATCCCACCTCTGGCACAACTTTGGTAGGCGGGCGCGCCAGGCTTAGGACCTGGTGGGGTAAAACCCGTGAGGTTTTTCCGGTACATGTCCGGTCGTTTGCACGAGCGGACTGACCGGACCCGGTCACGAAGATGACTGGGGGACCCGGTCACGAGCAAAACGAGATGACCGGGCGAATCTTCCCCAAGGTATAAAGTTATTTCTATTATAAAACCCCTGTTAAACAGGGGCTTTATAATAAAAGTTTCATTAGAGAATTATTCCAAGGGATTTCTTTGAACAACAGGATATAAATCAGGAGATTTGTAAGAAGAATGAAAGACATCTTCTTTAATTAATTTTCCATTTTTGTAAATCTTTCTAGTAAGAACTGCTTTTAATGAACCATCGGGTTTAACATCATATTGATGGGGTCCGTCTATTTTTACAACCCGGCCATCATCAGTTCCATAAATTTCAAAAATTAGAGTATTTCCCTGAATTTTAGATTGGATAAGAATATGATTTGGGGTATCATTTATAAATCTTAAATCAGGATGAGGTGGATAAATGGTAGCATCGAATCCTTGGGGATTGTAATACTTTACTGGAAAAGCATGAGGATACCGTTCAGTTATAGGAAGTCCAGCATTTACTGCAGCCCTGAAGAGGGTAGTAGAAACTTGACAAAGACCACCACCATATTCAGGGATAGTAATATTTTTTTTGATAACTAATTCTGGTTTATACCCTTGTTCTGGTCCGATTTCACCTAAAATTTCATTGAAAGAAAATTCATCACCAGGTTTAATTAAGAGACCATTAAATTTTTCCGCACCAATTTTAATGTTATGAATTCTATTCGAAGGAGAACCAGAAAAGTTTGAGGTCCCTCTTCCAAGTAAAGAGGTTATGCCCAGATTATTAATGCTTTTAGTAGAAATTTTTGGAGAAATAATTGATACTCTTAATTTAATTTTTTTATTTCCTTTTTCAATAATTTCTTTTCTTAAAACATTAACATTTTCTTTTATGCTTAAAGCTATTCCTTCTTGAGAAAGAGAAAAAGCAACCACTCTTCCGTCTCGAATGTCAAGTTTAGCATTTATAGGTGGTTGATTTATCAAAGGACTAATAGAAGTAAGATACTTTTCTGTAGAGTTTCTATTTAAGGTTACTCCTAGAATTTTGTTTTCGGGATTAGAAGTGTCAACAATGGGTTTAAATTCTAGCAAAAAAAGGAGATCATCTTTTGTTAAGGGAACCGTAATGAGATTTTCTTTTGAGGGTATTTCTACTATTAATGAATAAGGAGTTTTTTGAAGAACACTTTTAGCTTTAATATAGGCATCTTGAGTTTCAGACTCAAGAACTTCTGGGATATCTTCAATTAGGTTTATTTGAATTTCTTTATCCATATCTAGAGACTCAATTTTTTCAAATAGCTGGTTTTTAAAGTTAAACTTATCAATAATTACTCCTTTTTTACTGGTAATCATTATAAAATCATCTGAGCTTTCATCGTATTTCCAAGAAGCATTAATCGCTGGTTTATTAACAGAAGCAAGCTCTGTGTTTATATAATCATCAATTTTTTTCTCGTTTACTTGATAGATTAATTTGGTTTTTGTAAGTCCTACGAGAGCGAAGAATTGTTGAAAATAATTTGTAAATATATTAGACTGATGACCAATTTTTTTTGCCTGTTTTAAGGTGGCTTCAACATCAATTTTTATACCGAATTCTTTTGGCGAGACAGCCCAGGTTTTATTTTGATATTTTAAAATTATTTCATGATTAAGAAAATTATTAGTCAATTGTTCAAATTCCGCTTTGGTCTTTGTTATGTTTTTTCCTCCCAGCGTAAGATTGTTAACTTTTAATCCCCAGACAATTCTATTTTTGTTAAGTTGGCTAAGAAGAAAAGAGCTTGTTAAAAATATTAATGAAAAGACAAGTAAAAAACTAAGGCAGTGTCGTAGTGCTTTTATGTTTGAAAATTTAAATTTTTTAATTTTAATTCCCATATGTTTTTATATTCCCGTATATCTTTATTATAAACTAAAAATTTTCTTTATCATATTGCAATTTTTAGTTATACTAAAATTTAGTTAAATAAAAGTAAAATATGCTTAATAGCAATAACATCAAAACAATTCCACTAAAGATTTTAAACAGTAAATCAAAAACAATTTTTTCTGCTGCTTTTGTTTTAACTTTAGCTTCTCTGGTTAGTAAAATATTGGGAGTTTTAAGGGACCGTTTACTTGCAGGCCGATTTGGAGCAGGAGATGAGCTTGATATTTATTATGCAGCATTCAGGATTCCTGATTTACTTTTTACACTAATTGTAATGGGAGCGATTTCTTCAGGGTTTATCCCGGTTTTTGCTCAATATTTTTATAAAGATAAAAAAGAAGCTTGGAATTTAGCGAGCAATATTTTAAACATCATCCTTTTGACTTTAGTTATTGCTGCTGGTTTTTTAATGGTTTTTGCACCGCAGATAATTCAAGTTATTGCCCCAGGGTTTGAAGGGGAAAAAAGAGAGTTTACTATTTTATTAACGCGAATAATGTTTTTAAGTCCTATTATTTTGGGAATTAGTAGTATTTTAAGCAGTATCCTTCAATATTTTCATCGGTTTCTTGCCTATTCTTTGGCACCGATTATGTATAATGTGGGGATTATAATAGGTATTTTAATATTTGTTCCTGTTTTAGGATTGGTAGGTCTTAGCTGGGGAGTAGTTCTTGGAGCTTTTCTTCATATGTTGGTTCAGCTTCCTAGTGCAATTTATTCAGGATTTAGGTGGAAATTAATTTTTAATCTTCGTCACCAGGGTTTAGTAAAAATTTGGAGATTAATGATTCCTAGAACTATTGGTTTAGCTGGTAATCAAATAAATTTTGTAGTTATTACAGCAATTGCTTCTACTTTAAGCGCGGGAAGTATATCTATTTTTAATTTAGCTAACAACTTGCAATATGTGCCAATTGGGATTTTCGGCGTTGCCTTTGCAGTGGCGGTTTTTCCAGTTTTATCTAAAAGTTTTGCCGAGAAAAATAAGGAAAGCTTTTCTAACAGTTTTTCAGCTACTTTTTCCCAACTTCTTTTTTTAGTAGTTCCTTTAAGTGCTTTATTTTTTATTCTGCGAGCTCATTTAGTGAGAATAGTTTTGGGAACTGGCAGATTTGATTGGGTTGATACTAGGTTGACTGCTGCTGCCCTGGGGCTTTTTGCTGTTAGTATCTTTGCTCAGAGTTTAATTCCTTTGATTAGTCGAGCTTTCTATGCTTTTCATAATACTAAAACACCTGTTTTAGTGAGCCTGTTTTGCATTGGAATAAATATTATTCTGAGCTTCTTTTTTGTTTGGGTTTTAAAAAATCAGACCTGTTTCACAGAATTATTTTCAAAAGCATTAAAAGTGAGCGATATTGATGATATTAGCATTTTAGGCCTTCCTCTAGCTTTTTCAATAGCAAGCATTATTAATTTCTTTGCTTTATTAAAGCTTTTTTCTCTTAAAATTGGTTGGTGGAAGTTAAAAGAGATTGTCAACTCTTTTTTAAAGGTTTTTTTATCTACGTTTTTAATGATTTTTTTAGTTTATAATCTTTTGTACATTTTAAATCTATTTTTAGATACCCATACTTTTTTTGGTATTTTTATACAAGCAACGGTTTCTGGGTTGTTGGGCCTTATTTTCTATTTTTTATTTATGCTTATTCTTGGATTTAAGCAGGCTAAGAGGCTTTTTGAAAAATTAAAGAAAATAATTGGTCTTTCTGTTTTGAATGGAACCAATAAAATAAATGGAAGTAAATAATAAATAAACTAATGAGTAAGGAATTTATTCGAAACTTTGTAATAATCTCGCACATTGACCACGGCAAGTCAACGCTTGCTGATAGATTTTTAGAGATTACCAAAACAGTTGATCCGAGAAAAATGCAGCCCCAATATCTTGATAGAATGGCTTTAGAAAGAGAAAGGGGAATAACAATTAAAATGCAGCCAGTTCGGATGAGTTATACTCTAGACTCTAATCATTATATTCTGAACTTAATTGATACCCCCGGCCATGTTGATTTTTCTTATGAGGTTTCTAGGGGGTTGGCAGCAGTAGAAGGAGCTGTGTTGTTAGTAGATGCCACAAAAGGAATTCAGGCTCAAACAGTAACTAATTTAGAGATGGCCAAAGAAGAAAACTTGGTTATAATACCAGTAATAAACAAAATTGATATAGCTCAACTTGATCAAATTGAAAAATCTCAAGTAGAATTAGCTCATCTTTTAAAAATAGATCAAGAAGAAATTTGTTTAGTATCAGCAAAAACAGGAGAGGGCGTAGAAAAAATTTTAGACTTAATTATAAAAAAAATCCCCTCGTCTCAAGGAGACATTAACAAACCATTACGAGCTTTGATCTTTGATGCCGAATACGATTTTTATAAAGGGGTAATAGCCCATATTAGAATTATTGAGGGGACAATAAAAAAAGGAGACAAAATTTACTTAATAGGTTCCAAAACTAAGGCAGAAGTAGTAGAAGTTGGTTATTTTGCTCCTGAAATGAGACCTTGTAATGAGTTAAGAGCAGGGGAAATAGGTTATGTCGCTACTGGCTTGAAAGAGATAGAAAAAAGCCGGGTTGGTGATACGATTACAGAAATAGAAAACAATCAGAATTATCTGAAAGTAAAACCCCTTAAAGGTTATCGCGAGCCCCAGCCTAGGGTTTGTGCAAGCTTTTACCCAGTAGACAAGAATGATTTTGATTTGTTAAAGAACGCTTTGAATAGGCTTAAACTAAATGATGCTTCTTTAGTTTTTGAGATAGAAACAAATGAGGGTCTAGGAAGGGGTTTTCGTTGCGGATTTTTGGGGCTTTTGCATTTAGAAATAATAACTGAAAGATTAAAGCGGGATTATAATCTAGATTTAATAGTTACTTCACCAAGTGTTGTTTATAGATTTAAAAACAAAGATATTGAAGAGCCTTGGGTGAGACTTGAAATAATAACCCTAGGAAAGTTTTTAGGACCTGTTATGGAATTATTAAAAACCTTACGAGGAGAGTTTAAAGAAACTAACTATTTAAGTCAAGATAAGATAATTATTAGCTATGAATCTCCCCTCAATGATATTATTACAGGCTTTTACGATAAATTAAAAAGTGTTAGCTCTGGATATGCTTCAATGAGCTATGACCTTATAGGCTATAGAAAAGGGAAACTTGTTAGATTAGATATTTTACTAGCAGGAGAAAAAATCAATGCTTTTTCAAAAATTGTCCCTGAAGAGAGAGCCTATAAAGAAGGGAAGAGAATGGTTGTTCTTTTGAAAGAAATCATTCCTGCTCAGCAGTTTGCAGTACCCATTCAGGCTGTAATAGGTAGCAAGGTTATTGCGCGAGAAACTAAAAAAGCTCTTAGAAAGGATGTAACCGCTCCTTTATACGGAGGCGATTTTACAAGAAAAAAGAAATTATTAGAGAAACAGAAAAAAGGAAAGAAGAAATTAGCAAAATTTGGCAAAGTTACTTTGTCTTCTGAGGTTTTTCTTGAGGCATTAAGAAAAATGTAAAGTTCTAATGTGGCGAGGCCTCCGGTCACCCGAAGAGTGAAAAGACCTCGTCACAAAATGTCTAATTAACCTAATTATTCTAATTGACCTAATTAAATCCTAATGTCTAATGCCTAATGACTAATGTGTAACGAGGAAAGACTTCGTTACATTCCTCGTTATATTAGATGTAATGAAACAGGGGCTTGCTA
>CAZVDC010000033.1:0-4773 GCA_964625995.1 uncultured Candidatus Saccharibacteria bacterium
GGGTGGTCACCCGTAGGGTGATCACTATGTAATGTAACGAGGAAAGACTTCGTTACATACTCTCAAAGAGTAAGAAAATTTTGGCTTTATAAACCCAAAAATAATGTAACGAGGAAAGACCTCGTTACAAACGTTACAAAAGATACCATGATGACCACCCAGGGTGCCACTGGTCATCCGCAGGATGCCATCGGTCACCCGAAGGGTGAAAAGACCTCGTCACAGAATGCCCAATTAACCTAATTATTCTAATTAACCTAAAATTAGTAATTAAAGCGCTGTGCAGTTTCAGGTTCCTCAATTTTTAGACATAGAAGATAAAATTATTGGCCCCCTTTCTTTAAGGCAGTTTATTTATCTATTAATTGGGGGAGGAGTAATCTTTTTCTTGTATAACTTGTTAAAATTTCCTATTTTTATCCTAGTAGCAATTCCAATAGCTCTTTTTACCTTTCTTTTAGCTTTTTATAAAACTGGGAATCAAAGCTTTGGACAGTTTATTTTAAACATTCTTAGCTACATTTCTAAGCCAAGTATTTATACTTGGAAAAAATCAGCTCCTACTAAGATGGTTCAAGAAGAAAAGCAAGAAACAAAAGAAACTTTACCCAAAGTTACAGAACCAGCAGCTAAAAAAACCTTACCCAAAAAAGATGAACTCGAAGACATTTCTTGGAAAATAGAAATTGGTTCATTGGACAGCAAAAAGATTGAAGGTGAAGAAGAGTCATAATTAAGACCAGTGATAAAATTAAAAATTATTTAATTATTTTCAAAATGAGCAATACTTTACCAAAAGCAAAAAGCGCTAGTCCTAGTCAAAAATTTATAGACATTCAAGAAATAAGAGATGATGTAGTGGTTTTAAAAAATGGTGGATTAAGGGCGGTTTGTATCGCTTCAAGTATTAATTTTGAGCTTAAAAGCAGTGACGAGCAAAAGGCTCTTATTGGTAATTTTCAGGGCTTTCTTAATTCTTTAGATTTTCCTGTTCAAATTGTAGTGAGTTCAAGAAAAATGGACATAAGTTCTTATCTTAATGATTTAAGAGAATTAGCCAAAACCCAAGAAAATGAACTTCTTCAGGCTCAAACCATTGAATACATTGAGTTTATTGAAAAGTTTGTAGAGCTTACAAACATAATGAGCAAAAACTTTTATTTGGTAATCCCTTTCAATCCAATGGGTTTTAAAAAGGAAGGATTTTTGGACAGAATAAAGTATATAATTAAGCCAAAAGAGGTAATTCAAAAGATATCCCCTGAAAAATTTCAAGAATACAAGGATCAGTTAATGCAGAGAGTAAACCATGTTATTATTGGATTAAGAACTATGGAAATTAGGGCAAGAATTTTAAATACAGACCAGTTAATAAGATTATTTTACGATTATTATAATCCTGAAGAATAAAATGAAGCAGAATATTTTAAAAAACATTAAAGAAATTCAACTGACTACTGGAAAGGCAGAAATCCAGGATTTTCTTGCTCCTTCAGCGCTAAAAATTTCTTCTAACAATCTTCAAATTGGGAAAAAAATTGCCAGAACGATTTTTATTGTTAATTACCCCCGTTATTTATCAGTAAATTGGTTAAGCCCGCTCATTAACCTTCCTAGAATGATGGACATTTCTATGTTTATCCATCCTACTGATACAGGAGCTATTTTAAAAAAACTTAAAAAGAAACTTACAGAAATAGAATCCCAGATAGCAATTGAACAGGAAAAAGGAAAAGTGCGTAATCCTGTATTAGAAACCGCAAGAAATGATATAGAAAGCCTGCGAGATAAATTGATTCAGGGAACAGAAAAATTTTTCAAGTTTTCTCTGTATATAACGATTTATGCTGATTCAGCAAAAGAACTTGACGAGATAGAAAACGAAGTGGTTTCTCTCTTAGATGCTAGAATGATTGTTACTAAATTAGCTTTATTTCAACAAGATGATGGCTTTAATTCAACAATTCCCTTAGGTGAAGATAAGCTTTTTATTGCCAATTCAATGAATTCAGCTCCTCTTTCTACTACTTTTCCATTTGTTTCTTCAACCCTTACTTCAAACAAAGGAATTTTATATGGAATAAATCGTCATAATAATACATTAGTATTGTTTGATAGATTTTCTTTAGAAAATGCCAATATGGTAATTTTTGGGAAGTCTGGAGGAGGAAAAAGTTATGCTTCTAAATTGGAAATTCTTCGTTCTTTAATGTTTGGAATAGATGTTATTGTAATTGACCCAGAGAATGAATATGAATATTTAGCTCAGACAGTTGGGGGTGCATATTTTAAAATCTCTTTGAACTCCCAACACCACATTAATCCTTTTGATTTAACAACTCCGGGACCAGACGAGGATCCAGAAGATATTTTAAGAAGCAATATTATTGAGCTAACTGGTCTTTTAAGAATAATTCTGGGCGAGCTTTCTGCAGAAGAGGAGTCGGTTTTAGACAGGGCCTTGGCAGAAACTTATGCTTCGCGAGACATAACTCCGCAAACAGATTTTAGGACAGTTACTCCCCCGCTTTTGTCTGATTTAAAAACAATCTTAGAAGGAATGGAAGGCGGAGAATCAATGGCTAAAAAATTAGAGAAGTATACAGAAGGAAGTTTTTCAGGCTTTTTAAATCAGCCAACTAATATTGATATAACAGATGCTAATTTTGTAGGTTTCAGTATCAGAGATATGGAAGAAGAACTCCGGCCGATAGCAATGTATGTAATTCTCCATTATATTTGGAACCTTGTCCGTTCAAAATTAAGAAAAAGGATTTTAGTAGTAGATGAAGCCTGGTGGCTAATGAAGTATGAAGAAGGTGCTTCTTTTCTTCACGGAATTGCTAAGAGATGTAGAAAATATTATCTAGGACTAACAACAATTACTCAAGATATTCCTGATTTTATGGGTTCACCTTATGGCAAACCAATTATTACCAACTCTTCTTTGCAGATATTATTTAAGCAATCGCCAGCCACGATAGACATAGTTCAGAAAACATTCAATTTAACAGATGAAGAAAAGTATTTACTTTTAGAATCAGAAGTTGGAGAAGCATTGTTTTTTGCTGGCTTAAAGCATGTGGCTATTAAAGTAGTTGCTTCTTATACTGAAGACCAGATAATTACATCTAACCCAGAGCAGATATTACAGATAGAAAAAGCCAAAAAAGAATTGGCTGAAGTGGAATCCAGAGAAAAAATTGAAGAATAATTTATTAGTAAAAATATGAATGGTCAGGAAAAAATTTACGAAGCTCAACTTACTGAGGAAAGAGCCAAGGAGCAAGAAGAGAAGATAAAATTTAAGCGTTCAAAGACTGCTTCTCGTATTAAAAAAACCTCAACAAAATCCTTTGTTAAACTTTTAATTCCCTTTCTAATAGAACTTTCTCCTTTTGGGATACTTCCTTCTTGGTCGATTTTTGTTCTTTATACTTGGCGAGAAGAGAAAAAGAATATAGGAAGGTCGCCGAATTTAGCAGAGTATTTAATAATAGGAGGTTTTGCAGTTGTTGCTGATATTTTAGATGTTTTGGACTTAACTGGATTTGGAGCAATTATTGCTCGGGCTGTTGATATTCCTATTTTGGCAGGTTTGTGGATTTGGCGAGCGAGTAAAAAGGGGCTAAAAATTCGACCCAGTAAAAAATAATTTAATTTCTAAAAATTATGAAAATTTTTAAAGCCATAACCATTTTTATTGTTTTAGTAATTCCTTTTATTGGACTTGCTCAATTAGATGACTTGTGGATGCTGGATATGTTGGATGAAACAGCGTCTTTACCATCCCAAGAATTTTATTTAGATTCTTTAGAGCTTTATTGGTCTGCTGATACCTATACTCCTTTTGGTTATAGGGGCAAGTCTTTGCCAGTAAACGGAAGTATAGTCACAGTTGAGGCAGACCTTAAATTGACAAAAGGCAATCCGTCCTTTTTAAAGTATAGCTGGTTTTTAGACGGGGTTTTCCAGGAGGCTAAGTCTGGTTATGGAAGAACGAGTTTTAAATTTGGAGTTAGAAGAACCCCCAACCTTCATCATGAAGTTTTAGTTAAAGTTTTTAATGAAGACAATTCATTTTATGTAGAAAAATCAATTATTATTCCTATAACAAGTCCAGAGATAGTTGTTTTTCAGAACAATGGGAACAGTAGAATAAATCTAAAGTACAACAATATACCAAACAAATATCGGGTTTTTGCTGACCAAGAAGTTTCTTTTGTGGCTTTACCATTTTTCTTTAGTATTAACAACATAGAAGATTTAGAGTTTGAGTGGAGTTTTGCCAATAAACAATCTAAAGAATCTTCTTTAACTGCGAACCTTTTCGGCTTGAAAGTAGTCAACAAAGAAGAACAGGAACCTTTATCTACTGAATTGCAGGTAAAAGCTCTAAACAAGAAGTGGTACGAGCAAAGAATTATTAAAAAATTGCCAGTAGTTGTTTATTAATCATTTTCAGTAAAATTCTATGAAAAAAATTATTTTTATAACTTTATTAATCTTAATCTTTTTAATAGGTTTTCAAGTAGCTTTTGCAGGTACTATTATTCAGAATTATCCTGACATTCCAGGAGCAAAAAAACCAGGAGAGGGAGATCCGGGCCAGCAACTGCCTCAGCTCATTCAATATATTTTTCGGTTTAGCTTAGGGCTTGTAGGAATAGTTGGGATTTTAGCTTTAATTTTTGCTGCTTTTGGGTATTTAACTTCAGTTGGAGATCCAGCAAAAGCAGCAAGCGCCAAGCAAAGAATAGTTTCAGCTCTTTT
>CAZVDC010000033.1:4873-6024 GCA_964625995.1 uncultured Candidatus Saccharibacteria bacterium
TCAAAACTATGAGTCCTAAACTTAGAAAAATTTTAATAGTTTTAATTACTTTTTTGATTATTGTTTTAATTGGCCTTTTGGTTTATAGTATTTTATTCAAAAACCCTTTTGAAAAAGAGAGGGCAGAAGGGCAGCTTCCTGAAGCAGAAGAGGGAGAGTTTCAGCCAGAAGAAGGATTAGAAGAAACTGGGCCCAGTCCGGAGTTAAAAGTTAGAGCTATTAGCAAGGAAAGAGTTTTAGCTCCGACGCTTTCTTCTGATAAGCTTAAAGTTATTTATTATTCCCAAATTGATGGTCTTTTATGGGAATCTTCTTTTGATGGCACGGGTTTAACCCAGGTTACCCAGGAACCTATTGAGAATCTTTTTGATGTAATTTGGTCTCCCAATAAAAAAGAGATTATTTCTGTCCATTATAATCCAGATGAGACGGTTTTAAAGTATTATCGCAGTTTAGAAACAGGAGCTCAAAGCTTTTTGGATTACAAGAGGAGAGAAGTCAGTTTTTCACCAGATGGCAAGAAAATTGTTTATCAGTTTTTTAATGAAAGCGCAGGAGAAAATTATATAAGCATTGCTGACCCTACTGGAGCAAATTGGCAAAATTTAGCCCAGATAAAAATAAAAGAAGTAAATTTGGACTGGAGCGAGGCAGGAATTTCCTTTTATGAAAAATCTTCAGGACTAACTCCAAGTTCTTTATTTTTGCTTAATCCTTTGACTAAAAATATAACAAAAGTTTTGTCTGGGATTTACGGGTTTTCAGCAAAGTGGTCGCCTCAAGGCGATAAAATTCTTTTTTCCAAAACAAACGATAAAGGGAAAAATATTTATTTGTATATTGCTTCTAAAGAAGGGGTTGAGCAAATGCCTATTGGGCCTGGTTTAGTTGAGAAGTGCGTATGGTCTAATGATAACAGAACTCTATATTGTGCTATTCCTAAAAATATTGATTCAGCAGAAGTTTTACCGGACGATTTCTATAAAGGAAAATTCATTAGCAATGATGAGTTTTGGAAAATTAACACAGAAACAGGAGAAAAAATCAACCTTTTAGAAAATGAAAGGATAGATTATGAATTTGATGCTGTTTCCCTCTTTTTGTCTCCCTTAGAAGACTATCTTTTCTTTGTTAATAAAAATGATGGATTA
>CAZVDC010000034.1:0-5965 GCA_964625995.1 uncultured Candidatus Saccharibacteria bacterium
AAGAATTAAAGAATTATTTAAAAATTAAAAATTAAAAATTATAATTAGACATTAGTCATTAGACATTAGGAATTGATTAGGTTAATTAGGCATTAGGCATTAGGCATTGTTTGTATCTTATTTCTTATTTCTTATTTCTTATTTCTTGTATCTTGTATCCTGTTTTCTGTTTTTTTGTATCTTGGTTATTGGTTATTGTTTGCTGGAGCTCAATCCTTCTTTAACTTTTTTTACATCCTCTTTCATTGTTCTAATTTTGTAGTCTCCCTTTTTCAAAAGAAACTTTTTTTCTACTTCCTTAGCTTTTTTTTGCTCCTCATCTCTTTTTTCTTCTTTTATTATCCTAGTTATTGGTTTTGGTACAGAAAACTGCTTGGGTTTTTCGGTTATCTTAGGAAAAGTAGGAATCTCTGCTTTTTCTTCCTCATCTTTTTTCTCTTCTTTTATTTTCTCTCCTGTCTTAATCTCTGGTTTTATTACTGGTGTTTCTCTTTTTTGCTCATAGGGCGATATTTTTATTTCTTTTTCTTCTTTGTGCTTCTCAACTATTTCTTCTTTTGGCTTTTCCTCCTTTTCAGAAGCTACGGGTTTGGGTTTAATAAGAGGACCTGTTAAGGGACCCAGATAATCTTTTATGGGTAAAAATAATTTCTTGGTTATCTCCTCAGTTATTTTTTGGGCAGTATCTAAATCAATTTTGGTTTTTTCTGCTAACATCTTTGAAAAAGCATAGGGCGGTATATTCTTCTTAAAAACTGCTTCTTCCAAAAGAACCATCTCTCTACTGTCTTCTGGAGAAAGTTTATACTTTTCTCTAATTTTTTTGTTAAATTCAATGGTCTTAGGGGAAAGCATAATCTGCCAGACATCTTCTGGTAAAAAACTGAGAGAACTGCTTTTTGGCTGATTTTGAATAACCATATTTATTTAACCTGTAATTATGATTTTAGGTTTTTTAACAATATAACGAACCCAGGCAGGGCTATTTTCTAATTCCTCTTGTACTTCTCGCCTGAAGTTTTCTCCTAAAATTTTAGCCTGTTGAGAAGATAGTTTTCTAACGGCTTCAAGCGCTAAAGAAGGTTCAATATGAGGAGCTATCTTCTTTAAATCAATCTCTCCTTTAACTTTAGACAAATCTTCTGGTCTCATCTTAACAACATAAGGTCGAATAAATTCATCTTTTCCTTTAAAGGCATCATTGATTCGGCCTGTAATATCAGCAAAAATTTCTCTAAGTTCTAACCCCTCTTTACCAAAAGGTTCTTCTAAACTATCTGCTAAACTTAATATAGTATCTGACAAAACGCTCTTGATTTTTCCCGGCATTTTCTCCACCTCTTTGACAAAATTACTTGCTCCCAGAACATCTTTCATTGCTTTAACAATTTCTGGATTTTTAGCCTCATTTTCATTAAGGGTCAACTTGCCTTGTTTTTGTCTTATTTTAATCCCAGCCAGTCTCTCTTGTTCATTCCGGGCAAAAATTAAATTGTTGGCAACAACATCTTTAATTACATTTCCACCCATTGCTTCATATTTACCGAGATTCCTCTTTACTAAGTTAATTTCCTCAGAACTTTTAGCAGATTTAGCAATTTTCTCAATATAAGCCATTCTTTGATAAGGATCAGCTGTAACTCCTAAAAGCTTATATCTCTTTACCAGCTCTTCTACTGGCAAGTCGGGTATTTTTTCTGCTTCTTGATGAATTCTACTTTTTCTTCGTTCAGCCCAGGCCAAGGTACCCTTGCCTAAAGTTTTAAAAAGAGGTACCTTACTATATTTAGCAAAAAATCCAGTTAATTTTTCCGGCTTAAAGACCATTCCGAGACCAGCCTCAGTTCTTCTGCTAGTCCACCTGCCAATTGCTCTCCCTCCTTTCTTAAACTGTCCTCTAACAAATTTAGTTACTGCTCCGGCTCCCTGAATCCCCATATTCAAAGCTACTACTGGAGCGCCAAACATAAGAATTATCATTAGAACATAGAAGAAAAGCATTCCAGAACTGCTTGTCATCTGAGTAAGGGAAAGCTGGTTCGCATTTGCCAAATTGCCCCCAGTAACCTGGATCCCTGCTGCAGATATTTTGAGAATTAAATAAATAAAGAAAAGATAAACAGGGGCAAAAAAGCTCCATTTTATAAACTCTGACCACCATCTTCTATTATGAGTTCTAAGTCCGGGAAAAATTGAAAAAAACCAAGCTAAAGGAGCAAGAATAGTCAAAACCCATAAGGCTCCTATTCTTACAAAAAGCAAGATAGCTCCTATTAATAAAGAAAGGCCAGCTGTTCCTATAAGTAAAGTAGAAAAAGCCATATTAACTAATACTATAGTATCAGGATCTAATGTTGTTACATAAGTCACAGACATTCCCCTTTCACTGCTTGTTATGGCTTTAGTGGCTCCAGTAACTTCTAATAAAGCCGCTCCGATTCCTCCATTTCCTGTATCAATTAAGTTAATAAAATAATCTGCCATTATCTGGCTAATATCTATAATAATTCCGCAAATCAAATAACTAAAATTTATTAAAAGGGCTACTGTAATTAATTTCGGCAAAAGAGCCTTCATTCCATAGGTTTCCAATTGTAAAATTGTAGCAAAGGCAATTATAATCAGGGCAATTATAAAAAACATATTTACTATGTCTCTCACTACTATCCAACCTACCTTAACCAAAGCCATATCTTTGGAATTAAAACCAAAATTTAATATTGTTTCAAATAAATCTGCAATTAAACCCGTAATAAAACCAACAAATTTATACAATATTTTTAATACAAAAGTGACTAAATCTTTTGCTGTTTTATCAATAATTCCTGCCTTGGCTCCGGGGGCAATAATAAATAGCCCACAAAACAAAACCAGAATAAAAACTGCCAAATATTTTTTATTTGAAAAAATATTCATAAAAACATTTTAGAATTAAATTTTATTGTTGCATTGGTCGTAATCTGTGCCATAGTAAGGATAGCCAGGATCAGTTGGGTCACAGGGTACGCATATATGAATTCCAGTAGCACCGTCTGTTGGGTCATCGTTATAAACGCCCGCCTTTAGTGTTTGGTTAATATAATCACTTAAATCACAAATCATTGTCTTAACCCCCGTCGCAGCATTTCCTCCGCTCCCAGTACAATATCCTGTTCCAGCTTTTGCGCTTTGGGTCTCAATCTCACAAATAACTTTTGAAGGTCCCTCAGCCACATAATCACACTCTTTTCCTTGTTTGCATTGGGCAAAATCTTCATCTTTACAACTATTTTCTGCAACAAATATAACACTTCCGCCAGGCGCGGCATTGGAAATAACTATTGCCTTATTTATCTTTTTCATATCAGGTACAACAAATGAGGCGCTAGAACAAGCATTAGCACAGTCATCTCCAGATTCTGATACAAAAGGAGGTTTGCCATTATGCTTAGAAACTATTACCCTTTGTCCCTCTTCACAATAACACCATGGTTCTTGTTCAACTGGCTTAGCATAGGTGCATCGCTGCGCCTCTGTGCTCTCTCCAACTCCCACGCAATAAGCATATTTTGTTTTATCATGCTGCCACAAAGCACCACAGCACTTACCTTTTGTTCTTAAAACCCCCTCACTTACTGGTAACCAGGTTTCTTTTCCACCAATAGGTAATTTACGCTTATTACAATCTTTTTCATAAGGCCTGAAATCAGTAATATCTCTTAGTTGTTCTTCTGTCATTCCTGCATTATTACACCAAGTCTCACATACTTTTTGTCCTTGATATTTGTAATCAGGCAGAATTCGGCAAATTAATGCCAAACTTATTGGCTGACTATCATCATTATCAGAACAAGCATCTCCTCGACTTCCAATAATTTCATCATAAGGTCCTAACCAAGGATTTCTATTGCGGGCCTTATCATGAACCACTGTAGGATACTTAATTATTGCCCGGGCAATATAGTCTTGAATTTGCTCACAATAAGTAGCAGGAACAAAATATTCTCTTAAACAGGTGTAACAAGCATCTTTTTGTTCTTCAATTAAGCATTTGTTATAGAAATCCAAACCATCAATAATGGTACCAGTAATATGAGCTTCTATCCCTTGATAATTGTTGCAAACCCGGCGAATGCAGTCTTCTTTTAATTCCTCATCTAACTGACCGCATTTTTCATCGGCCTTCTTTATACAATCTTCACAACGGTCAAGAGCTACTAAATACCATCCTCTACAGGCATTATAAAAATCTTGTTTTTGTTTAATTGTGCTTTCTGGAATCTCATTGGGATAAGTTAAGGGCGGTGTTGGTCCAGGAGGACAAGCTAAAGCATCATGGTCATACATACATTGCTCACATCTTGCATCATAATTCGGTTCCAATCCACTTTTGATATCAACGCAGGTATTTGAAAAAGGATTCAAGCCGGCTTGCTCAACTATTTTCTGGCACTTAGGAGGATATTTTGTTGCTGGAATATGACCATAAGAGTAACCATAAACAGTATAAGGAGCAAACCTTGGGTCTAAAATCTGAAAATCTGGCTTAAGGTTTACTCCTTCTAAACCCACATAAAGAGCTTCAACATTAGAATCCAAAATATCAGCTAAGTTTTTAGTATAATCCTCATAAGTAAGCATCTCATCTTCATCGCAAGAAGTTATTGACCTCGACAACTGCTGGACTGCATCTAAAATTCCAGAAAGAAGTGTTGAACGAATATCCTGTATATTTTCTTTAGTTTGAGACTTTTTAAAATTTTGATAGTAATTATACTTTTCTTTTATTTCTCGCCTGGTTATTTCCTTTTTAGTAGGATTTGTTAAGCCGGATAAAGCACCAAGACCTATATTTACTGTTCTGTTTAACAAGGCACTAAATATCACACCTATTAACTCGCTAATCTCATCAGCAGATATAATTCTTGACATATCTTTTCCCAGAGCATCAGTCATATATTTTTCAATAGTTGTTCCCCAGTTTTTGATTCTTGTTTTAAGAGCAAGGCCTGGCTTCATTTCGCACCTTTGAATACATTCCTCGTAATCAGGATTTGGCTGTTCTCCTTGATCCCAAGTCATTATTGTTTTGGGATAATCTAAAGAACAATTAAATTTACAGGCATCTATATCAGTTTCAGTAGCTATTACCTCATTTACAAATCCCCTAGAAACAGCGGTTTCTTTGTCGGCTGCCTCTTTTTGGGCTTGTTCGTAAGCCTCTTTTTCATTCCGAGCCATAAAATACTGGTCATAAATATTATTCTCGGGTTTTAATAAAGAAAACCAAGCATTTAAACCTCCGACATTCAAAGAATAATTGCTTTCTATAAATCTCTGATAAAGCTCTGGTCCAAGGTCCTGTTTTAGAGTAGGAACAACTCTTTCTCTATACTCGCCAAAGTCAGAAGGAAGAGTGCCAAGACCAAGAGAATCCAGGGTTGATTTTATTTCTCTTTGAAAAGGATCACTTGTATCAAATGCTCTTTGATATTGCTCATTAACAAATCTTGCCGCTCCTAACTCTACTGCATCTTTAAAGTATTGAACCCAATCGGAAACAGCAAACGGACTTCTTGCATCACTTTTTCTGCCCATTCCCCAATCTATTATTTGTTGTTCCAATCTATTTAAGACTATGTCTGTTACAGTCCATCCTATTGCATCAAGAACTGTTTCTTTAATAACCTGAGCCCAAGAACCTCCTAAATCTAAAGCTTTTGCCTTTTTAGGTTTAACCAGGAAAACATTAAAATTGAGACTTAAAATTAGCCCCAAAATTAAAACTATGGCAATAAATTTTTGAAAAGATTTTTTGAAAAACAAATTCATAGATTTTTTGAGCTAAAATATTAAAACTCTGCTGTTTAAATTATATCATAAAATCACTTGTCAATTAACTAATATGTGGACATTTCTTGTGTGTCTAGAAATTAGACATTACTCATTAGACATTAGAATTTAATTAGGTCAATTAGACATTAGA
>CAZVDC010000035.1:0-5920 GCA_964625995.1 uncultured Candidatus Saccharibacteria bacterium
CTTTTTGTCTCCCTTAGAAGACTATCTTTTCTTTGTTAATAAAAATGATGGATTATTGTATAGCATAGAGTTGTAGTAAAAGTTAATAAAAAATCAATTAAAAATCAAAAACCCTCTATAATTACCGAGGGTTTTTAATTTATTAATGTAACGAGGTCTTTCCTCGTTACAAACTCGTCGCAAATCCCTTAACGGTAAGAAAAAATTTGGCTATATAAAGCCAAAAATAATGTAACGAGGAAAGACCTCGTTACAACCTCGTTACAATCGTTACAATTAGTTATTGAGATTAAAGAATTGTTTAGAAATTCAAAATTAGAAATTAAAAATTAAAAACTATAATTAGACATTAGTCATTAGACATTAGGAATTGATTAGGTTAATTAGAATAATTAGGCTAATTAGACATTAGAATAATTAAAACATTGTTTGTTTGGTTTTTGGTGCTTGGTATTTGGTGCTTAATGTAATGAGAAGACGCTTCGTCACATTAGATTTTTCTTTTCACTGACATTAAAGCAATTAAGAACCAGAATATTATTGATAAGTCGTTTTTCCAATAGGTTGTGTCCACTAGTCCATGAATGAGAATATAGGTCATAACTGAAATAAGGAGTAAATCTAAAATAGAAATTTCTGCAAGTAGATTTTTTCTAACTTTTCTGAAAGCATTTTTAAAAAACCATATCAAAATAAGAATAAATCCAGCAAAACCAATAATTCCAGTTTGAAGAAGGAATGCCAAGAAAATATTATGAGGCTGAGGAACCCCCCAAATGGGGTATGGTGGAAAATAGTTTTCAAAAGTCCCTGGGCCAATTCCAAGAATTGGACTTTTTTTGAAAATTTCTATTGCTTTTTGCCAAATTAATAAACGGGCCTCTAAAGACGAGTATTTTTGAATTAAAGCAAGCTGTACTAGAATCAAAGAAGCTATCAAAGTAAAGCCCAAAATACTTAGTGCTAGCAATTTTTTAGATTTTAACAAATAGACAAACAAACCAAATCCAATACCATACAAAACCCCAACCCAAGCTCCAAAAGATTGAGTAAAAAATAGCGCTACGGATAGGAATAAAAGACCTGTTGCAATAAAAAACTTCAGTTCTTTGGCAGGATTACCAGAGAAAAAAGAAAAGAATTTTAGACAAAGAAAATCTTTATTTGTTTTTTGTTCTTTTTTAATAAGCTTAAAAACCAGAAAATAAAATCCTATAATAAAGGCCGGGGCTAAATACATAGCCAAATAGTTGGGAGAATTATAAAATGCCTGAAGTCGGCCAATAGGATCAAGTTTTTTTTGAGCCAGATAAAAGAATGAAATAAAAGCAACTAAAAAACCAGAAGAGAAATAGCTTAAGAGAACGGTTTTAATCTGAGTCCGGGTTTTTATTGTTGAGATAATTAAAATGAAAAATAAAATAGGGTCTAGAAACCAGCCCTTCCAGATACCAGCGCTGATTTTAATATTTGAAGAAAAAAGAGTTGAAATAGTAATACCAACAATTAATAATAGAATTCCTATTGATAGCCACTTATTTTCTTTAATAAGTCTTCTTAGAAACTTTTTATAATTTCCTTTAGCAAGCCAAAGCAGAAAAATTAGATAGATAGAAATTTCTAGAGCAGTTGTAGGAATGCCAAAGATTTTAAACCGTAAAAGATATAAAGGAAGAATAAAAATGATTAAATTGATTCCTAAATAGATTATGTTCATTTATTTTTGAAAAATAGTTGTTATTAAAATGGACCTGGCGGGAATCGAACCCGCATTACTGCTATGCGAAAGCAGTGTTTTACCACTAAACTACAGGCCCGGATTATATTTTACCATTTAAAATTTCTTTTCTTATTTTTTCCATAAAATTTTTAAACAACCAGAGATTGTGAAAACACAAAAGGCGCATCCCAGTTATCTCTTGAGTTCTTATAAGATGAGAAAGGTATCCCATTGAGTAGTTTCTACAAACAAAACACTGGCAATTTTTATCAATCGGCTGTTTTACTTGTAAATACTTTGCCCTTTTAAGGTTGATAATCTTTTTTTCAGTAATAGCAAAACCATGTCTTCCTAAACGGGTAGGATAGACGCAGTCAAAAGTATCAATTCCTTTTTTGACTGCCCTTTTAATATCTTCAAGATATCCAATTCCTAAAAGGTGACGGGGTTTATTTTGAGGAAGCAAGGGAATTGTCCAGTCTAAAATTTCAAACATTTTTTTCTTTGTTTTGCCCAATGATCCGCCAATACCAAAACCGTCAAAAGGTAATGAACCAATAAACTTGGCGCTTTCTATTCTAAGGTTTTTATATTCTCCTCCTTGAACAATTCCAAATAAAGCTTGTTTTTTATTTTTATGAGCATTAAGTGAACGAATAGCCCATTTGTGCGTTCTTTCCATTGCTTTTTTGGTGTAAGAAAAGTTGTCCAAAGGAGAACTACACTCGTCAAAAGCAAAGGCAATATCACTTCCCAGCTCTTCTTGAATTTTTATTGATTTTTCAGGCGTAAAAAAGAATAATTTACCGTCTAAATGAGAACGGAAATAAACCCCTTTATCTGAAATTTTAACAAAGCTGTTTTGTTGCTTTTTTGTTTTATTAGTTTTACTGCCGGGAAATATTTTAACAATTTTTCCTATTCCATCTTCAAGCCCCTTTCCCAAACTAAAAACCTGAAAACCTCCGCTATCAGTGGCAATAACACCATCAAAGTTCATAAATGAATGCAGTCCATTATGCTTTTTAATTAAAGAACTGCCTGGTCTTAGAAAAAGATGATAAGTATTACATAAAACGCCGTCAAATCCAATTGCTCGAAGATCGCTTGAGTCAAGGGTTTTAACTGTTGCCTGCGTCGCCACAGGGAAAAAATAAGGTGTAGAAATCGTCCCGTTAGGAGTTTTAATTAACCCTACTCTGGCTTTTGATTTTTTGCTTTTTTTAATAATTCTAAATTCCATATTTAGCTAATAGTAAATTGTTTTAGTTCTATGGTGAGGGATTTTTAGCTTCAGTTTTTTAGACATCCCCCACAAAATTTCATCTATTTCATAAGAGCAGAAACTTTTTCTGGCTTGCTTCAGTTCTTCCTTAATATATTCTACTGCCCAAATGCAATTTGCCCTTATTTCTATTTCTTCTTTAGAAAATTTAGGAATCAGTTTTTTATTTTTTATTTTTTCTGTTAGTTTTTTTGAATACTCAAGCACACCGAAATTGTTAAGAATCTGAGGAATTCTATAATCGGCAAAACAGGTTAATTTGTCTTGGTTTTTAAAGGATTTTAATCCCTTTTCTTTAAGCACTTCATAAATATCAGCTGCAAGAATTTGGGCTCTTTTAAGAAAGTATATTTTTTTACCCTTATAAAAAGCAGTGTCTTGGAAACTAGGGAAGTCTTTTATTAGGGTTTCAATAAATTTTTCAACATCTCTGTTACTTTTTTCTAAAATATGTTCTGCCCTCCCCTTGTATTTTATATTTAAAATTCTTGCATTTTGCTGAATGATTTTTTGTCTTTCTTTAAGCAAAGGAATTTCTCCCTGCCCCTTGAAAATATTTTTTAGGTCTGACAAAGATATTGATTGGAGATAATTACTGTCAAGAATTGGATATTTAAAAAACGCCTTTTTAAGAGCTAAGGCAAAGGCAAAGAATCCACTGAAATATTTTTTCTTATAGAAAACTTTCCATTTTTTCTTTCCTTTTTCGGGCCAGAAGCAGAAATTTAAAGAATCTAAAACAAACAGAAATTGGACTAGTTCGTTCTCGGGTATGCCAGAGAATAATTCTTTGTCGGGCTTGGGTGGTTTCTTAGTTTTTATTATTCTTGCTATTCTTTTTAAATTTTTTTGATTAATTTTAACTTCTTTGCTATTTTCAACTACATATTTTGTGCTTTGTTTCACTTTTTCTAGGATTCCATTCATAATTTGTTCTAATTGTGAATCGGAGAGCCGGGAATCGAACCCGGACTACACGCACCCGAAGCGTGTGTACTGCCTTTATACTACTCTCCGAAAATTTTATTTTTATTTTATCCAATACTTTTCTTTTATTTTTAAGTCTTCTTCTTCTTTTTTTTCTTCAATTTTATCTCTGGCCAATTCTCTTAATTGTTCAAGGTTTTCTTTGTTTAGTTCTTTAATTCTTTTTTCTAAATATTCTTTATTATTTTTTTGGGGATCCTCAATAACTTCAGCTAGTAAAACATCTAAAATTGCTCCTATTTTTGGACCAGGTTCAATTTTTAAAATTCTCATTATGTCATTGCCATTTACTTTCAGCATCTTTACGGAAATAGGGTCTTTAGAAACCTTTTCAATCATATATTCAATAGTCCGCAAGCGATATGGCCTAGCTTTTGGTCTACCCATTCCTAATCTGTCAGCAATTCTTAGCTTTATTAAGTCATGGATATTTTCTTTTCCTACTCTTCTTATTAATCTTCTTACTCCGGCTTCAGTAATTCTTTTGGGATCAGAAACAAACATATGGTTGCGGATTAAGGTAACAACTTTTTCTATGAATCTTTTGGGGAATTTTAGCCGGTTCAGGATTCTTGCAGCGAATTTTGCTCCGATTATGTCATGGTTATAAAATGTAGCTGTTGGTCCTTCTCCTTCTTTTGTTTCAGGTTTGCCAATATCATGAAGCAGGGCAGCTATGCGGATATCTAAACCAAAATTATTGTCAGCAGCTGCTTGAAGCGAGCGGATAGAATGTTCATAAATATCATAAATATGATATTTATTTTGACTCACTCCAACTCCTTTTTCTAACTCTGGTAGGATGTATTTAAGTAGCCCAGTTTTTCTTAGCAGTTCAATGCCTTGAGCTGGTTGTTTTGATTGAATAATTTTAATCAATTCATCTCTAATTCTTTCTTTGGAAATTGCTTGGATCCAGCTAGCATTTTTTTGGATTGCTTTTAGGGTTTTTTCTTCAATAGTGAAATTTAAGGTTGTGGCAAACCGCACTGCTCTTAACATTCTTAAGGCGTCTTCATTAAATCTGTCATTAGGGTTACCTACTGCTCGGATGATTTTCTTGTTTAAGTCTTCTCTTCCTTTAAAAATATCAATTAGTATAAATTTAGAATCTATAATTTGAAACTTGGTATCTGTTTGTGAGTTGAGATTTGCTTGTCCGCTAAAGCTCCTATCGATAGGTTGGCGCAGGCTGGAGATTTGAGATTTTAGTCCTAGTGCCATTGCATTAACCGTAAAATCTCTCCTAGCAAGATCTTCCTCGATGGTCTTAGCAAATTTTATGTTGTCTGGATGGCGTTTATCAGTATATTTTTCATCAACTCGATAAGTAGTAATTTCTATTTCTCTCAAGGTTTTATCTTTGCTGTTAGTAAGAACAGTAACAGTGCCAAATTTATTTTCATAAAAGGATTTTGGAAAGATTTTTTTAATTTCTTCTGGTCTGGCATTGGTAGTAATATCCCAATCTTGGGGTTTTTCACCTCTTAACAAGTCTCTAACACAGCCACCCACGATAAAGGCTTCATAGCCAGCTTTTTTTAATTTTTCCATTATTAAATTAATTTCTTTTGGAATTGACATTGTAAATTTTAGCTTTATTATCAAATTTCTATATATTTTAATTTTCTGTTTTTAGGATACCTTAAAACTTGCATTTTGGCAATTTTGTGGGTAAAATAAAAATAACCTCTGCCCTCGTGGTGAAACGGATATCATGCATGGCTTCGGACCATGTGTTGTAGGTTCGAATCCTACCGAGGGCAATGAGTAATCAAAAATCAAAATTCAAAGTTAAAAGTTTAAAATTTAATGTAACGAGGAAAGACCTCGTTACATTAAGGCTAATTACCAAGCCCCGTTAGCTCAATTGGCAGAGCAGCTGGCTCTTAACCAGAAGGTTGGGGGTTCGACTCCCTCACGGGGCA
>CAZVDC010000036.1:0-5419 GCA_964625995.1 uncultured Candidatus Saccharibacteria bacterium
ATCTTGGATCTTAGACATCTTAGACATTTGTAACGAGGAAAGACCTCGTTACATTAAACTAAAACCAAAATGCGTATTTAATTAAAGAAGGGCTTTGTTCCGTTGTAATTATAAAGATTTTCCAGAATATTATGGATTTATGCAAAGAATTGACAAGGAGAATAAATAAAGATAAAATTAAATTTCTGAGATTTTTTTAATTTAATCAAAATAAATAAAGGTCGAACCAGGAGGAGATTTTTATTTTTAGTTTTCATAAAGGTCGAATTTCCAGGTTATTTTTTTAAACCTGGAAAGGAGATAATAAGTTAATAATTAAATAATAAACGTATGAGAAAAATAACAAGTATGAAGAAATTTATAAAGAATTTTTTAAAGGTAAAAAAAGTTAGGTTAATCGTTCTAGGGTTATTTATAGGCACAGTTGGTATAGTATTAGCAACTACTGTAGCCCAAGCTCAATTTAAAGGATTAATTAATTTTTTCGGTAAAGTTACTGGACAAGCTAGCGTAGCTCAATCAATTAAGCTTGATGATCGTATTTATGGCGCAGGCGCTGCCTGGACATATACAGCCAAAAACATTGCTGCTGGAGAAACTGTTTTTAATGGGCCACACTTTATTAGAAACACAGCCTCTGTACCTATTAAAGTAACACTAGAAACTGATCCAAATCCAGATAATTTAAATCCTTCTGTAGTAGATAGGGTATGGCACAATGTTCAAATTACCACTGGACCAGAATACAAAAGAAACCCTAGCTTTTTTAAGGGACAAGACGGCGCATATTGGCTGTTTTTTGCTCAAGATACCAATTCTGCTCAAAATGGAAAAGGTTGCGATGCTGGTGGTATGAATTGCGACAACGATGCATATGAAGTTTTTTATATTGTTTCTCTTGATAAGGGAGAAACTTGGTCAGCGCCAATTAAGATGCCAAACCAAAGCACGATAGGAACCAATAGAAGAGATATTTCTGCTTTTCAAGATAAAAGCGGGAAAATTTGGGTTTTTGTTGCTAGCGGACAGAGCGGTTCAAGTGACAAAGTTTATTATTATACCTCTTCTGATAATGGTGCTACTTGGACAGGTCCTCAAAAGGTAGCTAATATAAATGGCGGGCATATTTCTGCTTTAGAAGTTAATAATAATATTGTTTTATTATACGAAGAAAGTGGTCAAGGAATAAAATTAGTTTACACCAAGAAGAATGCTATTAATTGGAAAGGACCAGTGTTAGTAGATTCACGAGGCGGAGTACCAAAAGCAATTCATAGCAATGACGGGAAAATTAGAGTGGTTTGGACCAAAAATGGACAAGGAATTTATATGTCAAGCTGTGATGATAATAAATTTACTAATTCAAGTAATTGGTCAACAACTGCTGGGCCAATAGCAGAGACAGTTGGATATTTTGATTATGATCCTTATTTGTATCAAGATAGTTATGGCAAGTATTGGCTTTTCTATGCTCCCTGGGATAATGTTGCTACCCAATGGATTAGTTACGCAACTTCAACAGATGGTAGTGTTTGGTCGCAGCCTAAAATTCTAATGAAGCGGTCTAATTTGTGGAATTTTTGGCCAGTGGTTTCTCAAGAAGGTAACGGGAATATGTTGATTTTCTATGCTTCAGAAAATAACTATAACAATGGAAGAGTGAATGGAAACATTTGGCTGGCTAAATCAGGAAATTGGTGGAATGGAAATGTTCCAATGAAAATTACCATTCCAGCTAATAGCTGGGTCGGGGTAGACATTTCTAATGTTTTCAAGGATGATACTGGCGCTAGTACCTATAAAACAGTTACCACTGTAAAGAAATAAAATTCTCTGATAGTCACTATGCGTGGCTATCAGAAGTAAGCCCGTTTCAAAATGGGCTTACTTCTGATAAAGATGGTGAGTTATTAGTCTTAAATTAATTTTATGAAAAAAGAATCATTTATTTTAATTATTTTATTAGTTTTTTCTTTTTGCTGTATATTGGGAAATTATGTGGTTGCCCAAGATTATAACAAAGAGCTTGTTTTAGAATTATTAAATCAACCATGGGACAATATTCATAGTGGGGAACTGAGAATTGCAGAGTTAAAAGTAATCAATAATACAGAAGAAATTTTAGATGGAGAAGCAGTTTTTCATGTTGAGTATAAAGGGGTTTGTTCTAATGACAAAAAGGTTAATTTTGAAGGCGAGGGAATACAAGCTTGGTACAATGGCCTTGGCCCAGAAAATTCTTTATTAAAAAATGGTGATTTTATTTTTAAAAATTTCAAGATATCTAAAGGAGTAAGTTTTTCAAACTTAAAAATGCAGACCCATCCTGCTATTTGTCCTGGAGATTATTTTCTTACTCTTACTCTAAAAGGTAGCACTGAAGCTGGAGAAGTTTATGTTGAGGAAGTAATAATTGGCGGCGGCGGAGGGGGTTATTATTTGTCGGATGCTATTTCTGAAGAAGAGGAAGAAGAACCCCTAGAAGAAGAGGGTTCGTCTGGTGAAGTGAAAGGAGCTTCAGAGGAAGTGAAAGAAGATAAAGAAGGATTTATAAAAAAAATAGTTTCTTTGCTTCCTGGTAGCAAAAATAAAGAACCATTAGTATTAGGAGAGTCCGTAGATTTATCAGAAAAAACCGTTCAGTCTAAAACAAAATCATCTCAACAAGGTTTGTTTTCAGGATTATTAGCGGCTGTAGGTATGATTCAGAAAGAGATTGGTTGGTTTTTGCTTTTAATAGTATTCATAGTTTTATGCTTGCTGATTAAAAAGTGGTGGTCTTCTAGAAGACAAAAGAGAAGAAATCTTTAATTTGTAACGAGGAAAGACCTCGTTACATTAGATGATAGAATTTAAAATTGCCCAAAAGGCAATTTTTTGTTATCCTGAAGACAGATAAAAGAGAATTAAAGTTTTTTGATTAAAAAATTTTAGTAAAATGGTTGCTTTATAAATTAGTTAAATAAAGGTCGAGAAAAACTGTTTAAAGGTAATATACATAAATTATAAAATATATGGATATTAAAAAGATTAAAAACTTAGATTTAAAATCTTTTTTCTTATTAACTGCTATTTTATTTTTATTGTTTTCAACTGTTCTTGTTGGCGTTTATATTTCCAACAAAATAAAAGAAGGTCGATATATTGGGCAAGAAGCAGGAGTAAAAAATACAATTACTGTTTCGGGAACCGGGGAAATTTATACAAAACCCGATTTGGCAGTAATTAATTTTTCAGTTGTGACAGAGGCAAAAACAGTAAGAGAGGCACTAAATAACAATGCAGAAAAAATGAATGCTGTTATTAAGGCCGTGAAAAATCAAGGAGTAGATGATAAAGACTTGAAAACAACCAATTTTAATATTTATCCTCGTTATGAATGGTATGAAAGAAGCAAGCTTTATCCTCAAGGAAAAAGAGTGTTGGTTGGATATGAGGTCCGTCAAACCTTGGAGGTAAAAGTTAGAGATATAGGAAAAATTAGTCAAGTGATTGATTCCGCTATTGATGCAGGAGCTAACCAGGTTAGCAATTTATCTTTTACTGTTGACAAGCAGGATGAATTTAAAAAACAAGCAAGAGAAAAAGCTATTAAAGAGGCAAAAGCTAAGGCAAAAGAAATAGCTAGTCAATTAGGGATTCATCTAGTAAGAATTATAGGTTTTAGCGAAAGCGCTATTATGCCAACTCCTCGGCCATTTAATTTTGAAGGAGAAGCAATGGGAATGGGGGGTGGAGGTACTGCTCCTCAAATCGAAACTGGTGAGAACAAAATTGGAGTAACTGTTAACATTACTTACGAAATTAGATAGTCCCAAAGATTATAGACATTGTTTTTAGCTTAGAAAGATTATAAAAACAGCAAAACCCGTTTTGTTCGCATTTTTATTACAACATTCCAACATTCTTGAGAATGTTGGAATGTTGTAATGGGGAAATTGATGCAATAAGAACGAAAACGAATGTATGACAAAACAAGAAACGAAAAAGCAAAAAATAAAAAATAATTAGTAAAAAATGAAAATTTTTGTAAAAGCAAAACCAAAAGCAAAAATTGAAAGAGTTGAAAAGATTGATAATGAAAATTTTGTTGTATTTGTAAAAGAACCGCCAGTGAAAGGGCGAGCTAATAAAGCAATTATTAAAGCTTTGGCTGAATATTTTAAAGTTCCGCCAGTAAACGTAAAAATTGTTTCTGGTTACACTTCAAAACAAAAAGTTGTTGAAATTATTGATTAGAGATTTAAAAAATGAAGATTAGAGAAATTCAAGCAAAAAGCATTCTTTCAAAATCAGGAGTTTATGACTGGACTATTAATCCTTATATCGGCTGTGAACACAGCTGTTTTTATTGTTATGCCAGATTTATGAAAAGATTTACCGGCCACAAAGAAAAATGGGGAGAGTTTGTTGATGTTAAAATCAATGCACCGGAATTGCTTGAAAAAGAGATTAAGACAAAAAAGAAAGGAAAGGTCTGGATAAGCGGAGTTTGCGATCCCTACCAGCCAATTGAAAAAAAGTACAAGTTAACTCGCAAATGTTTAGAGGTTTTACAGAAAAACAATTGGCCGGTTGTGATTCAAACCAAATCACCTTTGGTTCTGAGAGACTTAAAATTATTAAAAAAGTTTAAAAACATAGAGGTTGGTTTTACTATTCCCACTGCTGATGAGAAAATTAAAAATGTTTTTGAACCCAGAACTCCTTCAATTAAGCAGAGAATTAAGGCATTGGAAAAATTACATAAAGAAGGAATTAGAACTTATGCAATGATAGCCCCGCTTTTGCCCGAAGCCAAGGATTTGGTGGTTAAACTAAGGAATAAAGTAGATTATGCAATAATTGACAGAATGAACTACCATTATGCTGATTGGGTCTATCGAGAACACAAATTAGAAGAGATGAGAAAAGATGATTTTTTTATTAAAAAAACTGCTGAGTTGATAAAAATGTTTAAAAAAGAAAAAATTCCCTGCCAGGTTGTGTTTTAAATTATTAGGTTAAGAAAAATTTTAGACCAGTTTAAAATTTGACAATCTAAGGAAACAATTATATAATTACAACAAGGAGGTAGTAATGAATGTTTTAAGAAAACTTTTTCCGTTGCGTAGAGCAGAGATTAGAAATTTTTCTCATTTAAAAATGGATAGCAAAGATAGATTTGAATATTGTGTTCTTTGCGGAAAGCGTCTGAAGATTTTAAAAGATACTCCCATACACATGCGATTATTTTATGTTGAAGGAGTTGGCCAGCTTTGTGGAGATTGTTGGGGAAGGATTAATTAGCACTTAATCAGAAAAAAGTTGTCCTGGAAAAGGACAGCTTTTTGTTTTAAAATCTCCATAAGAAATGTAACGAGGAAAGACCTCGTTACATTAGACAAATTTATAAAAGATTAAAAGACAGTGATTTTTT
>CAZVDC010000037.1:0-5139 GCA_964625995.1 uncultured Candidatus Saccharibacteria bacterium
AATTTTAATAAACAAGGTTTTAAAGTTATATCAAGTTTATATTAACATATTTTTTTCTCTTTGGTCTATATTAAAACTGGGTTAATATAAAGAAAAAAGCCCAAAATATCGGGCTTTTTATTGTTCTAGGTTTATAGCAAAAAGACCTTATTAAGCTTTACAACATTCCAACATTCTTGAGAATGTTGGAATGTTTTTGTTGCTGTGGGGTGGGAATTGTCAGGGTTTGTTTGGTGAAAAATTTACTACTGTAAATTTTTAAAGTATTTAGGAATTAGATAAGGATACTTTTTCTTTATGTGTTCATTAACCTCTTTGGGGTTGTCAAAGTATAAGCCCAACCATTTTTTCGCTCTTTCTGGCTTGTTTTGAGAAATATAAAAAAGAAATAAATTTTCGTAAACCCCTTCATAAGGAGGCCAATTTTTGATTGCCCTAAAATATTCCTTTTTAGCTTTTTCAAATTCTCCTTTTTTCCAATAGATTAAAGCCAAGTTATTCATTGCTTTGCTGTATTTATCATAAATTTGATAGGCAGCTAAAATCTCTTTTTCTGCTCTGTCGTAGTCCCCTTTAAAATAAAAAATAGTAGCAAAATTAGAACGCGATAAAACGCTGTTAGGAGCACATTTTCTAGCTGATGTAAAAAGGCGTTCCTCAGTTAACCAGTCAAAGCTTCTGACAATACTTCTAATGCTAAAAAATACGACCAATCCTAGCACAAAAACCAAAATCAAAGTTTTAAAAATCCTTTTTGTGCTAGTTTTGGTTATTAGCCAAGCAAATATCCAGCCGATATATAAACACAGGCCAAAAGAGGGATAAAACATTAATCGTTCACCAGCAATTGTACCAATAGGAAAAACCAGATTAGAAACTGGCAAAAAGGGAGCTAGAAAAAACAATGACCCAAGGGCTAAAACTGGCTTTTTAAAAAGAAAAACAAAAAAACTAACAGCAAAAAACAATAAAATCAACAATCCTAACAGGGTTTCGATGTTTAACAAACTCTTAACTACTGGAATTTGGTTATAAGAATAATCAGAGCAAAGGCCAAAGGGCCAAAAGGTTTTTTTAATATAAATTGTCAAAACTTTTAAAGCAGTAAAAATTCTTTCCTGAAAAGAAACAAATTTTAAAGGATTTTCTACAAGAGTGGCATTATTAGATAAAAAGTAGGGTCCAAGAACTAAAAATCTAGCTGTAATATAGGTTAATCCTGAAGCAAATGAGGTTAAAAATGACGGATAATATTTTTTCAAAATTTCTTTATTAAAACGGGCTTTATATTTGTAAAAAACCACAAAGAAAGATAAAAACAAGCTAGCAATTGCTACCTCTTTGCTTCCTATAGCCAAAAGAAGCCAAAGGCCTGCTCTCCAAGGAGATGGTTTTTCTTTAAGAAGCTCTAAAAAATATAGAAGAGAAAAGAACAAGGCGAGAATCTCTGCCCGGCCAATGATATTTGCCACAACTTCAGTATGGATTGGTAAAACTAAATATATAATAGAAGTTAGATAAGCCAATAATCTCTTATTAGGAAAAAGTTTTCTAATCAGTAAAAACATTAAATAACCAACAAAAGCATACAGAATCAAATTAACTAAATGAAACCAAAAAGGTGATGACCCCAAAAAAATAAAATTAAAAGCATAACTCAATAAAACTACTGGCCGATAAAGTCCAGTATCTACGGTCCAATAAGGCATAGCTACCACCTTAAAAAGGTTGTTGATATTGCTTAAAACCCCCTTGTAGCCAAGCAGCATTCTATCATCAAAGACAAAATCACCAGCCAAGCTCTGCCCATAAATTAAAAAAACCAGACCAAAACAGATAATCAAAAAGATTTTGTTTTCTTTTTTCATATTTCTTTTCTTAGAGCAAACTTAATAATTGTCCATAATCCTTTTAAGCCGTCTAAGGGCCTGATTTTCTTTCCCTCTTTAAATTTTCTTGGGTAATAACGAATTGGTACTTCTTTTATTTGATATCCTCTTTTTAAAATTCTGGCACTTATTTCTGCCTCAAACTCAAACCCAGAACTTTCAAAAGGAATTGACTTAATCAAATTAGCAGGAAAAAGCTTATAACAAGTATAGATATCAGTCAGCTTGGATTTAAATAATAAATTAAACAAAAATGTTAAAATCTTTACTCCTAAAACATAGTGAGGATATCCTTTTCCAGTTGGATTAATATTTCGCGAACCAAAAACAACTACTCTTTTATCAGCTAATTTCAAAAGATTTTCATAATCATTTGGGTCATACTCCAGGTCAGCGTCTTGAATTAAGACAAAATTGCCAGTAACTTTTTTAAGACCGGTTTTTATTGCTTTTCCTTTGCCATAATTTTTGTCGTGTCTTACAAGAACAAAATTGAATTTTTTCTTTAATTTTTCCAAAATATCACTTGTCCCGTCTGAAGAACAATCATCAACCACAATAATTTCTTTTTCATAATTCAGGGTTGGCGCCTGCTCAACCCGTTTTAGAACCTCTTCAATGGTTCTTTTTTCATTGTAAACTGGAATGATAATTGAAAGCTTCATAAAAAAATTTAGGTTAATTTTTAGCTAATTTCATTTCTCTTACTATTATAACTTTTCCAAAATAAAAAGTTTGTAAATTTTTTAATTACTTTGTAACTCTAAAAAACTTTTTGGGTATCTGGTATTTTTCAATTAGATTTTCATTTTGACTATTTCGTTTAAGAAAAATAATAGTGTACAAATCAACAAATACAGGCGCCCATTCAGAATCATCAAGTCTTCTAATAAGAAAGGGTTGGGCCCAGGGCGTGATATCGTTCCTATTAAAAAATATAACATTAAAGTTATAGATACTATCTATTTTTTTCCAAGCTGACTCATCTTCTTGGGCTGGAATATAGATATCCTTAAAAAAGGAAGAAGAAAATGCTTCTGGCCGGTTATCAACAAAGGGCCGTTCTTTGGGAAAAAGATAAAAAATTAAATAGCTTCCAATATCATAATTGTTAAAAATTGGCCCCTTAATGTTGTTCTTTATAAAAAATTCTGCTGACAGAGAATTTCCAGGCATTAACCCCAAGCCCATAGTTTTTGAACAGATTTTCAAAAGCGGGTAATGATTAATAAGATGAAAAATTAAACAAAAAGAAAGAAATAATAATAGAATTGAATTGGTTAAATTTCTTTTGCTTTTTTCAAGGATCTTAAAAATAATTTTTGTGTTATAAGAAAAAATTGGCAAACTAAAGAAGGCAAAAATTGTAAAGTTTCTAATTGCCATCCAGCCCATTATTCCAAAAACTAAAAATATCAAAAAATATAGATAGGAAAAACTTTTCCTGTTTTTGAAAAAGACAAATACAAAACTCAAACTCAAAACTATGAATACTATAATAAAAAGCAAAAGATTAGGATTTTTATAACCCCAGTTTATTAAGAAATAAACTGATTGGTTCTCAGCGATTTTATATCCGTAATTTTCAAAAATTCTAAAGGGAAACAAGGCCCCTTTTGCTCCAAAAGGATTTAAAAAAGTGGCACAGCTAGATAAAGCCAATATCCCCCCTAATATAGAAGAGTTTTTTCTTAAGTTTTTAAAATACAGGGATTCTAAGAAAAATATGCCAATTAAGAATAATCCCAAAATAAAATAGATATGAAAATTAACCCAAAAAACTTCAAGCAGGGGTAGGATAAAAAGCCATCTATAAGAAATTTCTCCCTTTTTAAATTTCCACAAAATAAGAAAAAACAATCCGGCAAAAAAATAGCTAAACGCCTCTGGCCTTATTTCGGATCTGGCAGCAATTAAAGGAATAAGAAAAATTGATCCTAAAGCAGCAATTTTAAACCCTGATTCTTTTCTTGCTATATAAAAGAAAAAGTAAAAAGTAAACAAACTTAAAATAATATACAAAAAATGAACTGCTTTAATTCCGCCAAAAAACTTAAACAACAAAAAAAACACCACTCCGCTTAGCCAGTGATGATTAACAAATGGATAATCTGGGTTTGTATAGGAATAAAAATTTTTATAAAGAACATCAAAGTTTTTAGTCAAAATCATTTCTCCATTTTTTATATGTCTCCCCAAATCAGCTGTAGTTAAATCAATTTCGTGAAAAAGAAAAAAAGCATAAAAGCTTAATAAAATTACTAAAATTATTAACTTAATAACAGTTCTGGGTTTCATTGGTGTGCTAAAGGTTAAATTTTTATTCCATTGAAATATATGACAGGAAAATGTTCAATTATTATAATGTCTAATTCCTAATTATTCTAACTGACCTAATCAAATCAAAATGTCTAATGTCTAATGTCTAATTAACCTAATCAATTCCTAATGTCTAATGTCTAATGACTAATTATAATTTTTAATTTTTAATTTTAATTTTGAAACAATTCTTTAATTCTTTAACCTCAATAACTAATTGTAACGAGGAAAGACCTCGTTACATATCCTTCAACCAAACAGGAATTTTGGGCTGTATTAAGTTTATATTAACATATTTTTTTCTCTTTGGTCTATATTAAAACTGGGTTAATATAAAGAAAAAAGCCCAAAATATCGGGCTTTTTGTAATTAAAATCAAGAAATTGTTTTTAAAAAAACTAACCATAGAATTCAAAAGGTCTCTTGTAAGGACCGAAAATGAATTTAATTGTCTTTTCGTTGCTAACGAGAAGTAAATAAGCAGCCGGTCCTAGAGCTCCTACGGTGGGAGAATCATCCTCTTTTATAACAACTTTTCCGTTGCTAAAACGAGACACCTTTTTCTTAAACGCCTCAAGCCATTCTTTTCTTGGTAAAAGACCGGAAAATACTTTTAAAAAAGCATTGCAAACAATCTCACCATCTACGTCAGAAAAATCAGGACATTTCATCTGGGCCAAATCTCTTGCCGCGCGTTCATAAAGCTCTTCATCTGTTAGTTTTTTCTTCATTTTCACCTCCGCTGAATTAAATTTTTAAAGACCAAAAGCCCCTCTTTTAAAATACGCCTATTAAACAAATTGTCAACTCTTCAATGACTCAATTTTAAAATACTCAGTACATTTTATTCTTCTCTACTTCCCTGCCCTGTTTTTATATACTCCTCAACATTCAAATACGGGGCTATTCTTTTCATTTTTTCTAAAATCTT
>CAZVDC010000038.1:0-5043 GCA_964625995.1 uncultured Candidatus Saccharibacteria bacterium
TAAATAATTATATCATATTATAAACTTTTTCTCTATATTTAGTATATCATATTTTTAAAAGTCAAGAAATATTATTTTGTCAATATTTTGATGCTTGTGTTAGCTTACTCAAATAGACAATTTTTAAAAAATGTGTTACCCTGTCTCAGGGAGGAAGGAATGGAGATTAAAGATTTTCGTTTAAGAAGATATTACAATTTATTAAAAGCACTTTCAAAACGTCAAAAAGAAATCAATCCCACAGATACTAAGTTTCTTAGAGAAAACACTGTAGCTGTTTTAAATATATTAGAAAAAATTGCTGTAATTTTCCATAAAGAGGATCATAAAGAAGCAGAAGAAATTTTACTTGCATTGTGGTCTTATGATAATGATGCTATTAAGCTTTTTATTCTTTTAAATCTTTTAGATGCTGTAAGCAAAGGGAAAAGCCTGTCTCCAAAAACTGTCATTAAGTTAGAACAAATTGAGAATCACCCGATTTATTCATCACTATTTGTAGAAGCTGTATGGGAACTAAGAAGATTAAAAGCACCTTGGAATTAATGGGATTAAAGCAAGGTCCGAACATTAAGTTCGGCCTTTTTTACGGCCCGAAATTAAAGTTAATATAGCCAAATTTACTATTGACACCGAAAAAATACAGTGTTATTCTATTTAATGAGTTGTTCTTTGAAAAGGAGGGGCCAATGAATAAACATAATAATGTAGAGATTACCTTTTCTGATTCCTTTTTTAAAAAAGAAAAGAGCATTGCACGCAATGCAATTGCCTTACCAATTGCTCTTGTTGTGCATTTAATTCTAATTGTTGCCTTATTGATTCTGCCTTTAATGAAACCAGGAGAATTGCCTCAGATAGAGGTTTATAGCGCATTTCTGGCACCACCTCCTCCGCCTCCGCCACCTCCCCCGCCTCCAGCAAAAAAAAGAACAAGGAGGTCAAGAACCAGAATTAAACCAGTGCAGGCTAAAACTACTATTAAACCTGGTCAGTTAGTGGCTCCAGTAGAGATTCCAGAAGAAATTGCCGAAGAAGAACTTGTAGATATTGGAATTGAAGGCGGAGTAGAAGGCGGAGTAGAAGGCGGAGTAATCGGAGGTGTTCTTGGAGGAATTGTTGGGGGTGTTCTTGGAGGAGTTGTTGGTGAAGTAGAGGCTCCTGTAAGAGTAGGAGGCGAAATTAAACAGCCAAAGCTTATTAAAAAAGTGCCCCCTGTTTATCCGGAAATTGCTCGTCAGGCCAGAGTAGAAGGAGTGGTGATTTTAGAATGTACCACAGATATTTATGGAAGAGTCAAAAATATAAAAGTTCTTCGGTCTATACCACTACTTGACCAAGCAGCAATAGATGCAGTTAGACAGTGGGTATATGAGCCAATGATTATTAATGGCCGTCCCCGTCCAGTTATTTTTGTGGTAACAGTAACTTTTAAATTAAAATGAAATTAAGGGCGTAAAAACGGTTCTATAAAAGAGCCGTTTTTATTTTTGTCTTAAAATTTGTTAGAATAAAAGTATAAAAACCTGTTTAATTAAAATTGGAATATGAAGATAAAAATTCTGGGTACAAGAGGAGAAATTGATTTTTCTTTACCTTATCATTCTAAACATTCAGGATTGCTTATAGATAAAAAATTACTCTTTGATATGGGAGAGAAAGAGTTTTTAAAGTATCAGCCAAAATATATTTTTTTAACTCATCTCCATCCAGACCACGCTTTCTTTATAAGAAACAATGAAAAGTTAATCAATTTATTTTTTAAAGAAGTTCCTTTAATATTTGCTCCAGAGAAAGACAGGGTTAATTCTGAGTTGATAAATCTGATAAAACCCCTTCAGCGTATAAAGTTTAAAAACTATCAAGTTTTTTCAATTCCTACACATCACAGTAAAAGGGTTAAATCAACAGCTTATTTAATCCAAAGAGGCAGAAAAAGAATTTTTTATACTGGTGATATGATATGGATAGATAAAAAATATCACAGCTTACTAAAGAATTTAGATTTAGTTATTACTGAAGGGAGTTTTATTAAAAAAGGGGGTATGATAAGAAAGGATTCTAAAACTGGAAAAATCTATGGCCATACAGGAATACCCGATTTAATAAATTTGTTCAAAAGGTTTACCAAAACCATTGTTTTAATTCATTTCGGCGCTTGGTTTTACAAAGATACTAACAAAGCCAGAGAAAAGGTCAAAAAGTTAGCTAAAGAAAACAATGTTGATATTTTAGTAGGATATGATAGTAAAGAATTAACTGTATAGTCAATTTTTATGATTTCAATAATACAATTAGGAAAATCTTTTTATGGTTTTCATGAGAGATTAAAACTCGCCAAAGACAGAGTTTTTATACCTTTGGTAAAGATTCTTCCAAACAAGGTTACCCCTAACCACATTACTCTTTTTCGTTTTTTAATAAATTTAGGCTGGGCTCCCTTTGCTCTTTTTCAGCCAAGTTTAAATCAGGTTTTTATCTTTTTTCTAGTTTATTTTTTAGACCTATATGACGGGGCTGTTGCTCGATTTAAAAATGAGATTTCAAAATTTGGAAAATACTTTGATGCTTTAAGCGATAGGGTTAATTTTGCGATTTTATTTATTTTGTTTTTAGGATTAAGCCAGGAAAAATTTATAACCCTTGAACTGCTACTACTATTTGAAATTATTTCCTCCATTCTTATTTTTATCGAATCATTCGAGAAGAAACCAAGATTTTGCTATATTAGATTTATTTCTCAGGTAGTAATAGAGACGGTTTTGTGGCTTGGTTTAATCTATCAGTTTGGTCATTTCCAAAATTGGCAATTTTTTTAATTTGTAATCAAGACAAAAAATGGAAAAAACAGCTTTGCTTTGGAAAAAATTTAAGGACAATAAAGTTAGATGTGGTCTTTGCAACCATCGTTGTATTATCAATGATGGTGATTATGGGCTTTGCGGAGTAAGAAAAAACAAAAAAGGAAAGCTGTATAGTTTGGTTTACGGAAAGGCAATTGCTAAAAACATTGACCCGATTGAAAAAAAACCGTTTTTTCACTTTTTACCCGGAACGAAAAGCTATTCTATTGCTACAGTTGGATGTAATTTTACTTGTTTACACTGCCAAAATGCTGACATTTCTCAATTTAGCAAAGAGCGAACCATAGAAGGTTCAGGATTTACTTTAGGCAGAGATTTATTACCCGAAGAAATAGTGAAAAATGCTTTAGAGAATAATTGCAAAAGTATCGCTTATACATATACAGAGCCAACTGTTTTTACAGAATATGCTTTAGATACAATGAAGCTGGCCAAGAAAAAGGGGCTAAAAAATGTCTGGGTATCAAACGGGTATATGACCAAAGAATGTTTGGATTTAATTGCCCCTTATTTAGATGCAATCAATGTTGATTTAAAAAGTTTTTCTGAAGATTTTTATAGAGAAGTATGCGGAGCCCGGCTAGCGCCAGTATTGGAAAACCTTAAGACAATAAAAAAGAAAAGAATTTGGTTAGAAATAACTACTCTTCTTATTCCTACCAAAAATGATTCTGAAAAAGAAATTAAAAAAATAGCAAAGTTTATAAGTAAAGAATTAGGCAGAGAAACTCCTTGGCATATTTCAAGATTTTTTCCAGCCTATAAACTGGTTTATTTGCCCCCTACTGACATCGCCGTGATTAAAAAAGCAGTGGAGATAGGAAAAGCAGAGGGATTAAAGTATGTATACAGCGGAAACATTCCAGGCGATAGCTATGAAGATACATATTGCCCAAAATGCGGAGCAAAAATGATTGACAGGACAGGCTATTTTATTGAACGTTTTGACAAAAAAGGAAAGTGTGCTGAATGTGGGGAGAATTTAAACATTATTGAGTAAAATATAATTTTATGGAGAAACTAAAGTTTCCTAATGGGTTTTATTGGGGAACAGCAACCTCAGCCTATCAAGTGGAGGGAGGAATTAGAAATAATTGGAGTGAAGCAGGAAAGAAATATGATGCAGGTAAGGCCTGTGATCATTATAATCGATTTGAAGAAGATTTTGATTTAGCTAAGGCAATGAATAATAATGCCCACCGGTTTTCTATTGAATGGGCGCGTATTGAGCCCGAAGAAGGAAGGTTTAATCAAAAAGAGATTGAGCATTATCGAAGAGTAATTTTATCCCTAAAAGAAAGAAATTTAGAGCCTTTTATAACTTTGTATCACTGGACATTGCCAGTTTGGTTTATTAAAAAAGGTCATTGGCTAAACCCAAAAGCTCCAAAATATTTTGAAAGATTTGTAGAAAGAATAGTAGGGGAGTATAAAGATTTAGTTAAATTTTGGATTACTATAAATGAGCCTAATGTGTATGTATCCCACTCGTTTCTAAAAGGTGATTGGCCGCCTTTTAAGAAAAACTGGTTTACAGCAAGAAAGGTGTTAAAACAGTTAAGCAGGGCTCACAAAAGAGCTTATCAAACAATTCATCGGGTTTCTTCTTTTGCTGAAGTAGGGATAGCTAAAAATAATATTTATTACAAAGGAATTTTAAAGCTAATAGTTAATAATTCATGGAATCATAAATTTTTAAAAACAATTAAAGAATCCTTGGATTTTATTGGGCTTAATTACTACTTTAGTCATTCTTTAAAAAGTATAATATTTTCAAAGCAATTATCTAAAAACCATTCTGATGTTTCAGATATGGGCTGGGAGATTTATCCCAAAGGGATATATTATGTTTTAAAAGACTTGAAAACTTATAATAAACCAATTTATATAACTGAGAACGGTTTAGCTGATGCTAAAGATGAAAAACGAGCTAGTTTTATTATTAATCATCTGAAATGGGTTCATCGGGCTATTAAAGAAGGGGTTGATGTTCGGGGTTATTTTCACTGGTCATTGCTAGACAATTTTGAGTGGGACAAGGGATTTGAACCAAGATTTGGTTTAATTGAAGTTGATTATAAAACCCAAAAACGCATTCCTAGACCCAGCAGTAAGGTTTATGCAAAAATCTGCAAAGAAAACAGCATTGAATAATGTAACGAGGTCTTTCCTCGTTACA
>CAZVDC010000039.1:0-5007 GCA_964625995.1 uncultured Candidatus Saccharibacteria bacterium
GTTATTCACTAGCACTTAAAAAGTTTAACAAATTTTAAAAGGTTGTCAAGACCCCCAGAATAAAATGTCTAATGTCTAATATCTAATGTCTAATTATAATTTTTAATTTTTAATTTTTAAATAATTTTTTAATTATTTAATTTTTAAACATTTAAACTAAAGACCAGATTAATAACTAACTAATTAATTAAATCTTAATATCTAATGTCCAAGCTAAGATCTAAGATCTAAAATAGGGTGCCGCTGGTCATCCAAAGGATTCCACTGGTCACCCTTGGGTGGTCACCGTGATGATACCACCCTTGGGTGGTCACCGTGATGACCACCCGAAGGATGGGAAAAGGCCTCGTTACATTATATACTTTTGAATTAGAATTATTTAGCGTTTCTTGGGCTTAAAACTGATACTAAATAGGCAGAAATTATCGCTGCTGTTTCTGATTTAAAAATAAAATCTCCTAATGAAGCAAAGTTCCAACCGTATTTTTTGGCTAAATCTATTTCCTTGTTGCTCCAATCTCCTTCTGGACCTATTAAAATATAGATTTCTTTTGGTTGGTTTTTTATAACTTTTAGAATATTTTGATTTAACTGTTTATTTGTAGTCAAAATGATTTTTTGAACAGTTTTATGTTGAAGTTCATCTAAAAGGTCTTTAAATATCATTTCTTTCTCAATCACAGGAACCGTAACTCTTTTTGCCTGGTCAGCTGCTTCTATAACAATTTTCTTCCATCGACTTCTCTGGTTTCCCGAAACACTCCTTTTAACAGAACGGTCTGCTATAACAGGAATAAAACTATTTACACCAACCTCTGTTCCTTTTTCTAAAATAAATTCAAATCTTTTAGGGTGCTTTAACAAGGAAGGACAAAGGATAATTTTCTTTTTTAAAGAAAACAAAGGTTTTTCTTTTTTCAATATCTCAGCAACAATTTTATCTTCTGCTACCTTTAAAATCTTTACTTTATAAATATAACCGTTATCCCAATAAACAAAAATTATTTCTCCTTTTTTTACCCGCAATACTTTCTTTAATTTGTAAACTACCCTTTGGTCAAAAATTATGACCTTGTCTTGATTCTTTTTAAATTTTTCTAAGTAAAATTGTCTTCTTTCCATAAATCTATCTAGAACTATATTGCTTTCTGTAATATCTAAGATAATCACCTCTTTTTATTTTTTTCCACCAATTCTGATTATCAGCATACCACTGTATAGTTTCTTCAATTGCTTTTTCAAAATCCATTTTTGGTTTCCAGCCCAATCTTTTAATTTTAGAACAATCTAGAGCATAACGGCGGTCATGACCAGGTCTATCTTTTACATATTTAATCCATTTTTCGTCTTTTTTAAGTTTCCTTAAAATTATCTTAGTAATCTCCTTGTTGGTTTTCTCGTTGTTTCCACCTATGTTATATATCTCGCCCAGCTTGCCTTTGTGTAAAACCAAATCAATAGCTGCACAATTGTCTAATACATATATCCAATCACGAACATTTAAACCATCTCCATAAAGAGGAACTCTTTTGCCTTCAAGTAAATTAGTAATAAAAAGGGGGATTAATTTCTCCGGGTATTGATAAGGCCCAAAATTATTACTAGACCGGGTAATTAAAACTGGCAAATTATAGGTTTTATAATAAGCCAAAACAAGTAAATCAGCTCCTGCTTTTGATGCAGAATAGGGATTGCTTGGATTTAAAGGACTTTCTTCAGTAAATCTACCTTTTTGTATGCTTCCATAAACTTCGTCGGTAGATATCTGAAGATATCTTTTTATTTTATACTCTCTAACTACCTCTAATAAGATATGAGTTCCTAAGATATCGGTTTTTATAAAACTATCAGGAGATAAAATAGAACGGTCTACATGGGTTTCTGCTGCAAAATTTATTACTGCACTGGGTTTTTCTTTAGAAATTAACCTATTAACTAAATTCTTGTCACAAATATCTCCTTTTACAAATTTGTATCTTGGGCTATTTTCAACATCTCTCAAATTCTCTGGGTTGCCAGCATAAGTCATTTTATCCAAGTTGATAATATCATAACCTTTGTATTTATTTAATATATAACGGATAAAATTAGAACCGATAAACCCTAAACCACCTGTTACTAAAATTTTCTTGTGTTTAATCATAATAATTCAAATATTTATTAATGATTAGATTAATTCATACAAATCTGCTGACCATTAGTAATTAAAATAAAAAATATGCGGGAGAAAATCCCGCATATTATGTTAAACCGATGCTAATACTTTTTTATTTGCTTTCTGTCCAAGAATTTTTATAACAATCTCTTTGTTTTTTGCATCAACTTTTACCTTGGTGCCAGGATAAACCTTTGATTCCACCATTAATTTAGCCAAAGGATCTAAGACCGAGCGCTGAATTACTCTTTTAAGAGGACGAGCACCAAACTGGGGATCAAACCCTTTCTCAGCTAAAACCTTCTTGGCAGCAGCTGAGACAGTAAGTTTTATTTTCTGAGCTTCCAACCTCTGAATTACTTTATTAAGTTGCAAATCAACGATTTTAGCAATCTCGCTTGGCCCCAAGGCATTAAAGACTACAATTTCATCTACTCGGTTAAGAAATTCTGGCTTAAAGTAATTTCTTAATTCTTCTAGGATTTTTTCTTTTTCTTTTTCTCTCTTTTTTTGAGCTTCTGTTGTTTTTGTAAATCCAAACTCAGTCATTCTTTGAATGTGCTCACTGCCAATATTAGACGTCATAATTATAATCGTGTTTTTGAAGTTTACCACTCTTCCTTTGGCATCAGTTAATCTTCCTCTATCCAAGATCTGGAGAAGAATATTAAAAACTTCAGGATGAGCTTTTTCAATCTCATCTAAAAGAACTATGCTGTAAGGCCTGCGTCTTACCATTTCAGTAAGCTGGCCACCTTCTTCGTAGCCAACATATCCAGGTGGAGACCCAATCATTTTAGCCACAGCGTGTTTCTCCATAAATTCAGACATATCCAATCTAATAATTGCATTTTCATCTCCAAACATAAACTCTGCTAAAGCCAAAGCCAGCTCTGTTTTTCCTACTCCAGTGGGCCCCAAAAATATGAATGAACCAATAGGTTTGTTTTCCTCAGCAATACCTGTTCTGCTTCGCCTTATAGCATTGGCTACTATAGAAATTGCTTCATCTTGTCCTACTACTCTGCGTTTTAAAATTTCTTCCATATTACTGAGTTTCACAGATTCTTCTTCTAACATTTTTGCCACTGGAATACCGGTCCACTTAGAAACTACTTTGGCTATATCTTCCTCTGTAACTTCTTCTTTTAAAATAGGACGGTTTTTCTGAATTTTTGCAAGTTTTGCCTGTAGGTCTTTAATTTTCTTCTCAGTCTCTGGAATTTTGCCATATCTTATTTCTGCAACCTTTTGAAGATCACTGTTTCTTTCTGCAATTTCTGCATCTTGTTTAAAAACATCTATTTCTTTTTGTAATTTTCTTATTTCTGAAATTATTTCTTTTTCTTTTTTCCACTGCAGCTCTAATTCTTTACTTTTTTCATCTAACTCTGCTAGTTGTCTTTTTAGTTCTCTTAATCGTTTTTTAGAATCTGGGTCTTTTTCTTTTTTCAAAGCATTTATTTCAATTTCTAACTTTATTTTTTTTCTCTTCATCTGGTCTAATTCTATAGGCATACTATCAATTTCCATTCTTAGGGCTGAAGCTGCTTCGTCAATTAAATCAACTGCCTTATCTGGTAAAAACCTATCAGAAATATATCTAGCTGAAAGTTTAGCTGCGGCTACAAGAGCAGCATCAGTAATCCTAACCCCATGATGAACCTCGTATTTTTCTTTTATTCCTCTCAGAATTGCAATAGTGTCTTCTATTGAGGGTTCGGCAACATAAATTGGCTGAAATCTCCTTTCAAGCGCTGGATCTCGTTCTATATATTTTTGATATTCTTTTAAGGTTGTAGCTCCTATTGCCCTAAGTTCTCCTCGAGCCAAAGCAGGTTTTAACATATTAGAAGCATCAATGGCTCCTTCAGCTGCCCCTGCTCCTACTAAAGTATGAAGTTCATCAATGAAAAGAATAAATTTCCCTCCAGCCCTATTAATTTCTCGCAGAACAGCTTTAAGCCTATCCTCAAATTCACCTCTAAATTTGGTGCCAGCAACCAAAGCCCCTAAATCAAGGGCAATAATCTCTTTATCTTTTAGGCTCTCGGGAACGTCTCCACTCACGATTCTTTGAGCCAATCCTTCAACGATTGCTGTTTTTCCTACTCCAGCTTCTCCAATTAACACTGGATTATTTTTTGTTCTTCTGCTCAAAACCTGCATTACCCTTCTTATTTCCTCATCTCTTCCAATTACCGGATCAAGTTTTTCTTCTCTAGCCAACTGAGTAAGATTGCGAGCATATTTTTCTAAAACCTGATATTTTGTTTCGGGTTCAGGATCTGTTACTTGCTGGCCACCTCTTACTTCTGCTAGAATCTTTAACACCTTATCATAATCTATGTTTTCCTGATTTAAAATTTCTCTAACTTTTGTGGGAGCAGTTAACATACCCAAGAGAAAATGTTCAGTGGAAACAAATTCATCTTTCAATTTAACTGCTTCTCTTACTGCCTGTTCTAAAACTCTTCCCAGGTCTTGGGTTAAAAAAATCTGAGCAATGCCACCCATTGCCACGCTAACTCGTGGGAGTTTTAAAATAGCAGAATCTACTTTATTTTCTAAATCTCTAATATCTATTTCTAACTTCTCCAAAACACTAACAACCAATGACTCTTCCTGAGACAAAAGAGCTCTTAAGAGGTGAAGGGCATCTACTTGCTGTTGGCCCTTTGATGCAGCTATTTCTTGGGCCATCTGTAGAGCTTGTTGAGCTTTAGTTGTAAATTTATCCATTCTCATATTAATTCTAATTAGATTTTTAGCAATCTCCGGTTTAGAGTGCTAATTTTATTTTAGCTTTTTATAAAATCTTGTCAATACCTAATAATTGTAAATGTCTAATT
>CAZVDC010000040.1:0-3036 GCA_964625995.1 uncultured Candidatus Saccharibacteria bacterium
TTTACTTGTTTGAAATTTTATAATAGAGTATAATTAAAGTATAATTACAGGATTTATAAACAAATATTACTTATGGATAAAGCATTTCTTCAAGAACAAAAAAGAAATTTAGAAGAACAGAAAGCAGATTTAGAAAAAAGCCTTGAGCTAATTGCTAAAAAAGATACTCAGATAAAAGATAACTGGAAGGCAAAGTATCCCGATTTTAGCATTAAAAGTTCTGATGATTTAAGCGAGGAGGCAGATGAAGTTGAAGAATATGATGAAAGAGTTTCTAGCGAGCAAATATTAGAAACAGAGCTTCAGAAAGTTAACCAAGCACTAGAAAAAATTGAAAAGGGAAATTATGGAATTTGCGAAAAATGCAAGAAAGAAATCAGCATAGATAGGTTAAAAGCTTATCCTCAGGCCCAATTATGTATTCAATGTGAAAAAAAGGAACAAGGCGGTTCTTCTTAATTTTTAAAGAGTCTTTATGACTCGTATATATACAGCAGCAATCACGGGCTTAGATGCCCGGCTAATTGAAGTGGAGGTTGATTTATCATTCGGCCTCCACATTTTTAATATAGTGGGTTTGCCAGACAAGGCTGTTGAAGAGGCAAAAGAACGGGTTTCTTCAGCAATTAGGCATTCGGGCATTGCTCCACCCCAGAGAAATAATCAGCGCTTAATAGTAAATCTTGCTCCAGCAGATGTTAAAAAAGAAGGTTCGGGTTATGATTTGCCAATTGCCTTGGGATATCTTTTGGCTTCAAAACAAATTTCTTTTAATCCGGAAAATAAATTGTTTATTGGAGAATTAGCTCTTGATGGTCAAGTTAGGCCAGTAAATGGGATTCTTTCTATGGCTTTACTGGCTAGAGAAAAGAATATAGACACAATATTTGTTCCTAGCGACAATGCAAAGGAAGCAAGTTTAATTGAGGGAATAGAAATTATTCCTGTTAGATCATTGGTTCAAGTTGTTGCTCATTTAGAACAAAGACAATTGATTGAGGCTCAAAAGCCCATCAAAATAAATGAGTTATTGAAAAGTTCTCCTACCCAAAAGGGGTTTGATATGGCTTATATTAAAGGACAAGAAGGGGCCAAGAGAGCAATTGAAATAGCTGCCAGTGGTAATCATAATTTGTTAATGGTCGGGCCACCGGGATCAGGCAAGAGTCTTTTAGCTAAAGCAATTCCTTCAATTTTGCCAAAAATGTCAAAAGAAGAAATACTTGAAGTAACCAAGACCCATAGCGTAGCAGGAAAGCTCGACTTTAGAAGATCAATAATTGTTGAAAGACCATTTAGATCGCCCCATCATACTGCTTCAGAGGTTAGCTTAATTGGCGGTGGTTCCTTTTCCAAACCCGGAGAGATTAGTTTAGCTCATAGAGGAGTTTTATTTTTAGATGAGCTTCCTGAATTTCATAGAGATGTTTTAGAGGCTCTGCGTCAGCCATTAGAAGAAGGATTTGTAACTGTTTCTCGGGCCAGGGCTAGTTATACTTACCCTGCTCGTTTTATGCTGGTAGCAGCAATGAATCCTTGTCCCTGCGGATATGCAGGTCATCCCACTCGGCCCTGTGTTTGTTCTGGTTCTCAAATAATGAAGTATCAGAGAAAACTTTCAGGGCCGTTGTTGGATAGGATAGATATCTGGGTAGAGGTTCCTTCTTTAAAATATGAAAAATTGGCATCTGAAAAAGTGGCTGAAGAAAGTACTTCTATAAGAAAAAGAGTAGAGCAGGCCAGAAAAATACAAGAACAAAGATTTGAGAATCTTAACATTAAGACTAATAGTGAGATGAGTATTAATTTGATTGAGAAATATTGTCGGGTTGATAGAGCTGGTAGGCAGTTGTTAAAAAGCGCTGTGGATAAGATGAGCTTATCGGCTAGGGCTTATCACCGTATTTTAAAACTAGCCCGAACTATTGCTGATTTAGATGGTTCAGAAAATATTTTAGTAAAGCATTTAGCTGAAGCACTTCAATACAGGCAAAAGAATAATACTGAACTATAAATAATGTAACGAGGTCTTTCCTCGTTACATACAGATTAAATGGTATTTAGGAGTTTCATAATAAAATAATCACTAAATGTAACAATGTAATAAGGAAAATGTAACGAGGAAAGACTTCGTTACATTTCCTTGTTGCTCTCGTTGCGTTTAGAACAATTTATATGGCACAAAGAAAAATAAAATTTATAAATGGAGAGGTTTATCATATTGTAATCCGAGCGATTGATGGCATTAAACTTTTTCAAGACAAACAAGATTACTTACGAATGATCCATGATTTATTTGAATTTAATGACATAAATTCTGTTCTTTCAAATTTTCGAGTAAATTATTCTCGTAGAGCTAATGTAACGAGGAAAGACCTCGTTACATTGACTGAGAGGTTGAGCAGAAAAAGAAAACTATTGGTAGAAATTTTAGCATTTTGTTTAATGCCTAATCATGTTCATTTGGTAATAAGACAGGTTCAGAACGATGGTATTAGTAAGTTTATGCAGAAATTAGGAGGTTACGTGCTTTATTTTAATAAAAAATATGATCGCAAAGGACATCTTTTTCAAAATAAATTTCAGGCAGTTCATATTAGAACCAATGATCAACTTCGCACTGTATTCGTTTATGTTCATTCTAATCCTATAGCAATAATTTTTCCGGGATGGAAGGAAAAAGGAATAAAAGATTTTAAAAAAGCCGTAGATTTTATTGAAAATTACAAATGGTCAAGTTACCTAGATTATTTAGGGAAAAGTAATTTTCCATCCATAACAAATAGAGAATTTTTTAAAAAGGTAATAGGAGACGCAAAAGAATGTCGAGAATTTGTAAACGATTGGTTAAAATATAAACGTGAGATATCTAAGGATATAGCTTTGGAGTAAATATAAATTATGCAGTGAAGATGTTAAAGTATTATTTATTTATGTTTAATAAAAATGTAACGAGGAAAGACCTCGTTACATTTTTTGGGCTTTGTAAAGCCAAGTTTTTTGAATTTTTTCGCTAGTTGGAGGTATGTAACGAGG
>CAZVDC010000040.1:3136-4908 GCA_964625995.1 uncultured Candidatus Saccharibacteria bacterium
CCATTTATTGGCACCTTTCATGCATTTTGTTTAAGGGTTTTGCGAAAAGAGATTAAAAGGCTTGGTTATAAGTCAAGTTTTGTAATATACGATGACGGAGATAAGCTTTCTTTGTTAAAGAAAAAAATAGCAGAGCTTAATATTGACAAAGAACAGTTTAACCCCAATGTAGTTTCTTCTAAAATATCTTCTCTCAAGAGTGAACTAATAGACTGGCAGAAATTTTCAGAAGCAGCCAGTAATTTTTTTGAAGAAAAGATAGCCGAGATTTATAGCGTATACCAGAAAGAATTAAAAAGGTTAAATGCAGTAGATTTTGATGATTTGATAATGCTTACAGTAGAGATTTTTAGCCGATATCCTGTAGTATTGAAAAAATATCAAGATAAGCTCAAATACATTTTAGTTGATGAATATCAAGACACTAATACTGCTCAATATGTTTTGATTAATTTATTAGCCCAAAAATATAGAAATATTTGTGTAGTGGGCGATGATGCTCAATCAATTTATAGATTCAGAAATGCTGACTTTAGAAATATTTTAAATTTTGAAAGGGATTATCCTGATGCTAGAGTTGTAATTTTAGATCAAAATTATCGTTCTACTCAGGTAATTATTAAGGCGGCTCAGGAAATAATTTCAAAAAATGTTTATCAAAAAGAAAAAAAACTCTGGACAGAGAATCCAGTTGGAGAACCAATAATAATCGCAGTAACAGAGGATGAAGTTAAAGAAGCCGAGTTTGTGATTGGGCAAATAAAAGAGCTTCAAAAAAAGAAAAAGTTTAATTTAAGTGATTTTGTAATTCTTTATCGAGTTAATGCCCAGTCAAGGTCTCTTGAAGAGGTTTTGATTAGAGAAGGTCTTCCTTATAAAATTGTGGGGGCAGTAAAATTTTACCAACGGAAAGAAATTAAGGATGTATTGGCTTACTTAAAATTTATTGCTTTTCCTAATGATGTAGTGAGTTTGGAGCGAATTATTAACTTACCTCCAAGAGGCATTGGAGAAATTACTAAAAATTTAGCTGTTCCATATATTTTAGGAAAAGCTGAAAACAATAAGAAGAATATTAAGGCGCGGGAACTTCAGGTTATTAATAATTTTAAGAATATTATTGAAAGGGCTAGGAAAATTATCCAAAAAGGGTCATTGTGCGAATTAACAGAATTTTTATTAAAAGAGATAGATTATAAAGGATATCTGGAAAAGAATTATAAAAACAAATCTTACATAGAAGGGGTTTATGAATATGAAATTCGCTGGCAGAATGTTCAAGAACTTTTTTCTGTTTTAAAAAAATACGATGAAGAATTTCTTTCTAGCGAAACAAAAAATAAGCCAGTGGAGGTTCTCAAGAAATTTTTAGAAGATATTGCTCTTCTTTCAGAAAATGATGAGGTGGAAACCAATAAAGATGTTTTAAATCTTATGACTATTCACGCAGCCAAAGGCTTAGAGTTTCCAGTGGTTTTTATTGTGGGGTGTGAAGAAGGTGTTTTTCCTCATGCTAAAAGTTTAATAAATCAAGAAGAAATGGAGGAGGAAAGAAGGCTTTGTTATGTAGGGATAACAAGGGCCAAGGAACTTCTTTATTTAACCTTTACCAGGAGGCGAACTCTTTATGGAATTACTCAGGCAAATCCTCCTTCTAGATTTTTAGGAGATATTCCAGGAGAATTAGTAGAATATAAGATAATTGAAGAAGAGGATGAAAGTTTTATGGAAATTTAATTATCAGTATTATTCTAATGTCTAATTCCTAATTA
>CAZVDC010000041.1:0-3171 GCA_964625995.1 uncultured Candidatus Saccharibacteria bacterium
GGCTCAATTGTTCCTTTGCCCATTATCGCTTTAAAAAGTTCAACAAATTCTTTTAAAATTTCTGGTCGATGTGCCATCACTTTTACCCACTCAGGCACTTTTCCTGTTTCTTTTTCAAATTTTTTATAAACTTCTCTAGCAATTTCCTCTGTTTGATTTTTTTCTAATTTAGAAATAAGAGCCATAAATTTAGATTAAACTTAATTCTAATAATCGACCTTTTGAATAAGCTTCAATTAATTCTTTTGAATAAGGAATTTCTTTTTCTATTTTGATTTTAAATTTCTTCGCAACTTTTTTAATTTCTGTTTTATTTCCTAAATCTGCCTGATTTAAAATTATTTTAGCTGGCACTTTAAGTTTTTGACATAAATCTAAAATTAAATTCAAATCATAAGCACCCATTGGGGTGGGTTCAGTCACTGTATAAGCCAAATCACAATCCATTAAAGCTGAAATCACTGGACAATGGGTACCAGCAGCCGTATCAAATAAAATAAAGTCTGGCTTAATTTTTTTAGCCAAAGATGTAACAAATTTTTTAGTTTGGACTACTACAGGACCGGTTTCTTCAAGGCCAGCATTTGCTTGACCTGTTATTAGCCAAAAATTTCTCTTAATCTGGTTCACAAAAATTTGGCCAATTTCTTCTCTTTTTGGTCGAATGGCCTTATGCGGACAAACAAGCCAGCAAGCGCCACAGCCAGAACATAAATCCTTAATAAATATTGGATATTTTCCTGGCGCCTGAAAAATAGCATTTGACCTGCATGTTCTTACGCACAATCCGCACTTCTTACACTTTGCCTTATTTAATTCTGGAAACTCAGCATAAATTTTTTCTTTTGGTTTTTCTAATTTCTGGCCTAATAATAAGTAATCATTGGGACACTCTACATCACAATCCACAAGCAAAACTTTTTTGTTCTCTTCAATAAATTTATTAGCAAATAAAATTGCAATAGTGGATTTACCTGTCCCGCCTTTGCCGCCAGTTATTCCAATTTTTTTAATCTTATTCTTCATTCTCTTTTTTAATTTCTTTTAAAATATCATCAATTTTTTTCTTTGAAGGAACTATTTCTACCCCGATGCCAAAATTTTCTAAGTTTTGTTTAGCATTATCACCAATCTGCTTTGTCAAAACCTTATCTGCTCTTACTGCTTTAGCAAATCTTGCTCCGTGAGCAGAATTCTTTTCAAAATAAGGATTTTTAACTACTTCTTCTGTTAAAATGTTTCCATCTTTTTTGTCTATAATCAAATATTCTTTTGCCCCAAAAAGAGTGCTAATTTCCCCCTTGTCAAGAGGGATAATAAACCTTTTTCCCAGTTTTTTAGGACCAATTTGCTTAAAACCCTCAAGCTCCCCTATTTTTTTGCCAAACCTTGGCAAAATAATGGTTTTTGCCATTTGATAAGCTTCAATAGAAATTACTATCTGTTTTAATTCTGGAATATTTGTAAGTAACCTCTCTTCTAAGATATCTGTTATTTTTTGAACTTCTTCAACTTTTAGCCCTGGAGGAAGTTTAATTTTAATTTCAGCTAAAGTAAAGGCGCCAATTTTTCTTGTTCTTAAAGAAGAAATCTCAATTTTGTGCGAAAGGCAAATCTTTTTAATTCTTTCTTCAACTTCCGGATCTTTAACATCTAATAAAGAATCGGTAATTTCTTTTCCTATTTTAAAAGCTTCAAAAATAATATAAAAACCGATTAAAAAAGCAATACAAACATCAATAAAATTAAAAAGGGGTATCAAAAAAAGCCCAATTAAAACACCGACAGAAGATAAAACATCGGCTCTTGAATGCTCAGCATCGGCTACTAGGGCTAAACTTTTAAACTTTCCTCCATAATAAAATTTTAATCTAGCCAAAATTTCAGTAACTAAGATAGAAATTACCACCACCACTATTGCTCCGGTGGTAAGGTGAACTAATTCTTTTTTGAAAATTCTTTCCACTGCTTCATATAAAATCCAAATGCCGGAAATTCCTAAAAGGACGGCTACTAAAAGACCGGCTAAATTTTCTGCCTTCCAATGCCCATAAGGATGTTTCTCATCAACTGGTTTTCTGGCTGTTTTCAGCCCTAAAAAAGTAACAAAAGAAGAAAAAACATCTAAACTTGAATGTATTCCATCAGCAACTAAAGCCATACTTCCAGTTAAAAAACCAAAAATCAGCTTAGATATTCCTAAGCCAAGAGTAGCAAACGTGCTAATTATTGAAACAGATTGAGGTTTCATTAATGACCAAAAGGATTTTATCTCCTCCCCCAGCCTCTACCCCTAAAGCCTCTCCTTCTTTGACCGGGCCCCGGTCTAAAACCAGACCGACAGGGCATCGGCTTCGTTATTTCTTGAAGTTTTCCTCTTTGATACTCTCGAAGAATATCTCGTACCTTCATTGTTGGACTTCCGAGAAAAATCCTTGTCCCAGAATCATTTAAAACCATAGAAGCATTAGGCCCGATATTTCCAGTAATTACTACATTGACCTTCTCTTTAGCTACGATTTGGGCGGCTGTAATACCAGCCCCCCGCATCGCTTGTATTCCGGTATTCTTAATTACCTTAACTAGTTCCCCCTTGTCATCAACAATCAAAAAATACTCCGCTCTGCCAAATCGAGGATCTAAAGTTGAATTTAAATTATTACCAGTGGCACTAATACAAATTTTCATAAATTTTATCTAGCTCTAGTCATTGGAGAACCACATTTAGGACACCTTAAATTATAACAAGGTATCCCTCTTTTGTGAGGAATTCTGTTGCCACAATTTGAGCAAACGCACTCACCTCCTGGCCCTAAACCGAATCCACCCATTCTTCCCCGACCACCTTGCCCAGGCACCTTAAATCTTCTGTCAGATCCTGAGGATTTTGCCGATGAATTATTCTTAGGCATGTTATTAATACTCTTGATTTATTTTTGTTTTGACCTTTGCTTTTAAATATTCTTCAAATATTTAACCTTTCTTTTTAGAATCTCGGCTCTTATAAAATATATTTCTTATAAAATATATTTTTCTTTTTACTGTAGATAGCTTCGACCTTTTAGATTTCTCTATCTACCATGAATATAAACCCATAACTATTACATGTCAAGTAATTATATAGCAGAACAAACAAGCAACACTACGGGTAGTCACTGTGATGACCATCCC
>CAZVDC010000041.1:3271-4857 GCA_964625995.1 uncultured Candidatus Saccharibacteria bacterium
GTCACTGTGATGACCATCCCTGGGTGGCCTTAGTACATTAAAATTTTTATCTTGACAAAATATTTTTAGTTTGTTATAATTAGGTCAAGAAAGGAGGAAAAATGTATATCTTGGGAATTTCGTTGACAGTCTTTTTCGTCTTTTTACTTGCCGGTCACCTAATATCCAAAACGCTAACCTCTGAGCGAAAAAAAGTGCTGATATTCGTTATTGTAGTGGTTTTAGGAGCACTTGTTAGTGCAACGGTGGGGGCACTACTGACGTGGCAGAACATTCTAAAAGCCCTAGCTCTATAGGAAAACCTATAGAGCTTTTTATTTTAATCCCTTCTTTTCCCTATTTCTCTGACTAATATTCTCACATTCTTAAGAATGTGAGAATATTAATTTTAATCAAACATATTTAGACAGTAATATATTCAAAACAATATAAAGTTAGGTTCGTTATATTTCAAATATTGTGCTATTATATAAATAGCACTTTTACAAACAGGGGGTAAAAATGGTTAAAATAAATAAATTAAGAATCAAACAAGTGGCTGAGGTTATAAAAAGACTACCAAAAACAGAAAAAGGATTAAACTTTTATAGTTTTTATATCAATGGTAAAGAAATTGTTGCAGAAGATATGTATCCCCGGCTTCATCATCCTGGGACAATTGATTTTTTCTTCTTTGTCTCGCTGCACCAGTATGGTTTCTGGCACGGAGACAAAAATGGATATGTTAAACCAATGATTGGAATTTTTCACGGAAAACAAGAAAAAGGGTCTGACCTTGTTTATAAATCAGCAAAAAAGGCATTGGATAAAAACCCTTATATTTTCTCCCCTTCAAGTCTTATTGAAATTAATTCTGTAGACAAGCTCGCAGAAATCTTTCATGACGACAATGGCTTTATTGATTTTCCTGATCCCCATACTCGGGTAACACTTACTCAAGAATACGCAAAATGGTTTTTTAAAAAACAAACCACTCCCCGAAATATTGTTCAGGAAGCAAACGCTCAAAACAAACCATTAAAAGCTTTTCGCAAAATGCTGCGCGAAATTCCTGGTTACAATAAAGACCCTCTGGAAAAGAAAAATCTTTTACTGGCAATGTCATTAGCAAATAGACCTGAAAGGTTTCTTGAGATTAAAGACCCTCAAAACTGGGCGCCGATTATAGATTATCACCTTATGAGAGTTTCTTTAAGGTTGGGTTTAGTTGAGTTATCGCCTGACCAGATTAAAACAAATCAAAATAGATTATGGGTAGATGCAAAAACTGAATTTGAAATTAGAAAAGCAGTTTATGATGCAGTTTCTTTACTGATTAAAATATCTGGTCGTCCAATGCCATTCATTGATGAAAAATTATGGATGGCTCGGAAATACTGCCCTGAAACCTGGGCACCAGATTGTAAAAAATGTCTTTTTGTAAAAGTATGTGCTCGAAGAATAAATCTATTTCAACCAGTATTTCGAACAACAAATTATTAATATAAATAAAGATTAAAAAATATTATTTTTAATAAAATAAAAGACAGTGAAAAAATCACTGTCTTTTAATCTTTTATAAATTTGTCTAATGTAACGAGGTCTTT
>CAZVDC010000042.1:0-4633 GCA_964625995.1 uncultured Candidatus Saccharibacteria bacterium
ATAAAAAGCTTAAAATAAATGAGATCTGTGGACTTGCGATGTCCACATTTTAGATTTTGAATTTTAGACATTAGGATTTGATTAGGTTAATTAGACATTAGACATTAGACATTTTGTAACGAGGTCTTTCCTCGTTACATCGCATCGCCCCCCTAAAAAATTGGCTTTATAAAGCCAAAAATAATGTAACGAGGAAAGACCTCGTTACATTGGTAAATCTGGGTTGTGGATGGTGGTGTGTTAATTTGGATTGTTTGATTTATTTTGTTGCGGAGGTTTAGGAAAATTGGTAAAATTAGAATTGATGTTCGAGGCCAAGAAAATAAGAACAAAAACCGTAGGAGATGAATTAAGAGAAGCCAGAAACTTACTAAATCTTTCTCTGAAAGAAGTTTCTCGTCAAATTAATATTCCTGTTAATTATTTAGAACAAATTGAAACAGGAAATTATGATAATAAATTAGCAGATGTGTATTTAATCGGCTATTTAAAAAAATATGCTCAACTTCTTGAATTAGATCCAGTTGAAATTGTAAATAAGTTTAAAAAAGAAAAGGGAATCAAGAAGCAAAATGGTTTAACAAAAGAAAGGAAATCCGTTTTTAAAAAAGTTTCTCTTTCCAATAAACCAGTTTATATTACTCCAAAAAGAATTACTTTAGTTTTAGCAATTGTTTTTATTGGTTTAATTTTTGGCTATTTTTGGCGCCAGTTAAGTTATGTGCTTTTCCCGCCAGAGATAGAAGTATTTTATCCTGAATCTTCGGAAGCTGTAGTATATAAAGACAATATTGAAATTTATGGGAAAACAGATCAAGGAACCCAAGTGACAATTAACGGAAAAAGGATAACAGTAGATAACAATGGTTGTTTTAGGAAAAAAGTATATCTGAACGAGGGTTTAAATAATTTAGTAATTGAAGCAAAAGATTTATTAGGAAGAAAACATACAATTAATAAAAAGGTAATTTTTATTAAATCAGATTAATTATGCCGATAAATCAAACTGTTCATAGTTTTGAGCAGCTTGATTAAATTGGTATATAAAAAAATGCCAAGAAAAAAAAGTTCTCAAAAAACAGCCACAACCCAAAAGAAAAGTTCTAATGAAAAGGCCGAAAAAAAAGAAGCAGTTTTAAGCGCGGTGGAAGAAATAAAAAGAAGATTCGGAGAAGGAGCAATTATGAAGCTTGGAGAAACAAGGCGAGTGGATGTAGATGTAATTCCTACCGGCTCTTTGTCTTTAGACCTTGCTTTAGGAGTAGGGGGCGTACCTCGAGGGAGAATAGTTGAAATTTATGGACCTGAAAGTTCAGGAAAAACAACTTTGGCTCAACATATAGTAACAGAGGTGCAGAAAAAAGGAGGAGTGGCTGCTTTTGTTGATGCTGAACATGCCTTAGATCCAGAATATGCTAAAAGGATTGGAGTTAACATAAATGATTTGTTAATATCCCAACCAGATACTGGAGAACAAGCACTGCAGATTGTAGAATCCCTATTAAGATCAGGTGGGGTAGATGTGGTAGTTGTAGATTCTGTGGCTGCTTTAACTCCTAAGGCAGAAATAGATGGAGAAATAGGTGATCAGCACATTGCCTTGCAAGCCCGCCTTATGTCCCAGGCACTTAGAAAGTTGAGTTCTCTTATTAGTAGAACCAAAGCCGTTGTTGTGTTTATAAATCAAACAAGAATGAAGGTCGGGGTAATGTTTGGCAATCCAGAAACTACGCCCGGAGGAAAAGCATTGAAATTTTACGCCTCAGTAAGAATAGAAGTTCGCCGAGTTGCCCAAATTAAAAAAGGAGATCAGATTATTGGAAGTAGGATAAAGGCTAAAGTAGTAAAGAATAAAGTTGCTCCTCCTTTTAAAACTGCTGAATTTGATATTTTGTTCAACCAAGGAATTTTTTATGAAGGAGATGTTATAAACACAGGAATTAAATATGATGTCATTAAAAAATCAGGAGCTTCTTATACATATGGTAAAGAAAAACTTGGCCAAGGATTAGAAAAAGCAGGACAATATCTTAAGGAAAACCCAAAGATTTTAAAGATGATTATAGCTGATATTAAAAAAGCAGTGAAGGAAGAATAAAAATTTTGATAATAAAAAAAACAAAAACCCTTTAGGTTTCAATAAAGGGTTTTTGTTTTTTTTATAGAAAAATTATTTTACAAACGGTAATAAGGCCATTATTCTTGCCTTTTTAATGGCTCTTGCTAATTGTCTTTGGTGTTTTGAGCAAACCCCAGTTTTTTTAGGTGGTTTTATTTTTCCCTGGACACTAGTAAAACGAGCCAGTAACTCTGGGTTTCTCCAATGTATTTTTTTTATGCCGTTGCGGCAAAAATAACACTCTTTCATAGAATTTGAATAAATTAAAAGGGTATATCTTCTATGTCTATTTCTTCTTCTGGCTCCTTTGTTTTGTTTTCATCTTTATTTTCTTTTTGAGCTTCTTCTTCGGCTGAGGAAGTCTTGGTTTCTTCTGGATTTTCTTCAGGAATTTCTTCAATATCTTCTGCCTTTTTACCGCCAGGTCGAGGACCCATTTGAATATTTTCAGCAATAATCTCAGTTCTATATTTTCTAGTTCCATGAGTATCCTCCCAGGAACGGGTTTGAATTCTTCCCTCAACAAGGATCAGCTGCCCTTTTGTAAGGTATTGATTGCAAGTATCGGCAAGCTTTCCGAAGGCTACTACATTATGAAATTCAGCCTGTTCTTGCTTTTCGCCACTGTCTTGGTCTGTCCAAATTCTATTAGTTGCTATTCGAAAAGCAGAAACTGATCTTCCATTGGGCATGGTTCTTTGTTCGGGATTGTCGGTTAGTCGGCCGACTAAAAATACTTTATTTAAATTCATATTTTGTAGAAACGGACTTTGCGCGGATAATAACGTGGATCTACGCAGAATTTCGCGTTTTTCCGCGTAGCCCTCCGCTTTGTTTGTGTAACCTTCTGCGTTTATCTGCGTAACCATCCGCGTTTATCCGCTTCTATTCTTTTAATATTTCATCTAGTTTTTTATCTATTTCTTCTATTTTAATTTTTTCTTTCTTTTCTTTCTTTTCTTTTTTAGTTTTTGTAGTGCTTGTTTTAATCTTTTTCTCAACTTTTAATTTAGGAGTTAATTTTTCTTTTTTGGTAATTCCTTTCTTTGGCTTTGTTTTTGTTAAAGCATTATAAGCTTCTTCGTCGTAGACAGTATTTAAATAACGGAGAACTTCTTTTTTGTGTTTAAATTCAGAGAGAAAATCGTTAACCTTGTTTGGGTCAATAGAAAATATTATTGCCCAGAAATAGCCAGATTCAAATTTTTTGACAGGGTAAGCCAAGGCTCTTTTTTGAGCCTCTTCTTTTTGATGTACCTCCCCTTCAAATGTTTTAATTTTTTCTTCAACTTCTTTTTCAAAGCTTTTTAATTCAGCCGCTTCTAGTTCAGGGGAGAGTAGAAAAACAAGTTCATATTTTCTTTTTGTTTCTTGGTCCATAGATTTATTAATTTTCATATTAGCAAAAGGAAAGATTTTTGGCAAGCATATATTGAATTTAGACGAGGTAAATCAGCTTCAAATTTTAAATTCAACAACATCACCATCTTTGATGATATATTCTTTACCCTCGGTTTTTATTAATCCTTTTGCTCGGGCATTTGTCCAAGAACCAGCTTCTATTAAATCTTTATAACTGATAACTTCAGCCCGGATAAACCTTTCTTTAAAATCAGTATGAACAATCCCGGCAGCTTCGCGGGCAGGGGTTCTTTCTTTTATTGCCCAGGCCCTTGTTTCTTCACCCCCTTTTATTGTATAGAAAGTAACAAGATTAAGAATTTTATAACAGGTTTTTATAATTATATCAATTCTAGATTCTATTTGTAGCTCTTCCCGTTCTTCAGGAGATAGTTCAGTGCTCTCAAGTTCTAACTTTAAATCAATTGGTAAAGTGTTTTCAGGAAGCGTTCTTAATAAATGTGAATAATCAGAGTCTTCATTGATGTTTAGGAGATAAACCATTGGTTTATTGGTTAAGAAATTTAAATGCCGGATTAATTCATTTTCTTCTGAGGAAAGTCCAAGCTGAAAAATCATTTTGTTTTGGTTAAGTTCCTTTTTAATTTTTTGAAGCAGTTCAATTTCTTTTATTATTTCCTTATTTGGTTTGCTTTTAACTTCTTTTTCTAATTTAGCTAGATGTTTTTCAAGGGTTTCAAGGTCTTTCATAATCAATTCAATGTTGATAATCTCAATATCTCTTAAGGGGTCAATAGAATCTTCTACATGTTTTATTTCTTTGTCAGGAAACCCTCTTACAATGTGAATTACAGCATCTACTTCTCTAATATGAGAAAGAAACTGGTTTCCTAAACCCTCGCCTTTATGAGCTCCTTTGACAAGGCCAGCAATGTCAACAAATTCAATTATGACTGGAGTTGTTTTTTCGGGTTTAACAATTTCTGATATTTTTTTTAATCTTTCGTCAGGCACTTCTACGATACCAATATTAGGTTTAATGGTGCAAAAAGGATAGTTAGAAATATCAACCTCTTGCAGGGTTAAGGCTTTAAAGAAGGTTGACTTTCCTACATTAGGAAGACCAATTATTCCGACAGAAAAACTCATACA
>CAZVDC010000043.1:0-4569 GCA_964625995.1 uncultured Candidatus Saccharibacteria bacterium
CAACAAAAAAGAGCGAGTATCGCCCCGATCATCCATTCTTTTATAATTAGCGATTTTTTTATCGCAAAAAGAATGGATAATTAGCGCGCTCAGGCCCTATCCTCCTTTGGCTCCGCCCTAACTTGTCCCAAAGGAGTAGGACGAAGGGGACAAGTAATAGGGTCATTGCGCTTTTTACGATACTCGCTCTTTTTTGTTCTCTATTACTAAAATAAAGAACGCTTTGGTTATTTAATATCTTATTCAATGAATTTTTTCTTGTCAAGACCTTGTGCCTTGTGGATATTTCTATAAAATCAACTATTATTTAGAAACTAAAATCTCAACAAGTTTTTTACCAAACTCAGCTGCTGCATCAGGACCATTAGCAGTAATTATATTCCCATCAACAACTACATTTTGTTTTGTAAAAATAGCTCCATTCTCTTCTAATATCTTTTTTGGCTCCTTATTTAATGGATTAGTCCAAACAGTGGCTTTTTTACCATCCAACACACCCGCCTCTGCTAAAATTACTGGGGAAATACAAATAGCAGCTAAAACTTTGTTTTGTTTAACTGCTTCTCTAATAACCCTATAAGAATCTTGGTTGTTTAAATTATCCAAAGCACCCGGACCCCCTACAAATACTACGGCATCAAAATTTGATACATCTAAATCGCCAAGTTCGGTATTTACATTGACTTGCAATCCTTCTACTCCTAAAGCAGTTCCCACCTCATTACTTACCACTTCTATCTTAGCCCCGGCTTCTTCTAAAATTTTGCGAGGAATAAAATACTCTTCATCTCTAAAATTTTTAAAAGCAATTATTATTGCTATTTTTTTATCTATTAAATCTGACATAGAATATTCTTCCTTGTCAGTGCTTTTTCTATCTCTGTTTAACATAAAAACAGAGACGGCACCGACAAGGAAGATTAAACCAATGATTAAAATTAATAACTTTTTCATATAATAGGCCAATGAAAAATCTCTTTAATTTTTGATTTAAGAAATACTGCTCTCATAACTCTAAATCCCTATTGTAACGAGGCCTTTCCTCGTTACAACCCCATCATAAAAAATTTCCAATTACCAATCTCTAATTTCTAAAGCGAAAAGACTCGTTGCAAGAGGTCTTGTAACAAGTAATAACAGATTAATTTTAACTTAATTGTTCAGCATACTCAGCAATATTAGTACAGTGATCTGAAATCCGCTCAAAGTTAACCAGCATATCATTGAATATTGGTCCTGCCATTGCCAAACAAATACCGCTATAAAATCTTTTCAAATGATGTTCTTTTGCTTTTTTTACCAATTCATCAATTTTTTCCTCTCTTTCAAACACAGCTTTAATTTTCTCTTTTGATTTTCTAGTAATTAAATAACGAGCGTCTATTAAGTTTTCCTTTACTAAATCCTGAATTTCTTCAATCTCTTTTTTTGCTGCAACTGAAAAACTAACGTTGCCTGTTTCTTTGTACTCTGCTAATTGGGCTATATTTAAAACATGGTCACCTATCCTTTCTATATCATCAACCATAGAAGAATAGCAGAATAACTTAACTGTTTGTTTTATAGAAAGAGATGAACGAGAAACTCCATCTAAGTATCTCATAATTTCCTTCTGTAAATTATCAATAACTAAATCAACATAAAAAAGACCTCTTTTAACTGCTTTATTATAATCAAAAATTAACTCAACTGCTTTCTTGTAATTCTCTATTGCCAGAGCCATTTCTCTATCCAGTTCTTTTTCAATGGCCATAAAAGCCTTTTTAGGTTCGCCAAGAAATCTTTTATCTAACCATTCTGGCCAAAGAGGCAAAATTTTCTCTTTTCCAGGTAATATCTTTTTAACTAATACCGAAAAGGGCTTTAAACAAAAACTAAACCCAATCGCAATAAAGACATTAAACAATAAATGACCATTAGCAATTTGCTGCCCTATATTCCCTGAAGTAGCTTTTACAAGGAGTAAAAATAAAGGGAAAATAATTAAAACAATAATTACTCCAAAAAATTTAAAAAAGAAATGGGATAATGCCGCTCTTTTTCCTTCTTTTCCTGTTCCTATGCTTGCTAAAATTGCAGTAATTGTTGTTCCAATATTTGCCCCTAAAATTAAAGGAAGGGCTTCGTTAATAGTAATCAATCCTTTTTGTCCCAACATAACCAAAATTCCTGTAATAACCGAACTGCTTTGAACAATTATGGTGGACAAAAATCCAATTAAAGTTCCCCATAAAGGATTACTGGCTCGCTGAAAAAAATCCAAAAAACCAACATTGTCTTTAAAAGAAACTATACCTCTTCCCATTAAATCTAAACCAAAAAACAAAAGACCAAAATAAAATATTGCTTCTCCTGCTATTTTCCCTTTTCCTTTTGCTAAAAACCAAATTAGAATACCAATAATAATAAAAAGAGGTGCGATGTCAGTGATTTTAAGGGCTACCAATTGAGCTGTAACAGTAGACCCTATTCCGGCCCCTAAAATTAAACTTAAAGAATTCACAAAACCAATCAATCCTGCGCTTACCATACTTACAATTAAAACGGTGGTAGCTGAACTGCTTTGAAAAAAGGCCGTAGCCAAGGCTCCTAAAATAATTCCTTTAAACCTGCTGCTTACTAACTGTTTAATATACTGCCTTATGCGGACGCTAAAAATCATCTGCATTTTCTCACTCAGTCTAATCACTCCAAACAAAAGGAAAAATAATCCGGTTATAATTAACAACACCTGATAACTCATACAAGGTTATTATAACAAAAATCCAGATTTCATAAAAAATTTAAGTCAACAGAACACCAATGTGACGAGGTCTTTCCTCGTCACAAAATGTCTAATGTCTAATTGACCTAATTATTCTAATCAAATCCTAATGACTAATGACTAAAATCTAAAATCTAAGATCTAAGATCTAAAATACGGTTATCCGTAGAATGGAAAAGACCTTGTCATATTAATAAATTTTTAATTTTATAATTAGTCATTAGTCATTAGACATTAGACATTAGGAATTAATTAGGTTAATTAGAATAATTAGGAATTAGACATTTTTTATAATTTGTTTCTTTTAAAAAATTTGTGTATAATACAAAATAATACATGATTGGCTGTAGCAATTTTCGGTTATGGAAATATGTTTAGTAGGTTTAAACAAAAAATAAAAAAGCATTTTACTAAAAAATGGCGGACATATCTATGGTCATTAGCTTTTATTATTGTTCTGTTGATAGGAATATGGATTGGTTATTTTTATGCCCAAGAAACACTTTCTCCTGTCTCTGCCTCTTTAGAAAAACCTAAGGATGAATATATTGGTTTTCTATCCGAGGTATATGATAAAATTCAAGAAAATTATTGGAATAAATTAACTGATGAACAACTAGGGGGTCTTTTTAAATCAGGCATAGAAACTATTGCTGGCAAGCCTCAAAATATAGAAATAAAAACAAAACAAGATTTTGAAAAGATGCTGGAAGATATTTTTAAGATTGTAAAACCAGATAAGAAAAAAGTTTTTACAACCCAGCTAGCTAACATTGTGTTAACAAGCCTGCCTCCGAAAAACCGAAGCGCCCTTTACACTGTTCAGAAAAAAGAAGAGTTAAGAAATATGGTTCAAAACATAAACCCCGAAAATGATTTATATCAAACTCTAGGCATAAGTAAAAATGCTTCTAAAGAAGAACTTGAAAAAGCTTATAAAGAAAAAGTTGCCGAATTAGAAGAAAAAGCAGAAGAGTCAGAAGAGGCAAAAAAAGACCTTGAAAAAGTCAAATATTCCTATGAGGTCTTAAAAGATGAGAACAAAAAACAACGTTATGACAAAGCAGGTATTGAGCCAACTGTTCTATCAAAATTAGTTCGGTCCAATATCCTTCATCTTTATATAAAAAGAATCTCTCCCACAACATTTAATGAATTACAAGAAGAAACACAAAAATACATTAATAAACCTGGTTTAGATACTTTAATTTTAGACCTGAGATCAAATATTGGTGGTTCAATTGATCTTCTTCCCTATCTTTTAGGTCCGTTTATCGGGAATGACCAATATGCTTATGAATTTCTTCACCAGGGCGAAAAAACTCCTTATAAAACAAAAGTTGGCTGGCTGCCAAGCTTGTATCAGTACAAAAAAGTAATAATTTTAACTGACAGTAAAACCCAATCATCTGCTGAAGTAATGGCTGCAGTACTTAAAAAATATAACGTAGGAATCCTTGTAGGAACAACTACTCGCGGATGGGGAACCATTGAAACAGTGTTAGACCTTAACCAAACTTTAGAAGGTGAAAAATATTCTTTATTATTAGTTCATAGTTTAACTCTTCGCGATGATAATCAAATAATTGAAGGAAATGGTGTAGAGCCTCTAATTAATATCAATAACTCTAATTGGAAAGAAGAATTGCGAAAATATTTTGATTCTGAGGAAATCATAAAAGCTGTTGAAGAAATTTGGAATACGCCTCCTGGAACAATTTAGTTGAAAAATTTTAAAATTTTAGTTATAATTCTCACAAGTTCCAAGGTTTTACAATTATCATTCCGGGGTAGCTCAATGGTAG
>CAZVDC010000044.1:0-4518 GCA_964625995.1 uncultured Candidatus Saccharibacteria bacterium
CAGGGTGGCCTCGTTACATTTCATTATTAAAAAATAAATTTTATTATAAATAATTAAAATTTAAATATGGCTAAAGAAAACTATAAGGAATTAATAATCAAAAAATTAATTCGGGAAAAAGTTAAAAATACTGATGATTTTTTCAATGTCTTAAGAAAGTTATCTAAAAAATCCCAAAAAATTTTTCCAACCAAAATAGAGCTATTAAAAGCATACCGTAATTTGGTTAAAACTGGCAAGATTAAACCTGCTTCTCGTTTAGAAAATCTATTAAAACTCCGAAAGGTTCGTACTCTTTCTGGAATTGCCTCGATTACAGTCATTACCAAACCTTATCCCTGCCCAGGGAAATGCATTTATTGTCCAAATGAAATAGATATGCCCAAAAGCTATCTTGCAAACGAGCCAGCCTGCATGAGGGCAAAGTTAACTAAGTTCGATCCTTATAAACAAGTAAAAACCAGGTTAAAAGCTCTTGAAATGACTGGCCATCCTACAGATAAAATAGAGTTAATTATCCTAGGAGGAAGCTGGTCTGCATATCCCAAAAGATACCAAACCTGGTTTATTAAAAAGTGTTTTGATGCTTGCAATGAAAAAGATTCAAAATCACTAAAAGAAGCCCAGAAATTAAATGAAAAAGCAAAACATAGAATTGTTGGTTTAACTTTAGAAACTCGCCCAGATTTTATAACCCCAGAAGAAATAAAAAGAATGAGAAAGGTGGGTTGTACCCGTGTTGAATTAGGAGTTCAAAGTATATATGATGATATTTTAGCACTGAATAATAGAGGGCATAATACAAAATCAACTATTGAAGCGACTAGGTTACTAAAAGATGCTGGGTTTAAAGTAACTTATCATATAATGCTAAATCTACCCGGCTCCAATCCTAAAAAAGATGAAAGAATGTTTAAGGAATTATTTTCTAACCCCGATTTTCAGCCAGACCAACTAAAAATATATCCCTGTGTAGTTTTAAAAACCTCACCTCTTTATAAGCTCTATAAACAAGGAAAGTACAAACCATATTCAAAAAATCAACTAATAAATTTACTAATAAAAATTAAGGAAAAAATTCCTCCCTATGTAAGAATCATAAGAGTTATCCGAGATATTCCTTCTCAAAGTATTATCGCAGGCAATAAAGCCACTAATCTAAGGCAGCTCATCTTAGAAGAAATGAATAGACAAAATAAAAAATGCAAATGTATAAGATGCAGAGAAATAAAAGATATAAAAGTAAATAATAAAGATATAAAACTTTTTAGAAAAGACTACCCTGCTTCAGAGGGAAAAGAAATTTTTCTTTCATTTGAAGATATAAAAAAAGATAAAATAATTGCCTTTTTAAGACTCAGAATAACTGACCACTGGACCTTATCCTGCTTAAAAAATTGCGCCATTATTAGAGAAGTCCATACTTATGGTCCAATGGTTTCTATAGCCAAAAAAAATAAATATGCTCAACAACATAAAAAATTGGGCAAACAATTAATTCAAAAAGCTGAAAAAATTGTAAAAAAAGAAACCCCTTTTAAAAAAATTGCTGTAATTTCTGGCGTCGGAGTTAGAGAATACTACCGCAAGTTAGGATATAGATTAAAAAATGAGTATATGATAAAATCCCTTAGCTAAATAAGGTGTTAAAATTGACAAACTAAATTAAAAGTGGTAAAGTAAGAACATAAAACACAACAAGGAGGAGGTAAAATGAACAATATAAAAGAAAAATCAATTGTATTTCAGAATGCTCAAGGGTTAAATTTATGGGGAGTTTTAAGTCTCCCTAAAGGGAAAAACCTCCCAGGAATAATCGTTGTTCATGGATTTAAAGGAACTAAATCTCAAAGAAAATTTGTAAAACTAGCCCGAGAATTTGCTAAAAAAGGAATTGCTGTTTTTAGATTTGATTTCTCTGGCCACGGTGATTCAGAAGGAAGGTTTGAAAAGTTAAGAATTTCTCAACAAGTGAATGATTTAAAAGCCGCTTATAAAACTTTCGCTGCGCAGCCGAATATAGATAAAAATAGGATTGGAATTTTGGGCTACAGCTTGGGATCTTTAGTTACTTGTCTTTTTGCGCTAAAATGCCCCACAATAAAAGCTCTGGTTTTACTGGCACCGGCCATAGATCAAAAACGCTTAATAAAAGACTGGTATTCATATTACGAGTTAAGAAAGTGGAAAAAGCAAGGATATATTGATAAAGATGAATTTAGAATAGGGGTTCAGTATCTAAATGAGGCAAAAGATTATACTGAATTGGTTTCTAAAATTAAAATACCCACATTAATTCTGCAAGGAAAAAAAGATAAAGCAGTTTTGCCGAAATATAGCCAAGATTTAGTCAAAAAATTTTCCGGTATAAAGAAACTGATTTTGATAAAAGAGGCTAATCACAGTTTTGAAGGATATTATGCTTGTAAAAAAATGATTGGTTACTCTTTTGCTTGGTTCAAAAAATATCTTTAATTTCTAAAACAAAAGCTCCACTAATTGTGGAGCTTTTAAATATTATTATCAATAAAATTTACTTAAACTCATCCTTCACTTTATCATACCACTTGCAAAAAGGACAATCCTCTGACGGCTCCGGCATATCGCCTTCTAAAATGCTGATTGCTTTTAAAAGTTCTTTTTTGGCATTATCAGGATTAGTTTTTAAGGTTTCTACATACACCAGCATTGGAAATCCTTGATGAAGATTTTCCCCATCTCTAGGGTAAAAATAAATTAAATGTCCTATTCCACTTGTTTTTTTATTATTCTCCTCCAATAAAAAAGCATACATATCTAACTGGTTTTGATAAGCTGGCAAAGTATCTTTCTCTCGCGGGTCAGAGCTTGAAGTTTTATGGTCAATAGGGGTATATCTACCATCGGCAGTAACTAGACAATCATCTAGTTTACCATATAGTCCGTATTGACTATTATAGTGATAAAAATAAGTTTCTGTAAAAGGCTTCTCCAACTTACCTTCAACTTGTCCTTCTATCATTGGAGGTAGTTCTCCAATTTCTCTATAAATATCAAAATAATTTTTTATTATTTTATCAAACCGATTAGCTAAACGAGATACAATTCCCTCCGGTTGTCTAATTCTTTTTCTGTACTGCAACCAAAAACAACGGGGACACCTATTCATTCCTTCAATTCCTGTTGGGGATAACCAAATTTTATCTTCTTTAACCATGAATTAATTCTTAGAGAAAAATTTTAGGGCATCAATCACAGCATCTAAAAAATAATTCATATCTTTTTCTGTCTTACCCCCTAAAATCATCTCGTTAAATAATGTTTTAAGAACCCCACTACCTGTTGCTAAAACCGCCTTTTCCAAATCAGCTGTAGTATTATCCTTTCCTTCGTTTCTTTTAAATGCTTCAAATTTTTCTAAAACTACAGCATAAGAGTGAATCTTTTCTAGTTTTTCCTTAGGGCCAATGCTGGCAAATTCTTTTTCTAAATTATTTGCTTTTATTCCAAAATATATAGCTAAACCAAACCCAATAACTACCAGAATAGCCAACACAATAATTAAAGTATTGAGATTAAAAAATATTTTCTTGATTTCCTTAAACATATCCGCCCTTAAACCGCCCTCACAACGCCTTTATGCGCCTAAAAATGGCGTCTAAAGACGAAGCAACGGCGTAAATGATTATTTTCCAATTCCTAGTTTCTTCAAAATTCCTTTATGACGTTTCTTAGAAAAGATAAATATATAAAGAATTTCTAAAATTGCCAAAGTATTAACCAAAAACAGTACAATATACCAAATTTTATCCTGGTTTCTTGCAGCCTTCCAAAGAGCTACTCCTTTCCAGGGCAAGCTCCACAAAAGGGATAAATATACAAAAATTTGAATTGTTTGATCTTCCATAAATTCTTTTATTTTATTGCTTATTTAAACATCGACCTTTTAAAAAATCTTCTAAAATGCAGATTTGTCCATTAGAAAATTTACAAACCTTTATAAACTCAACTTTTCCTTCTTGGTTCTGGCATTCGGTATAAAAATCCTTTTTTGCCCCACTATTTACTTCTTGGACATTCCTAATTTCGCTTGCTTCAATCTTTCTTTCTCCGTAATTATTATTATCTTTTTCAATTTTACCTATTACCTCTATTACACTTCCAGAGTTCTTAACTTGATTACTTGTCTCTATTAATTCTTTTAGTTCTTTATTATTACCTTCAAAATCTAAACCATATAAATCACCATCTAAATCAACTAAAAATAAATGGCCTTGGGGGTCAGAATAAATTCTTCCTTTCAATATACTTTGATTATCTGTTTCTATGCCCAACACATTTTGCTGATTAAAAAATTTTTCTTTTTTGGGTAAAATATAAAGAGCACCTAAAATTAAAGCTAAAAAAATAACAAACAACAAAGTCCTTCTCATATTATTTTTATAATACCATCATTTTGAAAAAACCTGCAAGTAGCTTAAACATGTAACAAGGTTTATGATTTTGTACCGTTGTAACGAGGTCTTTCCTCGTTACATT
>CAZVDC010000045.1:0-4462 GCA_964625995.1 uncultured Candidatus Saccharibacteria bacterium
TTAATATTTTTTGATAGTAAATTTTTAATTAAGTAGGCTTTTGGATTAATCATAAAATAAATAATTAAAATAATTAGGTCAATTAGGTTAATTAATTAGATTAATTTTTATTAATCGGCTTCGGATTGAATTTTGCCTCCTAAGGTCCTTAACTGATGAAGGGCTTCTTTTGCTTCATCTGGTTTTGGGGATTTTCCATGCCAAGAGTACTGCCATTCTATAAAATCTACCCCTTTACCGGGTATGGTATGGGCAATTATTAAAACCGGCTTTTCAAAAATTGCCTTTGCTTCGTTTATTGCATTTACAATCGCTTCAATATTATGGCCATCAACCTCAATAACATGCCAATTAAATGCTTCATATTTTGCTTTTAAAGGCTCAAGCGGCATTACGTCTTCAGTGTAGCCATCAATTTGGATATTGTTCCTGTCCATTATAAAAGTGAGGTTGTCTAATTTGTATTTAGCAGCAAACATTACTGCTTCCCACATACAGCCTTCATCCTGTCCTCCATCACCAACAATACAATAAACCTGATATTTTGGTTTGCCTGGTCTATCAGAAATAGTCAAATGTTCTAATTTTTCTCCCAAAGAAGAGACATCTGTTAAATACCTGCCGGCATAAGCCATTCCGCAAGCAATAGAAGCGCCATGAGCTACTGGCCCAGAACTATTTTCAATTCCTGGCAAACTTCCTCGATGAGGATGACCATGAAGACGAGAACCTAATTTTCTTAAAGTAGATAATTCTCTTACTGGAAAATAACCAGCTCGTGCCAAGGTAGCATATAAAACCGGACAAATATGGCCATTAGACAATACTACTCTATCTCTTTCCGGCCAATCGGGTTTTTTAGGATTATGCTTTAAAATACCGCTAAAATATAAAGCAGTAAAAACATCTGCCATACCCAAAGAACCAGCTGAGTGACCAGAACCAGCTTTTACTAACATTTTTATAATATCTTGGCGAATTGTGTTCGCCATTTTATACATTTGTTTTATGGTTAAAGGTTTAAGCATATGAGTTTTTTAAATTGTTAATTGCTATTTTGGTATTCTTAGATGTAAAAATATATGTTCCAGCACAAATTAAGTTAGCTCCTGCTTCAATAACTTTTTTGGCTGTTTTAGGATTTATCCCCCCATCTACTTCTATATTACCATTAGGCCATATTTCTCGCAAGATTCTAATTTTTTCTAAAATCCATTCTTTAAATTCTTGACCACCTCTTCCTGGTTGAACGGTCATTATCAATACCAAATCTAATTTTTTTAAAAACGGCCTTGCTGCAGAAACATCAGTTTCTGGATTAATCGCCAACCCAATCTGTTTATTTGCTTTATGAACTGTTTCTATTAAATTTTTAACAGCATTCTCCGAATTACTAATATCTGACTCATAATGAACAATAACTCGATCAGTTACTTCCAGCCAATCTTCAATAACCTTCTCTGGGTCTTGGATCATTAAATGAACTTCTGTTTTTGTTTTAGTTTTTATTTTTTTAAAATCGCTGATTTTCGCTCCTTCTTCAGAATAAGGCCAAGTTGTATTCTCAACAAAAATACCATCCATAACATCCAGTTGAACCCATTTCACATACTTTTCTACACATTTAATTCTTTTTTTAACTTCTTCAAATTCTTTAACTAATATTGTTGGAATAATCTCAATCATAAATATCAGCTAATAAAAAATTTAAGGACATTAAATGTTCTTAATATCTTAAAGCTATTTTTCAATTCGCCTGTTCTATTTTTTTAATTTTTTCAAGACGCCTAATATATTTTTCCTTTCTGAAAAATTCTGTCTCAAGCCATGTTTTTATAATTCTCCTTGCTTCCTTAAATGAAACTACATGAGCCCCTAAGCATAAAACATTGGCGTCTAAATGCTCCCTTGCTTGTTTAGCAACTTTTTTAGTGGTGACTACTGTTGCTCTTATTCCCTTTATTTTATTGGCAACAATAGACATTCCTAAACCATTTGTACAGACAAGAATTCCTCTTGCTTTTGTCTTAGCTACTTTTTTTGCTACTTTATAACCAAAATCAGGAAAATCATCATAGGGTTCAAATTTAAAATTACCTAAATCCTGGTACTCCACCCCGAGCTCATCTAAAAATTCTTTAATTTTCTCTTTAAAAGAGAAGCCACCGTGATCAGCGCCTAAATAAATCATAGATTTATAAATTCCAAATTAGAATGACCAAAATTCAGAACTTGTTTGGATTTTTTGTTATTATCCTCGGTTAATTATTATCTGAAATTTATGATTTGATATTCTTTCAGTATTCGGAATTTGTAATTTGTAATTTGTGGTTTGTTGGAAGGAAACTACAATTTTCTTCCGATATATTCAGCCATTTCTGCCAACCGACAGGCATATCCCCACTCGTTATCATACCAGGCTAAAATCTTTACCAAATTTCCTTCCTCGAGACGAGTCATTTGGCTATCAACTATAGCTGAGTAAGAATTGCCAATAAAATCTGTAGAAACCAACGGCTTATCCTCAACTGCTAGAATTCCTTTTAGCTGATTTTGACTAGCTTCTTCAAAAGCATTGTTTATCTCTTCAACTGTTGTCTTCTTTTTAATTTCAGCAACCAGGTCTAATAAAGAAACATCAACTGAAGGGACCCTGATAGCAATACCGTCCAATTTGCCTTCTAATTCTGGCAAAACTCGAATAACAGAAATAGCTGCCCCAGTGGTGGTTGGAACTATATTAACAGCTGCTGCTCGGGCTCTTCTTAAATCTTTATGAGGTCCATCAACAATCCTCTGAGTGCTTGTATAACTATGAACCGTGGTCATTAAGGCCTTTTCTATGCCAAATTTTTCATTAAGAACTTTTACTACCGGAACCACGCAATTGGTAGTGCAAGAACCCATTGAAATCACTTTATCTTTCTTTGGATCAAATTTTTCTTCATTGCCACCTAAAACATAAGTTGGAACTTCAGGGTCCTTGCAAGGAGCAGAAATAATAACTTGTCTTGCCCCGGCTTTTAAATGCTGGCTGGCTCCCTGGGGATCAGTAAAAAACCCTGTACATTCTAAAACCACATCAACCTCTAATTCTTTCCAAGGCAACCGTGTGGGGTCTTTTTCAGCTAAAACCCGGTATTCCTTACCATCAATTTTAAGACTTTGTTCTGTATAACCAACCTTTTTATTATAAATTCCATAAACTGAATCGTATTTTAAAAGATGAGCCAATGTTCTGTTATCAGTTAAATCATTAATAGCCACCACTTCTACTTCAGGATGGTTTTCAATTAATCTTTTAAAGGTTGGCCTACCTATTCTTCCAAATCCGTTAATGGCTATTCTAATCATATTAGTAAACGGACTTGTCTTGAGTTAACGCTGATAACAATTTCCGCGTCACTCTAGACAATTCCGCAATAACCTATAATCTATCATTAATTATAACATTTTTATTTTTTTCTAGAAAGATAGTTAAAAACGCCGAGGGCAGCTATTGCTCCTTCGGCGCAAGCAGTGACAATTTGACGAAAACCATTTGATCCATTTGTAATATCTCCGGCAGCAAAAATACCCTTAATATTTGTAGACTGATCTTTTTTTACTATAATATAGCCATTTTTATCAGTTTTTACCCTTAATTGTTTTATTAAAAATGAATTAGGAACAGTCCCTGCCTCAATGACTAAATTATCTATCTTAATTTTTCTTCCATTATCAAGAATTGCCTCATTTATTTTTTTCTCTCCTCTAAGCTCAATAACATTTGCCTTATAAACTACTTCTATATTCTTTAACTTTTTTATCTTGTTAACCCAAATAGCATCGGCTCTTAACCTTTCTCGGCGATAAATTATATAAACCTTTTTTGCTTTCTCGGACAACATACAGGCAGTCATTGCGGCTGAATTTGCTCCGCCAATCACTGCTATTATCTTGTTTTTAAAAGTAAAAGTGCTTTTATCAATATAGTAATATACTCCTTTGTCTTCAAATTTTTCTATGTTCTTAATTTTTAAAACCCTGGGTTCAGTTCCAATAGCCAAAATAATGCTTCTTCCTCGATAAATATTTCTACTGGTATAGACAAAAAAGATTTTTTCTTTTTTTATTTTATTAACTGTAATTCCTTTAATCCTTTCCTTTTTTACTAATAATTTCAAATATTTCTGATGATTTTTAAATCTTTCTACAAGTTCTTTTCCTGGTACACCAAAAATACCGGGATAGTTTTCAATTTTATAGGCTGTATTTATTAATCCGCCGAATTTTTCTCCTAAAATTATACTCTCTAAACCAAAATTTTTTGCATAAATACCAGCTGTTAAACCAGCTGGTCCTGTTCCAACTATGATTAAATCATAAATTTTATTCTTCATAGCTGTTTGTGGCACATGTAACGAGGTTTTTTCCCACCCTTCGGGTGACCGGTGGCATCCTACGGATGACCAGTGGCACC
>CAZVDC010000046.1:0-1213 GCA_964625995.1 uncultured Candidatus Saccharibacteria bacterium
CTAATTTTTCATATTCTTCCCTCACCACCCTTCTATCATCCCAAGGAATTTTCTTTCCCTTCTCAACACATATCCATGGTTCACAACCCTTTCCTGTTATTATCACCACATCACCTTCTTTAGCTAAAGATAATGCCTTTCTAATTGCTTGCCGGCGATCTAAAATTATTTGTAATTTGTTATTTGTAATTTGGGATTTCGAAAATCCAGCCTTAATATCCTTGATTATAGAAACTGGATTTTCGTCATAGGGATCTTCATTGGTCAAAATAATCTTATCGCAGTATTGAGCAGCAATCCTTCCCATCTCTGGTCTTTTCCATTTATCACGCCCTCCACCACAACTTCCAAAGACACAAATCATTTGAGATTTATAGATAGTTTGATAAACTTTTTCTAAACTATCTGGTGTATGAGCGTAATCAACGAATACTTTAAACGGCTTGTCTACAACCAATTCCATTCTACCCGGAAGTCCTTTGACATTTTTTAATATCTTAAGAATCTTATTCAATTCAATGCCTTGTGATAAACCCACGCCAATAGCAGCTAAAGAATTATAAATATTAAATTCGCCTGGTAAAGAAATTTGAAGATTAATTTTATCAGGAGTTATTTCAGCTTTTTTATTCTTAATTCCATAAGTATAAATCCTTGTTCCTTGAGAAAGGTTTAAGAAATAATCAGCATTGGGATCATCAACATTTATCACTGAAAATTTATTTTGTTTTTTGCTCTTTTTTAATGCTTCAAACAATCTACCTTTTGCTTTTTTATAATTCTCAAATCCCTTGTGAGCTTCAATGTGTTCTCGAGTTAAATTAGTAAAAACCGCTCCATTAAAATCTATAAATTTATGACGATGCTGTTTTATCCCTTCGGAAGTCACTTCTAACACTGCATATTTACATCCGTCTTTTACCGCCTGCCGTAAAAATTTCTGAAGCATTAATCTGCCCGGCATAGTCATTTTCAATCTATTTGGCCATTCTTTTTCACCAATCTTAAACCTAATTGAAGAAATAGAAGCAGTCTTAAAACCGGATTTTTCTAAAATTTCAGTCACCAAATGAACTACTGTTGATTTTCCATTAGTACCAGTTACTCCAATAACAATTAATTTTTTTGAAGGAAATTTATAAATCAAAGCACCTAAAAAAACTAATAAAAAATGATACCAGTTTAACAAAAATCTTGGAATAAGTTTTTTAAT
>CAZVDC010000046.1:1313-4460 GCA_964625995.1 uncultured Candidatus Saccharibacteria bacterium
TATACCAAACCGGCTGAAAAACTAAATCATAAGCTCCCGGATAAATAACCTGCTTACCGCCAAATCCTTTTTTAAAACGTGTAACTCCTGGCCATTTTTTTTCGTCAATTCCCCAAAAGTCATATTCAATACAACCCCGTCTTTTTGCCTCTAAAATCTGTTTCCACTGAAGTAGGTGAGGTGCCATTAAGCTCCGATATTGATAATCAGAAGCTCCATGTAAATAAATAGCTGTTTTCTGATAAAAAATCACGATATTAGCAGCGATAACTCTATTTTGGTACTCTGCTATAAACAATTCTGTTTCAGGAATTATCTCTAGCATTTTTTTATAATATTCTTTTGGATGGGTTCTAAAATTACCTCTTTTTGCTGTTTGTTGTAACAGTCGCCAAAATTCCTCAAAATTTTTGACTTTTGATTTTTGACTTTTGGCTCTTATCTCGACCCCTTTCTTTTCAGCCAATCTTATATTATATCTTGTCTTATAATGCATTTGGTTCAAAAGTTCCTTTTCTGTTTTAGTAATATCTAAAATTAAAGTCTTTCGGGGCTGAATATCTTTTCCTTTTATAAAGCCACTTTTTTTAAGTAAACTTTCATCTATTTGTTCTTGGGGCTCAATTTTAAAAAAGATTGCGTTCTCTTGATTAGCAACTTCTTTTATTCTATTTAAGAATTCTTTAGACAAAAAATCTCCCTCGGTTCGCGGAGAGTAGAAATAACCTTTTCCGAGGGGTAAATTATGCCTAATAATATTAACTGAGTCTATCTGCCAAACTTTTCTCCCTAATGATTTTTGAAAATCTAGCCAATTTTTAGATTGTAAAAAGGAATTCATATAATCATCAACGAACTACTAATCCATTGCGAATGTACGAATTTATCACATTAAATATAATTCGGAAATTCGAAACAGATTCGCTATTTGTTGATAGCTACTTCCCTAATAATTTAAGTGCTTCTCTTACCCGATTTTCCACACCTTCTATATCTTTAGGAAGTTTTTTTACAGCTTCCCGCGCTTCTTGGACTTTATAACCTAAACTTACTAAAGCATCAATGGTTTCGGTATCCTCATTTAAAGATTTGCCAACAAACTCATCTCCTACTTTGTTTTTTAACTCTAAAACAATTTTCTCTGCTATTTTCCTGCCAATGCCAGAAACTTTTGTTAAAACTGCGCTTTCTTCATTCGCAATTGCTCTTTTAAGAGTCTCTATTGAAACTACGGTTAAAATATTTAGAGCGCCTTTTGGACCAATTCCAGGAATTGAAATCAAAAGTTCAAAAATTTCTAACTCTTTAGGATTTAAAAAGCCATATAATTCCATTATATTCTCTCGAACATAAAGATGGGTATAAAGTTTGATTTTTTCACCTTTTTTTGGTAAGTTCTTAAAAGTATTGCCTGAAATATAAACTTTATAGCCAATTCCGTTGATATCAAGAATTACATATTTATCAGTATTTGATTCAATTTTTCCAGTAAGTGAAGCGATCATGAATTTAACACTTGTTGCGATAAATAGAAAATACAATAATAATCAATGGCTAAAACCCATATTTTAACTTACTGTTTCACAACAAGTTTCGTATCTTTATTATAACACTTAAAAAAACCTAAGCCAATATGAATATTTCTGGAATTTTAAATATTTACAAGCCAGCTGGACCTACTTCCCATGATATAGTAGATAAAATTCGCAAAATAACTGGAATTAAAAAAGTTGGCCATGCCGGAACATTGGATCCTTTTGCCGAAGGAATTTTAATCATTTTAATTGGTCAGGCAACAAAGCTCCAGTCAAAATTTATGGAAATGCCAAAAACATATCTAGCTACCTTAAAATTAGGAGCAGTAAGTGACACTTATGATAAAACTGGAAAGATACAAGAAACAAAATACAATAACCAAACAATAAACAAATCTCAAGTTCAAAAGATTTTAAAAACATTTATTGGAGAGATTGAACAGGTACCACCAGCTTTTTCAGCAATTAAAATTAAAGGAAAAAAAGCATATGAGTTAGCCCGAAAAGGAATCAAGCCCAATTTAAAGCCTCGAAAAGTTAAAATTTACGACATTCAACTTCGTAAATATGAATGGCCAGAATTGGAAATAAAAGTAAAATGCAGAAAAGGCACCTATATTCGTTCTTTAGCCAATGACATTGGCCAAAAACTTGGTTGCGGAGCTTACTTAAAAAAACTTATTAGAACCCAAATAGGAAAATTTAGCACTAATAACTCTGTTAAGGTTAATGCTCTCAATAAAGAAAATTGGCAAAGATATTTGATGCCAATAATATAACAATTGCAATTGCAACGAGACTCCTGGTTCCCCACAACAAAATGTAACGAGGTCTTTCCTCGTTACATTAGTGACCACCCATAGAGTGGCTTCGTTACAATAATAAATAAAAAATCTTTACATTTTTTGACAAATAAGCTATTATCTAAACAAGAAAAAGACAAGGAGGAATTAATGAACTTTAAAAATTTAAGCAAAGAAATCAATAGATTAGAAACCAAAGTAAAAAAAATAAAAGAGAAAAAAATAGAACTTGAGAAAAAAATAGAAAAACTATCAGATGAACAAAGAAAAATTTTAGAGCTTCTAGATATTCTCTATGAGTTAAAGAACAGCTGGAAAAAATTTAATCTTAAAAATAAATGCCCTGAAAGATATAGTACTTTCTTAATTTGTGCCAATGGAGAACTAAAACCAGCTCTCCCTATTGAAATTATAAACGCTGATGAAGAATTTACAGCTCTTAACAATGTTTCCCGTTGGCTGTCTATTGTGTTTTTAAAAGACCTTGTTAAAAGTAAATGTCCTTATTGCTCAAAAGAGGCTTATGTAATCAAAAGATTTTACCCCATCCAAGGAACTTCTCCAGAAAATTACAGAACAGATTTCTTAATAATATGCTGCAATGAAATAACAGTATTAAATTCCAAAGATATTTCTTTTTAAATGTAAATAAAAGCCCTTATCAGGGGCTTTTATTTTATGTATATTTGTACCAAATTAGACATTTTACAACGAACTTATAACGAGTGTAATAAGGACTTTCCATCCTACAGGTGGTCATCATAATAACCTTTTATAACACTTGTAACGAGGTCTTTCCTCGTTACATT
>CAZVDC010000047.1:0-1172 GCA_964625995.1 uncultured Candidatus Saccharibacteria bacterium
TTTCACCCTACGGGTGGTCATCATAGTGACCACCCTACGGGTGACCGGAGGCCTCATTATATTTTGTTTTTAAAAATTAAAAAGCTGATGACATTTATCTGTAGACTTAAGGGGTTGACAAGAGATCTTGAATTTGTTATCATCTTTAATGTGGGTGCCCCCCGATGAATATCGGGAGACCCCTTCTACGTCGGTAGGAGACCTCCTGGCTTTGCTTTGGAGGTTTCTTACTTTCTTTAGAACTTTGCCAATATAGATTTTAAAAGGAGGTAGGAAATGAATAAAGTTAATAAAAATCAGTTAGTTAGTAAATTGGTCGAGATTTTTAAAGATGCTGATGTAGATATTGATGAGATAATTGATGAATTTAAAAGTCAATTAGAAGCGAGAAAAAGAAAAAGATATGAGGATTTAGAAAAATTGTTTGATAAGCAAATTCAGACTTTAAAAGATCGGGGTTGTCCTGAACAAATCATTGAGCTACTCACAGAACAGAAAAGACCAGTGGTTTTTAAAGCAAGCGAGATGGCTTTTGAAAAAGGACATATTCCATTTCTTCCAGTTATTCCTCGGCCTTATCGGGGCTTGTATGATTTAGTGGCAATGGTATGGAATAAAGATAAGCAAGGATGTAACCATTTAAATCCAGTGGTTATTATTGATACGATTGATACTCCAACTCGTCCTTATTATATTTATGATGTTGAAAATGGCGAAGCTACTCTTAAAAAGAGCTCGGAAACTGCGGAGAAAGTTTTTAAAAAACAATCAAGATTTCCTCTTACCGTAGATGAAGTTATAGCACTTTGCATTCATACAGATGTGCTTTCACGGCATACTGTTTTGGCTGTCGCTTCTCGTTATAATAACTTAGACCAAGTATTAATAGCCCATCTGGACTACTATGGTCAGCCGTTATTCAACTATACTCTTGTTTCTGATTCACATGACCACTGGGGTTCGCCCTCCTGTGGCAGTAGATAGTTTTTAGAATTGTTAAAAAACTTCATAAAAACTCCAGAACCTTAAAGCTCTGGAGTTTTTTCTTTTTTGCTTTAAATAAAAGTGATTATTTGACAGGTTTTTGTGATTTGTTATACTGAATTTGTAATGAGCAGATTTTTTATCCCGCACAAATAAGTGGCTGGCGGACTAGCACCCACAAAAGACGT
>CAZVDC010000047.1:1272-4431 GCA_964625995.1 uncultured Candidatus Saccharibacteria bacterium
TTTTTATCCCGCACAAATAAGTGGCTGGCGGACTAGCACCCACAAAAGACGTAGAATTGGGGTTTGTACTTCCGCCAGCCTCTTATTTGCTGCGGGAGGGGTTTGTACTTCTATGAGTTTTCTACTTTTTTATTTTTCTGCCTCGTGATAAAATGAGATTATATGAAACAAAAAATTTTTAAAGCATCAATCGTTGTTGGTTGTCTAGCATTTATTTTTGTTTTTTTAGCTCCATTTGTTTCTGCTGCTTCTTTGGGTCGGAGCATTTATTTTTACATTGATCCAGAATATGATTTATACGGCAGAGAGTTTTTATTGGCCTCTCTTCGTCATATTAGCGATAAGGCCTATTTTTTTATAGATGAAAAATGGTGGAGAGAACTATCTTCTTATAAAAAAATTAAAGTAGAAAAAAAATTAGAGATTTTGGGTGAAGAATTTGATAATTCAATCTATCCTCGGTTGGTTCAGTTTTTTGGCGAGCCCTGGAATCCAGGAATTGATGGAGATGAGCGAATAACTATTTTAATGAGTCCATTAGACAACAATGCTGGAGGATATTTTGATTCTTGCAATGAGTATCCTCGGGAAAAATGCTCCTCTTCCAATCAAAGGGAAATGATTTATGTCAATATTAATTTTATCTTTGACCCTAAAATTAGGGATTTTATTGCTCATGAGTTTCAACACTTAATAAATTGGAACGTGAAGAAAAGAATAAAAAATGTAGAAGAAGAAATTTGGATAAATGAGATGAAAAGCGAATATGTACCTACTCTTTTAGGTTATAATGAACCATTTGAAAACAGCACTTTAGAGATGAGAATAAAAGATTTCTTGTCAGATCCAACTAATCCTTTAGGAGAATGGAAAGGGAAAAGTGGAGATTATGGTGTAATAACTCTTTTAGCCCATTATTTGGCCGATCATTTTGGAAAGAATATATTTTCTTTAATGAATAAATCAGATTTTACTGGGATTAAAAGTATTAATGAAGCTTTAAAATTAGCTGGTTATAACGAGTCTTTTAGTACAATATTTATAAATTGGGGATTGGCAAATTATTATAATAGTCTTAGTATGGGTTCGGGTGGTAAGTATGGTTATACCACTCCAGAACTTAAAAAGATACGCATTTCTCCTACGGTTAGCAATTTTGGAGGATATGGTTCCGTTGTTTTTGCTGAAAAAGTAAAGGACTGGTCACCACGATGGTATTTGATTAGAAATAAATTTAACACAAAAGACGACTCCACTGCTCTTAAATTAGAGTTTAAAAGCGCAGTGACGAACAGTAGATTCAAGGTGCCTTATGTAATAAATTATAAAGATGGACATCATGAATTAGGTTATATAGATTTAAAGAATCAATCAGGGTTTACTCATATTTTTAATTTTGTAAAAGAAGTTGACTCTGTTTTGGTAATGCCGGTTAACCAATCAAAGATTTCTAATTTTACCAGCAATGATCCTTCGGTATTTTTTACTCTTAAGGCTTCTACCGTTGTGATAAATCAGCCAGTTATAACTGCTATTACTCCTTCCCAAGGGTTTTCTAACGGAGGTGAAAAGGTAATAATAAAGGGAGGAAATTTTAAAGAAGGAATAGAAGTTTATTTTGGTAGTGCTAAAGCTTCTGATGTAAGAGTAATTAATGATACTACTGTAGAGGTAGTGGTTCCTCCTCATAATGTTGGTTATGTAAATGTTTGGATAAAAACACCAGAAGGCAAAACCAGTATTCTTGCTCAGGGGTTTTACTATAAAGAGGTAAACATTCCTGACGGTGCTCTTATAAGAGCAGTGGGGGATTACAAAGTTTATATTATTAAAGGAAATTATAAGCGTCACATAATAGACGGTAGAATATTTGATTTTTATGGCCATTTAGACTGGAGCAAGATTATTGAAGTTGATAAGTCGGTCGTTGATTCTTATAGAGATAGTGCTTGGGTGAGAGCAGTAAATGATTATAAGGTTTATGAGATAAATGCTGACAAAACAAAACATTGGCTCAATATGACTCCTGAACAATTTGTTTTTTCAGGAAGAAGCTGGGACGGCGTTTTTATAATAAATGATCAGGAACGAGATTTTTATAAAACCGGTGACTATGTTGTTTATAGATAAAAAATTAGATTATTTATTGCCGGGTATTAAGCAAAATGTACTGCTTGCAAATTATACAACTTTTAAAATTGGGGGTCCGGCAAGATATTTTTATCAGGCAAAAACAGTCAAAGATTTGATAAAAGCAATAAGGTTAGCCAAGAAAAAAGGGCTATCCTTTTTTGTTTTAGGCCAGGGAAGCAATATTTTAATTTCAGACAAAGGATTTGACGGTTTAGTAATAAAAATAGAAATTAATAAGTTAATAATTAACAACAACAGAATTATAACTGGGGCCGGGGTATTGTTAAATGATTTAGTAAACAAGTCAATAAAAAAAGGTTTAACTGGTTTAGAATGGGCTATAGGCATTCCAGGCACAATGGGAGGAGCAGTTAGGGGAAATGCTGGTGCTTTTAATCATTCAATCTCTGAGATTGTTAAAAAAGTTAAAGTATTAAAAGATTCTAAGCTAGAATTCAAAGTTTATAATCCAAAATCTATAAAATTCGGCTATAGAGATAGTATTTTTAAAAAAAATAACGAGATTATTTTAGAAATAGAATTAGAGTTAAAAAAAGGAGATAAGAAAAAAAGTCGGGAATTAATAAAAAAATATCTGAGTCATAGATTTCAGCGTCAACCCAAACTTTCTTCAGCTGGTTGCATATTTAAAAACCCTACATCTGGACAAGCCCAGCCTGGAAAAAACTCGAGCATTAAGTCAGCTGGTTGGTTGATAGAGCAATGCGGTTTGAAAGGAAAGAGGATTGGGAACGCAGAGATTTCTGAGAAACACGCTAATTTTATTGTGAATTTAGGAAATGCCAGAGCAAAAGATGTTAAGAGGTTAATTAATTTATGTAAAGAGGAGGTAAAAGAAAGGTTTGGAATGCAATTAGAAGAAGAAATAGAATATCTGGGCAAGATTTAAGCTAAAAATTACAAATTAAAAATTAAAAATTAAAAATTATAATTAGACATTAGTCATTAGTCATTAGACATTATTTGTATCTTATTTCTTATTTCTTGTATCTTGGTTATTGGTTA
>CAZVDC010000048.1:0-2293 GCA_964625995.1 uncultured Candidatus Saccharibacteria bacterium
ACTTGGAAAGGATAGACGTTACTAAACCCTAAAGATCTTAAAAGACGATAAGCTGGATATTAAACTTAAACCAAAGATTATTAGAGTATATTAAAAATTTTTTATCAGTCCTTTCCAAGTGAGGGGCCGGTAGCTCAATTGGCTAGAGCACCTCAATGGCATTGAGGAGGTTATGGGTTCAAGTCCCATCCGGTCCATAAAAATTGGCGGAGAACTATGCTCCGCTAATTTTAAACTTGGTAAATAAAAAAGTTTAATTATGTGTGGATAATTTCTTGTAATATTAAATTAATAGTGTTAAGTTTAAAAATAGATATGATAGAGATAAGGCGCCAGTCATTTATTATAGAAGGAGGTCAGCCTCTAAAAGGAGAAATTAGGTTAAGTGGGGCTAAAAATGCGGCAACCAAGATGATGATTGCTAGTTTATTAACCGAAGAAGAGGTTATTTTAGAAAATTGTCCTAATTTAGGGGATGTTGAAATTACAACCGAGCTTTGTGAAATGGTTGGAAGTAGAATTAAGCGCAATGGCAATGTTTTAAAAATTAAAACTCCAAAGATTATTAATCACAGAGTTAAAGAGCTAAGTCGAAAAAATAGAATTCCCATTTTAGCCCTTTCCCCACTTCTTCACCGAACAGGAAAAGCAGAAGTGCCAGTGGTGGGTGGAGATAAAATAGGTCCACGGCCAGTGAATTTTCACCTTGAAGCTTTAAGAAAAATGGGAGCTGAAATAGAGGAAATTAAAACAAGCTATAAAGCAAAGGCTGAAAAATTAAAAGGAGCGGAAATCAATCTTCCTTATCCTAGTGTAGGCGCCACAGAAAATATAATTCTAGCTGGGGTTCTAGCTGAAGGGAGAACTGTTATTTCTAATGCTGCTATTGAACCTGAGGTAATAGATTTGATTAAAATGCTTCAAAAAATGGGAGCAATTATAGAAATAGGAACTAATAGAAAGATATATATAGAAGGCGTAGAAAAGCTTAAAGGAACAACTCACTATGTTCTTCCCGATAGAAATGAAGCAGTTTCTTTTGCAATTATGGCAATAGTTACAGGGGGAGATATTTTCATTAAAGAAGCTCAACAAGAGCATTTAATCACTTTTTTGAATACGGTCAGAAAAATTGGGGGAGGATTTAAAGTTGAGAAAAATGGAATAAGATTTTTTAAAGAAAAAGATTTTAAGCCCATTGAATTAGAAACAGACACTCATCCGGGATATATGACAGACTGGCAACAACCATTAGTAGTTCTTTTAACTCAAGCAAATGGAGTTTCGGTAATTCATGAAACAGTGTACGAAGACAGATTTGGGTATATAAAAGAGCTTAATAAAATGGGAGCAGATATTACAGTTTTTAATAAATGTTTAGGAGAAAAAGAATGTCGATTTAATGGTAAAAATCATCCTCATAGTGCTGTAATTAAAGGACCTACTCCTCTAAAAGGAATCGAAATGGAAATTAGTGATATCAGAGCTGGATGCGCTCATGTTATCGCTGCCTTGATTGCTCAAGGAAAATCAAAAATTTATGGTGTAGAACATTTAGATAGAGGTTATGAGAATTTTGAACAGAAATTATTAGGATTAGGAGCGAAAATTAAAAGAATATAAAGGAGGGTTGGCAGAGTGGTTTAATGCGCCGCACTCGAAATGCGGTGGGGGAAACCCCGCAGAGGTTCGAATCCTCTACCCTCCGCCATTTTACGATTGAAACCCCAATTAATAAATTAGATTGGCTAGCTGTTAAATTTTAATTGATTAATATTGCTGGAAGTGCTATATTAATTTTGCTTAAATAATAATCAAGTATTAAAAATATGGACAAAATATTAGATTTTTTACAAACCAATTTTTATCTAATAATTTTTATTATTTTATTTTTATTAGCTTGGAATATTTTTTTACAGCTTCGATTAGAAAGAACACGGCAAAGAATCAAGATATTTTTTAGAGGGAGGAAGACAAAAGATTTAGAAGAGGTTATTGCTGAGCAGGTTAAAAGAATGAAAAGTATGGAAGGAGATATCAAAGAACTCTTTAAATGGAATGAAAAATTGCAAAAAATTGCTGATATAAGCATTCAGAGAGTAGGAGTAGTTCGTTTTAATCCTTTTAAAGATGTAGGGGGTGATCAGAGTTTTTCTATTGCCTTACTTGATAAAAATAATGATGGGATAGTAATTTCTAGTCTTTATTCTCGAGAAGGAACCAGGGTTTATGCTAAGCCAATTAAGAATGGAACTTCAGAATATCATTTATCAGAAGAAGAGGAGAAAGCTAT
>CAZVDC010000048.1:2393-4414 GCA_964625995.1 uncultured Candidatus Saccharibacteria bacterium
TAGTGGTTGTTTTAGGTCATGTTGATCACGGAAAAACAACCTTGATTGATAAAATTCGTCAAACTAATATTGTTGCTCAGGAATCGGGTGGTATTACTCAACACATAGGTGCATATCAAGTAGAACATAACAATAAACTTATTACCTTTATTGATACTCCTGGCCATGAAGCTTTTTCACAGATGCGTTCTCGTGGAGCAAAGGTGGCAGATATAGCTATTTTAGTTGTTGCTGCTGACGAGGGAGTAAAGCCGCAAACTAAGGAGGTTATTGATTATATTAAAAAAGAAAAAATTCCTGTGATTGTAGCTTTAAATAAGATAGATAAACCTCAAGCTAATCCAGAAAAGGTAATCGGAGAACTTGCAAATGAAGGATTAATTGCTGAAGAAAGAGGCGGCGACATTCCAGTTGTTAAAATTTCAGCCAAAACAGGACAAGGAATAGATGAGCTTTTAGAAATGATATTGTTAGTTGCGGAAATGGAAGAATTGAAAGCAGATTATCAAAAACCAGCCTCAGGGGTGGTAATAGAATCTTATTTAGATTCAAAAAGAGGACCAACAGCCACCTTTTTAATTTTAGAAGGGACTTTAAAAAAAGGCGATATTGTTTTATCAGGTGAGGCATATGGAAGAGCAAGAATCTTAGAGGATTTTAAAGGTCAGCCAATAGAAACCGCTACTCCCTCTACGCCGGTTATTGTGGTTGGCTTGAACAAGGTTCCTGTAGTAGGAGAAGTGTTTAATGTAGAAAATTCTGAAAAAGAAGCCGAAAATAAGGCTTTGGAATTTTTGAAACAAAAAGAAGAGAAAAAAAGACAAGAGGAAGCCCGTTCTTTAGACGAAGAAGAGAAAAAGCCAGCGCTTAACATAATTATTAAAGCTGATGTACAAGGTTCTTTAGAGGCTATTGAAGAAGTATTGGCAAACATAAATCAAGATAAGGTTAAGATAAACATTATTAAAAAAGAAGTAGGAGATGTTTCTGACTCAGATGTTAAATTAGCCGATTCCACAAATTCACTAATTATTAGCTTTAGAACAAACATTACTCCTCTTGCTTCCTCTTTAGCAGAAAGACTGGGTATTAAAATTAAAAAATACGAAGTTATTTATGAACTAGTAGAAGGAATTAAAAAAGGGCTTTCTCAGCTTTTAGGTCCAGAACTAGAAATTAAAACAATAGGCCAGTTAAAGGTTTTGGCAATTTTCAGAAAAGAGAAAAGCAGAATGATTGTTGGTGGTAAGGTTATTTCAGGTAAAGCAGAAAACAAAACCAAGGTGAATGTGATAAGAAATAATGAGGTAGTTGGAAAAGGAAAGGTCATCCAACTTCAACACAACAAACAAGATGTTTTAGAAGTAGAAAAAGGACGAGAAGCAGGAGTATTATTTGAAGGAGAGCCAATTATAGAAGAAGGAGATATTTTAGAATTTTATAAAGAAGAGATGAGACGTATAGAATTATAATTTTTTAAAAAAAGTGAGTTTTCGTATAAAAAAAATTAACGAGCTTTTACGAAAAAAGATAGGAAGACTAATTTTAGAAGAGCTTGATTTCCCCAAAAATCTTGTAATTACAGTTACAAGAGTAGAAACCTCTCCTGATTTAAGGCATGCTAAAGTAATGTTGAGCTTGATGCCTTCTTCAAAAAAGGATTATTTTTTGAAAAAACTGAACTTGAGCGCCCATAAAATTCAGAAGAATCTTAATAAAGAGTTAAGAATGAAATATATTCCTAAAATAGAATTTAAAATAGATAAAATAGAAGAAAGAGCTTCAAGAATAGAAGAGTTGATTCAGCAAATAAAACAAGAAAATGAGAATTGTTGACAAAATTTGAGTTTATACAAGCAAAAGATTGCAAAGATAATTTGATTTTGATAGAATGTTAAAAAGAAATTAAAATTTAAGGCATAGCTTGAAGCTAAAAACCGTTTTATTATATAGAAAAATTGTTGCAAGATATTTGAATTTAAGTTGTTTTATCAAAATAAGGGCGAGTGGCGGAATTGGTA
>CAZVDC010000049.1:0-4412 GCA_964625995.1 uncultured Candidatus Saccharibacteria bacterium
CTCGTTACATACGTTACGTAAAATAACCAAGATACAATAACCAAACAAATAATGTCTAATTTCTAATTATTCTAATTAACCTAATCAAATCCTAATGTCTAATGTCTAATGACTAATGACTAATTATAATTTTTAATTCTTTAATTTTTAAACATCTAAACTAAAAATCAGAATCTAAGATCTAAAATCTAAGATTTAAGATCCGAGACCTATTGGTATTGCTGGGCATTGTGAATAAGTTTAAATTATGCTATATTGTAATCAGAAATAATATTATTAACCAGACAAAATATGGCTTTAAAATCAAACATTGAAAGATCAAACATACATCAGGAGCTGGAGGCAATTAAAGAAAAGGTTCTAGAAAAAAAAGAAAGATTTTCAAAAGAAGAAAAGGGTGAAATTAGAGATAAAGACATAATTAAAGAAGCCCTAAAAGAAAAACTTGAAGAGAAAAAAGGTTCTAAAGGAGAAAAGCCTCCTATTGCTGCCCCATCTCTTCGGGTAGTAAAAACCGTTCAAAAAATAAGGGATGAAAAAAGAGAAAAACAGGTAAAGCTTCTTGTTGATTTAGCCTTTGAGAAGGGAGTTGTTCATGCTACAGAAGTAGCGAAAAAATTAAATGACCCTTATCTTTTAGATGAATTTCACGATGCTTTAGTAGACGAGTTTTATGATTATTTAGTTGAACAGGATAAATTAGACCAAATATAATAACCTAGCTCAATAGACACAATGTTAAACATAGACTTTAATCAATTTATTTGGGGGTTTGTTGGCTTAATATTTGCAACCATTGTTGTAATTTTTTTAATATCACTAATCAAATCTAGTCTTTTTAAAAAAGGAAGGGTTGTTAAAGCTTTGAATATGAAGCTTTTTTTAGTAACTCTTCCTAAAGATTCCTTAACAAAAAAATCACAGTCTTCCCATCAAGAACAGAAAGAAATATTAGGAATAGCTGAACAGTTTCTTTCTAATTTGGCTCAAATTACTCCTCGAGGATGGAAAGATAAATGGTATTATGGCCCTCCTCATATAGTATTTGAAATTGCTGTTCCTCACATAGGAGAAGAAATTCATTTTTATATTGCTGTTCCGCGAAAATATGAGGATTTTATTGAAAAACAGATTCATGGATTTTATCCAGATGCTCAGATTGAGCCAGCAGAAGATTACAATATTTTTGCACCTGAGTCAGAGGCATCAGGGGGTTATTTTACCCTGAATAAAAAATATATTTTACCTTTCAGAACCTATAAGAATTTAGAAGCTGATCCTCTGGGAAGTATAACCAATGGTTTGAGCAAAATAATAGGGGATACTGAAGGAGGGGCTTTGCAAATTATTTTAAGACCAGCGCCTAAAAATTGGAATGTTTTAGCTGTAAAAACAGCCGAACTAATGTCTAAGGGCAAAAGCTTTGAATCAGCTCTAAGCTCTGGGCATTCTACCAAAGAAATTTTTGAACCGCCAAAAAAGGAAGAAAAAGATTATCAGACAGCTATTTCTCCTATGAATCAAGAAATCATTAATGCTTTAAAAGAAAAGGCGAGCAAACCAGCTTTTGAGGTGAATGTAAGGGTTTTAACTTCTGCTGAGACCCAAGAAAGAAGCGACCAGCTTTTGTCTCATATTGAAGGAACTTTTGATCAATTTAATTCTCCTACATTGAATTCTTTAAAATTTAATAAAGTTAAAAACAAAAAACTTAAAGAACTTATTTATAATTTTTCTTTCCGATTATTTGATAATAAACAAAAAATGATTTTAAACAGCGAAGAAGTAGCCAGTATTTTTCATTTTCCTTCTTCAGAGATAGAAACTCCCCGAATTAAATGGCTAAAAGCCAGACCAGCACCACCTCCAGCAAACCTACCTGAAGAAGGATTGGTTTTGGGAAGAAATATTTATCGGGGAGAAGAAAGGGTGGTGAGAATAAAAAAAGAAGATCGCCGCCGCCACCTTTATGTTATTGGGCAGACTGGCACAGGTAAATCTGTTTTTCTTCAAAATATGATAAAACAAGATATTGAAAATGGTGAAGGAGTTGCTGTTCTTGATCCCCATGGAGATTTAGTAGAAAACATTTTAACACTTATTCCCAAAGAAAGAATTGAAGATGTTATTTATTTCAATCCAGCCGATTTAGAACGTCCTATGGGGTTGAATATGTTGGAATACGATCCACAGCATCCAGAGCAAAAAAGTTTTGTAGTAAATGAAATGATAAATATTTTTGATAAGCTCTATGATTTAAGACAGGTAGGAGGACCAATGTTTGAACAATATGCCCGAAATGCTATGCTTTTAGTTATGGACGACCCTGACTCTGGTTCTACTTTACTTGAAATACCTAAAGTTTTAGCTGATGCAGATTTTAGGAAATATAAATTAAGCAAATGCCGAGACGAGACCGTAAAACATTTCTGGGAAAAAGAAGCAGAAAAAGCTGGGGGAGAAGCAGCTTTAGCAAATATGGTTCCTTATGTTACCAGTAAAATGAATATGTTTTTAACAAACGAAATAATGCGTCCCATTGTTTGTCAACAGGAAAATTCTTTTGATTTTAGAAAAATAATGGATGAAAAAAAGATACTATTAGTTAACTTAAGCAAAGGAAAATTGGGGACGCCAAATAGTTCTCTTTTAGGATTAATTATCGTTGGTAAGCTTTTAATGGCTGCCCTTTCTAGAATTGATATTCCAGAAGAGAAAAGAAATGACTTTTATCTTTATATGGACGAATTTCAAAACTTCACCACTGAAAGTATTGCTACAATTTTAGCTGAGGCAAGGAAGTATCGACTTAATCTTACCATTGCCCATCAATTTATTGGTCAATTAGAAGAAAAAATCAAAAATGCAGTTTTTGGAAATGTTGGTTCAATGGTTTGTTTTAGAATAGGGCCTGAAGATGCAGAGTTTATGGTTAAGCAATTTGAGCCTGTCTTTACTGTTCAGGATTTAATAAATATAGATAATTTTAATGCTTACTTAAAGCTTTTAATTGATGGAAAAACCACAAAACCTTTTAACATTGCCACTTATCCTCCCAAAACAGGCGATCCAAAAATTGCAGAAGCAGTTAAGGAATTTTCTCGGTTTAGATATGGAAGAGAAAGAGCTATTGTAGAAAAAGAAATAACAGAAAGAGCTAAAGTTTCCGAGAAACAGATTGGTGATAATGCGGAGGATATAATATAATTTAAAGAAATAAAAATAAATGGGCATTCAGCTTATTAATGGATTTCATTCAATTTTGGTGGCTCTCACAAAACACCCGGGTATTTGGTGGTTTCTGGCTCCAGTTTTTGTTTTATGGATTGTTATGGAGATTTATTTTGGTGAATATAAAAAAGAAAAACTGGGTTGGAATAGTATTTTAGCTAATGGCATTTCGCTTTCTTGGATAAATATTGCTTCTTTTCGGGTTTTGTTTCTAGAAAATGCTTCTTCTGTTACAGATTTTTACCTACGCTTATTAATTTTAGTTATTTTATTTTTGTATGGTATTTTTGTTATTTATATTGCTTTTACCCATAAACTTTCTCATAATATAGGGTCTTGGCTGGCTGGTCCGACAACTGTATATTTTTTATCAACAATGTCAGTTTTATGGGGACAGGGTCATTTAGAAATTAATCAGTGGATATTAATAGATTTTATAATCCTATACATCATTATTTATTTTATTTTTTATTTAATTAAGAAAAAACTTGGTACTTTAGGAGAAGTTGAGGCTATTGAAAAAGGGCAGAGCCCTATATAAATTTTAACTATCAATTTTCAATTGAGTTGAAAATTGAAGATTTTATGAAGAAAAACGACATTATTGCTATCTTAATACTGGGGGAAATTGTAGCTATCTTTCTGATTTTTGTTCTTAAAAATTTAGGTTATTTCTTTAGCTGGTTGTGGATTTTGTTATTTATTTTACCTGTTTTAGCACTCATTGCTCTTTTCTTCGCTTATGCTATAGGAAAAAAAATACTGGTTTTATTTCAGTTTGCAAAATTTGTTTTAGTTGGCTTTGCTAATACAGCTGTTGATTTTGGGATTTTAAATTTTTTAATTCTTTTAACTGGTCTCAGTAGTGGCTTAGCTTATTCTTTATTTAAAGCAGTTTCATTTATCGGAGCAACCACTCATAGTTATTTTTGGAACAAGTTTTGGACCTTTAGAAAAACAAATACAACACAAGAAGGAAAAGAATTTCTGCAATTTTTAGCTGTGAGTATAGTTGGTTTGGTTATAAATGTAGGTATTGCTTCTTTGGTAGTAGTTTTTATGGGTCCCCAATGGGGTTTAAGTTCCAAAATATGGGCAAATATTGGCGCTGCCTGCGGAAGTGTTTCGGGTTTAGTCTGGAACTTTTTAGGATACAAATTTATTGTATTTAAAAAATAGCA
>CAZVDC010000050.1:0-3986 GCA_964625995.1 uncultured Candidatus Saccharibacteria bacterium
ATAATTGGGTTAATTTTATATTTTGCAACGAAATTTTAATAGGGGTCTTTTTTAATAAAAATAAAAATGTTAGAATAAACAAAGAAATTTATTTGTAACCTTAAACCTTATGTCGAAATATCAACCTACAATTGGTTTAGAAATTCATGTCCAATTAAAAACCAAAACTAAAATGTTTTGTGACTGTTTAAATGATTTTCAAGAAAAAAGACCAAATATAAACATCTGCCCTATTTGTACTGGCCAACCCGGAACCTTACCCGTTATTAATAAAAAAGCTGTAGAAATGGTGATAAAAACTGGATTAGCTTTAAGCTGCACCATAGCCGAAGAATCTTTTTTTGAAAGAAAAAATTATTTTTACCCCGACCTTCCTAAAGGTTATCAAATAAGTCAGTATAAAATTCCTTTATGCGCCAATGGAAAATTAAAAATTGATGACAGAGAAATAAGAATCAGAAGAATTCATCTTGAAGAAGATACTGGAAAACTTATCCATTCAAAAGAGAATTTTTCCTTGGTTGACTTTAATAGAGCCGGAGTTCCTCTAATGGAACTGGTTACTGAGCCGGATATTTGCTCTTCTAAAGAAGCAAGAAAGTTTGCCCAAGAACTACAACTAATTCTTCGTTATCTGGGTGTTTCAGATGCTGATATGGAAAAAGGACAAATGCGAGTAGAAGCAAATGTTTCATTGAGAAACAAAAACCAGAGAGCAGAAAAAAAACAAGTTTTAGGAACAAAAGTGGAGATAAAAAACCTTAATTCTTTCAGGGCTGTAGAAAAAGCAATTGAATACGAAATAGAAAGACAAGAAGAGCTCCTTGAAAGAAAAGAAAAAATTATTCAAGAAACCAGAGGATGGAACGAGACAAAACAAAAGACTTTTTCTCAAAGAACAAAAGAAGAAGCAGAAGACTATCGTTATTTTCCAGAACCAGATCTTCCTCCTTTAAAAATAACTGCTAATCAAATTTTAAAGCTAAAAAGTGAAATTCCCGAACTGCCTGCTGAGAAAAGAAAAAGGTTTAAAAAAGAATATGGTCTTTCTGAAAAAGATATTGAAATACTGGTAAACTTTAAACCTTTGGGTAATTATTTTGAAGAAATAATTAGCGAGCTCAAAGAATGGGAGAAAACATCCCTTAACAAAAAACCATCTAAAACAGAGGTTGGTAAATTAATAAAACTAACAGCAAATTATCTTATTAGCGAACTTAAAAAATACACAAAAAATCTTGAAGAAGACATCCGAAGAATAAAAATAACTCCAGAAAATTTTGCCGAATTCATTATTTTAATCCATCAAGGAAAAATATCCAGCACTGGGGCCCAAATAACTCTTGAAGAAATGTATAAAACCGGGGCTGACCCTTCTCATATTATTAAAGAAAAAAATCTTACTCAAGTAAGCGATGAAAATGAGCTTGAAAAAATTATAGAAGAAATAATTAAAAACAATCCTCAGCCGGTTCAGGATTATAAAAATGGAAAAACAGAGGCTCTTCAGTTTCTAATCGGACAAGTAATGAAAGAAACTAAAGGAAGAGCTAATCCTAAAATTGTAGCAAGGCTTTTTGGCCAGAAATTAAAATAAAAAAATAATAAAAATATGTGAATTATAAAAAACCGCTATTTCAGCGGTTTTTATTTAACTAAGAAATTCCTTAACTAATTTTTTAGCTTCATTGTAATTTTTAATCCAATGAATTTCAATATCCTTTTTAAACCAAGTCAACTGTCTTTTTGCATAATGCTCGATTTCTTTTCTAAGCTCCTCAGTCATCTCTTGTTTCGTTATTTTTCCTTGAAGATATCTTGCAATATAACGATATTCTAAACCAAAATCATCTAATCGCTCCCAGGATACTCCTAATTTCCTAAGTTTTTTAACTTCAGATATCATCCCTTGTCTTAACCGTTTTTCTAGTCTTTTCCTTATCAAAACTTTAATCTCTGACATATTCTTCTTTATACCTATTTTTAAAACATCAAATAATAAATCCTTTTCTATTTTCGGAACAGGTTTCTTGGTTTTTATTACAATCTCTAACGCTCTAATCAACCGTCTTCGATTACAAGAATCTATTGTCTTTGCTCGCTCAGGGTCAAGCTTTTTTAATTTTTTAAACAATGACTCTGTTGTTTCTTTTTCTAACTCTCTCCTTAACTTCCAATCTGGTTTTACCTGAGGAATCCTTAAACCCTCAACCACTGCCTGAATATAAAACCCGGTTCCGCCACAAATAATAGGAATTTTTTCCTTTTGATAAATTTTTTTAATTACCTCAAGGGCTCTTTTTTGATATTGAACAACAGTGAACTGACGTTTGGGACTTGCTATATCTAAAAGATGATGAGGAACACCCTTCATTTCTCTTTTAGTAATTTTGCCGGTGCCAATGTCCATTTCTTTGTAAACCTGACGAGAATCTGCAGAAATTATCTCGGCGCCATTAATTTCAAACTTTTTTCTCTGCTTTTTAGAACTTAACCAAGTTGCTAGCTTTACTGCTAAATCTGATTTACCCACAGCAGTAGGACCAGCAATCACTATAAGAGGTCTCCATAAACAGCCCTCTAATCCCCATTCCATTGCTTTTACAATTTTTACCTTAACAAACTTCCCTATAAAATCATCAAGAGACATTGGCTTGAAGCCAAAAGCGAATATTTTTCCTTCTTGGTTCTTAATCTCAATCCTTACGGTTTTATAATTCTTAGTTTTTCCTATTAAAATATTTTTTCTTCTTTTTTCAATCAAAACTGTTTCTATTTTCCCTAAATATTTTTTATTGTTTTCCAAAGATGTTTTTCTTAACACTTTAGTAAGAGTCTTTTCTCTTCGTCTTTTTTCTTCTTTTGACACATCGTCTTTCATATTGTAAGCAGCAGTCCCTGGTCGAGGAGAATATTGTGAGATATAAGCCATATCGTACTTTATCTCTTTAAATAGTTTAACTGTATTTTGAAACTGCTTCTTTGTTTCGGATGGAAAGCCAACAATTACATCAGTTGAAATGCAAATATCTGGAATTGCCTTTCTTATCTTCCTAACCAAATTTTTATACTGTTCTACAGTGTAAGACCTGTTCATTTTTCTTAAAATTTCATTATCACCAGACTGGACGGGCAAATTTATATAATTTGTCACCTTCTCACACTTGGCTATAGTTTTAATCAATCTATCAGAAAAATCTTTAGGATGAGGACTGGTAAAACGAAGCCAAAAATTCCCCTTTATTGCATTTAGTTTTTCTAATAATTTGGGAAAGTCAAACTCATATGAATTAACATTTTGACCAAGGAGCCAAATTTCTTTATACCCTTTCTTAACCAAATTTTTCACTTCTTTAATTATTTCTTCTAAGGGTCTTGATTGTTCTCTTCCTCGGGTATAAGGAACCACGCAATAAGTACAGAAATTATTACATCCAGTCATAATCGGTACAAAAGCTAAAAATTTGCTTTCATATTTTGGTGGAAGACATAAATAATCTATCTTGGAACCTGCCCCGAAAGAAGAAACAGGAGTCTTTCTTCGAGATATTGCTTCTGGTAATTTTACTATGTCTTTCGTGTCTATAACTACATCAAAAAACTCTTTAAATTTTTTCTTATCAGATTCAAGAACGCAACCAGTTAACACTTTTATGGCTTTTAGTTTAATAATTTTTTTCTTTAATCCAAAAATACGATCTATGGCTGATTGACGAACTGAGCAAGCATTAACCACTATCAAATCAGCGCTTTCTATATTTTTAGCTTTTTTATATCCCTGATTTTCTAAAATTCTAGCAATGCGCTCCGAATCAGACTGATTCATTTGACAACCAAAGGTTTTAATAAAATATTTTTTCATACACCTAATCATAACAACTAAAAATGGCATTGACAAGAAATCCCTGAATAGTAAAAAAGACCCTGTTGTAAATTTTTTTAGCTTTATAAAGCGAAAATAATGTAACGAGACCTCCGGTCACCCG
>CAZVDC010000051.1:0-3891 GCA_964625995.1 uncultured Candidatus Saccharibacteria bacterium
GAGTTAGATTAAGAAAAGCCGGGATAGATACCCCGGTTTTAATATTGGGCTACACACTACTTTCTAGATTGGATGATATTGTAAAATACAAATTATCCCAGACAGTTTATAATAAAGAGACGATTTACAGACTTGGTGATTTGAATACAAAAGAAAAGATAAAAGTTCATTTGAAAGTAGAAACAGGTACATCAAGACAGGGCCTAGAAAAAAAAGAGCTTTTAGAACTAGCAACAATTATAAAAAAGTATTCTCATATTGAAATAGAAGGAGTTCATACTCACTATGCCAATATTGAAGATACTACTGATCATAGTTATGCCCAGCAACAACTTCAGAGATTTAAGGATGCCGTTGAATTTTTAGAAAAAAATGGCGTTAGTATACCAATAAAACATACTGCTTGCAGTGCAGCAATTATTTTGTTTCCAGAAACTTATTTTGACATGGTTAGACTAGGGGTGAGTATGTATGGGCTTTGGCCTTCTAGAGAAACATTTGTTTCTGCTAAAGAAAAAAGAAGGAAAATAGATTTGAAACCAGTCTTAACATGGAAAACTAAAATTGCTCAAGTAAAGAAAATAAGAGCTGGAACACCAGTAAGTTATGGGCTTACTGAGAGAGTGAGCCATGATTCAAATATTGCAGTTTTGCCAGTGGGTTATTGGGATGGCTATGATAGAAAGCTTTCTGGGATTGGTAATGTTTTAATAAAGGGGAAGAGGTGCAAGGTTTTAGGAAGGGTCTGTATGAATATGATTATGGTAGACGTCAGCCATATCCCGAATGTTAAACTTGAAGATGAGGCTGTACTTTTAGGAAAGCAAGACAAAGAAGAAATTACTGCTGATGAACTGGCTCAAAAGATTGGAACAATAAATTATGAAGTAGTAACCCGAATAAATCCATTGATTCCAAGAATTGTGATATAAAAATATAGCAAACCTAATTTTTATATTATGAAAAAAAGCCAATTAAAATATAGCCGAGGATACCTTGCCCACAAACCCTATCAAAAAAAGATAAAAAAGAGAACTTCTCGGCGATATGCTGTAATTTTTTTTGGAGGATTGTTTTTAACCCTAATTTTGTCTTATACTTTATTTTTCTCCCCAATTTTTCAAATTAAAGAGATAAGAATTTCTGGCAATAGAATAATTGAAGAAAAAGAAATTCTGGATTTTTTAAACAATTTTCTCCAAAAAAAAGTTCTGATATTTTTTAATAGAAACAATATTTTTCTTGTTTCGGATAGTAAGTTAAAAGAAATTTTTACTGAGAATTTTCCCCGGATATACTCAATTAAAGTTAAAAAAAATTTGTTTAAAAAAACAATTAGTTTGGAAATTAAGGAACGCCAAGAAATTGGCATATTGTGTAAAATTCAGAAACAGCAAGAAAAAACTCTTCAAGAAGTGGTAAAAAATTGTTATTACTTTGACAAAGACGGAATAATATTTGAAGAAGCACCTCAGACAAGTGGTAGCTTGCTTTTATTGATAAAAGATTTATCCAGCAAAGAACTTAGATTAAGAGAAAATGTTTTGAGCAGAGAATTACTTGAAAAGATTATTCAAATAAGAACCAGTCTTTCCAATCAGCTTAATTTGAAAATTTCTGATTTTGAAATAAATTCCAGCATCCCATCAAGTCTAAAGGCAAATACAGTAGAGGGGTGGTATATTTTTTTTAATACCGCTCAGGGCATAGATAAACAAATCCAAGCTCTGGAATTGGTTCTAGACAAAAAAATAGAAAATAGAAAAGAGTTAGAATATATAGATCTAAGAATAGAAAACAAGGTTTATTATAAATAAAAATCCCGCCAAAGGCGGGATTAAAATTAAACCTTGCTTTACCTTTAATCAATATAGTAAACAAAAATAGAATTTCCGATTACTGTTCTTGGTTCATATTGATAAAGCCATAGATAATAATCAGTAGGTTGACTCCATCCTTTTACTGGTATAGCTCGACCTTGTTGAAGAAAGGTAGCAGAGACAGCTAGCCAGCTTTTTTTAGCTTCGTTAGGGTTTCGTTCACCCCACCACGGTTCGTATTTTTCTTTAAGATAGTATTCTGGCAAACCTCCTCCAAAATAATCCAGTTTGATTTTCTGAATATTATTTTTTTCAACCCATTTTGTCAATCTTTTTAAATCTTGACCCCAATCAAGGTTTGAGTCAGTTACGTAAATATAGCCATTTTTTGCTCCACCAGTTAGTTCATTAAAATAGGTAAGATAATAAGGAAAGATAGATATACTTGAAAAAGCATACCAAATTAACAAGACTCCAAAAATGCCAGAAGCAATCATTTTTACTTTTTCTTTTTTAATTCGTCTAAAAATATTTTTGATTTGTCCAGTAATAAGAACATAAGTAAAGGGAAAAGCGGGAAGAATGTGCCGTACCCCGATATTAAGATTACTAGAAGTGCTTGCTCCCCAATAAACCATTAAAAATATCAGCATTGCTAATTCTGAAAAGTGGTTTTTTGACCAAACAAACATTCTTTTAACAGGCCTTATCCAAAAAGGTTTTTTTATTTGCCAAGCTATAAAAATTAAGGCAATAATAGTGAAAATATGAAGAACAAGAGGGGTTTTAATTAAATAAACTATAGGAAAATATTTGTGCCAGCCCTTATTAGTCACTTCTCCTAGAAAGAAAGTAGTGTTTCCACCAGTAGCTCTTTGAAAGACCATACATAAGCCTAGCAAGTATTGGGCATAAGGGCGGAGCACAGGTTGTTTTGCCATCCAAACCAAGGGCTGGTTGATAATTTTGAGAGGAAAGTGAGAGGAAATATAATTAGTGTCAAAAACCTGTTTTTCTTGCGGATATCCTGAGACATGAAAAAGATAAAGCGGGTAAACAATTATTAAATAGCCAATGATTATAATTAAAAGGAAATTTTTTAAAAAACTTCCAAATTGAATTAGGGCTTTTTTTGAAAAAACTAATTTCTTTTGAAGCAGTATTGTTTTAATGATTATCAAAACAGCAAAGTAGAAGACAAGGAGAAAGAGAGAAAATTTAATAATCTGAGCAATGCCGAAAAATATTCCAGCTAAAAATAAATTTTTTTTAGAAGGGGACTGAAGAAATTTAACAAAATAATAAGTGGCTATAAAAAATCCAGCCGCAGCCCCTACATCAGTAGTTACATATCTGCCATGGGCAATAAAAGTAGGAGAAAAGGCATATAAAAATAAGGCAAATAGAGCTGAGCTGGGACCAAAAAGTTCTTTTGTCCATTTAAAAATATACAATCCTAAAATTAACAAAATTAACAACATTGGTATGCGTGACCAAAAAATAATTTTATCTGCATCATTGTTGGATTTATACAAGAAATTAAACCCAAAATCCCATTGGCCATTGACTTTTGTCTGCCAGGCCGGGATTTGCTCAGGAAAATTTATTTTATCTATAAAATACAAGGGAATAGCTGCTAAATCTTTAATTAAGGGGGGATGCTCAGGATTAAGTCTCATATCTTTCTTAATTAGATAAGAGTATCCAGCTGGAATATGGGCAACTTCATCCATAATTGCCGATTCTTCTTTCATGCTTAAAAAACCCAAGACAACCATAATGATTAAAAGAATAGCAGCAATAAAATTAATTTTTGTTTTGTGATTCATAGAGTTTATTTTTCAATTATTTTATAATCATATTTTTATTATATTATAGCATATAACCAGGATAGAAAAAATAACCAAAATGTAACGAGGTCTTTCCTCGTTACAACTCTACCCAAATCCCTAAATGCTAAAAAAATATTTGGCTACATAAAGCCAAAAATAATGTAACGAGGAAAGACCTCGTTACATTGTCTAATTTCTAATTATTCTAATTAACCTAATCAAATCCTAATGTCTAATGT
>CAZVDC010000052.1:0-3823 GCA_964625995.1 uncultured Candidatus Saccharibacteria bacterium
TAATTCGCATTATTGTTCGCATCATTCGCATTATTGTTCGCATAATTCGCATTATAATCTATAAGAAAGTCTGGGATTCCTCCTACGGGCGTTCCAATTATGGGTACTCCGACTGCCATTGCTTCCACAAATACATTGCCAAACCCTTCAGAAATTGAAGGACGAACAAAAACATCAGAAATAGCTAAATATTTTGGCACTTCGTCTGGTGGGACAAGCCCTAAGAACAAAACTCTATCTTGTATTTTTAATTTTTTAACTAATTTTTTTAACTTTTTACCCAAAGGACCAACGCCGATTATTAACAACTTTATTGGCAAATCTATATATTTCAAACTTTTTATCAAGTCTCCTACTCCGTTTTTGGGCACCAGCCGCGACACCGTAATAATCACCTTCTCGTTTTCTTTTATTCCCAATTTTTTCTTTAATCCGTGGTTATCTGTGGCTTCTTCAATCCGTGGCAATCCGTTCCCATTTAATCCGTGTTTATCTGTACCCTCTTCAATCCGTGGCAATCCGTTCTCATTTAATCCGTGGTTATCTGTGGCCCCTTCAATCCGTGGCAATCCGTATTTCTCCACATCAACGCCGTTGGGAATTACCTTTATTGGACATTTTGCCCCCATTTCTTTGCTAAAATCAGCTAAAAATTTACTAATAGCCTGAATATAATCGGCTTTTTTAAATATCTTCTTAACCAATGGCCACACCATCCATCTGCGCTTAAACATCCGCTTTTTGGAACTCCCCTCTTGAACAGTCAATAGGAATGGTATTTGAGAATTTTTCATCTTAAAAAACAAGGCTGCTAAACCAGCCTGGGAAGCGCTAATAGACCAAATTAAAGAATGGTGATATTTTTTGTTTAATTCTTTTGCCTTTAAATATCCTAAAATTGGTAAAAAATATTTATCAAACTTACAGCCAAGTCCAACTCTATAAACATTAACATTCCCAATTTTTTCTGTTTTTAGATTTTTTTTAGAAAGGCGAGCAGTAATTAAATCAAACTGATAACTCTTTACTCTATCGGTTATTTCTTTAACCGCTATTTCCGCACCTCCTATAAAGGGAAAATAAGTTGTTGAAAAGATTAAAACTCTCATAACCATAATATGCCATAATCTTTATACTTTGTTATACTTCGCCATAATCTTTGAACCCTATCTTTAACTCCACTCTATATATGGACATCGCAAGTCCGCAGGTTAAATTAGTTATATTTTAGATTTTCCCTGAACCACTTTATTGTTTTCTTCAAGCCTTCTTCTATACTTATTTTCGGCGCCCAATTTAAAACTTTCTTTGCTAAGACAATATCTGGCTTTCTTCTAACAGGATCATCTACCGGAAGTTTTTTAAAAACAATTTTTGACTTGGAATTAGTTAACTTTTTTATTTTCTTTGCCAAATCCAGGATTGTTATTTCTTGAGGATTTCCAAGATTCACTGGTCCCACATAATTAGAGTTCATTAATTTTATTAATCCTTCAACCATATCCGAAATATAACAAAAACTTCTTGTTTGTTTTCCGTCTCCAAAAATTGTTATAGGTTTATTTTTTAAAGCCTGAACAATAAAAGAAGGAACCACCCTCCCATCATCGGTTCTCATTCTGGGACCATAGGTATTAAAAATTCGAGCAATCTTTGTTTTTGTTTTATATTCTCTACAAAAATCCATCATCAAGGTCTCTCCTAATCTTTTTGATTCGTCATAGCAAGCACGAGGACCAATTGGATTGACATTTCCCCAATAATCTTCTTTTTGGGGGTGCTCAAGCGGATTTCCATAAATCTCTGAACTAGAAGCGAACAAAATTCTTGATTTGTTTTTATTGGCTTCTAATAAAAGATTATAAGTACCGACTGAATTACTTAAAGCTGTTTCTACTGGATATTTTTGATAAAAAACAGGAGAAGCTAAAGATGCTAAATGATAAATCTGAGAGAATTTAGAAAGATTAATTTTATCTACAACATTATGATAAATTACTTTTACTGGTAGATTTTCAAGATTTTCCCTTTTTCCTGAACTAAAATTATCAATCACTGTTACTTCGTGACCCGCTTCTATCAGTTTTTTTACTAAATGAGAGCCGATAAAGCCAGCTCCCCCAGTTACCAATACTGATTTTTTCATTTTATTCATTCTCTTAAAAATTAAGAAAAGCCAGAAATACTTTGGCAGGTTTATCTTATCAAACAACAAAACGGCGGTCAATCTATTTTTTTCTTTTTATAAACTGAAATTTCAAACAATGTTGCTAAAAATAGTGAAAAATTATAAGCTTAAAATGATGCTAGAAAAAATTCAAAAACCAAAAAAAATTCTTTTAATAATAACCCAATCTGAATTTGGAGGTGCTCAACGCTTTCTAGCCAACTTATTAACGGCCTTGGATAAAAATAAATATGATTTAATGGTAGGAGCGGGCCCTGAAGGAGATGATGAGTCTGGACTTCTAAGCTTTTTAGAAGAAAGAACTATTCCTACAAAACATTTAAAATATCTCAGGCGGAATATAAATCTATTCTTTGATTTTTTCGGATTGCTTGAAATTTGTAAATTAATCAAAAAAGAAAAGCCCGATATTTTGTTTTTGTGTAGTTCCAAGGCCGGCTTTTTGGGATCAATCGCTGGCAGATTAATGAAGGTCCCTAAAATTATTTATCGAATAGGAGGGTGGTATTTTAATGAACCTACTTCTCAATGGAAAAGAAAATTATTTTTATTTATAGAAAAATTCAGTGCTAAATTTAAAGATATTATTATTAATAATTCAAAAAAAGAAAAAGACCAGGCAATCAGGCTCAAGATTAAACCCCGAAAGAAAATTATAACAATATATAATGGTATAGATATTAACAAATTAAAATTTTATCCAAAAGAAACAGCAAAACAAAAACTGAGTGAATTAATTTCTAAAAAAACCGCTGATTCTGTTCAGATTAGCCCTGAAAATTATTTAGTTGGAACTATAGCCAATCTTTACCCGGCAAAAGGATTAGAATATTTGGTTAAAGCCGCAAATATAGCAAAAAACAAAAAAATAAAGTTTGTTGTTATTGGCGAAGGAATGGAACGAAATAAATTAGAAAAATTAATCAAAAAATATAATTTAGAAAACAGATTTTTTCTGGTTGGAGCTATCTCTGAAGCATATAAATATTTAAAAGCATTTGACCTTTTTGTTCTCTCCTCTTTAAAGGAAGGACTCCCTTGGACAATTTTAGAAACAATGGCTGCAGGTGTGCCAATTGTGGCTACAAGCGTCGGAGGAATTCCAGAGGTTTTGAAAGACAAAAAAACAGCTCTTTTGGTAAAACCAAAAAATCCAAAAGATTTAGCTAAAGCAATATTAAATTTAATATCAGATAGATATTTAGCTCAAAAATTAGCTCATCAGGCTAGACTAGAAATAGAAAAAAGGTTTGCCCTAAAAAAAATGACAGCAGAAATAGAAAAAACTTTTACAGCTTAACACTATTTAAAATGTAACGAGGCCTCCGGTCACCCGTAGGGTGGTCACTATGATGACCACCCGTAGGGTGCCACTGGTCATCCGTAGGATGCCACCGGTCACTCTTGGGTGGTCACTATGATGTACCACCCCGAAGGGTGGGAAAAGACTTCGTTACATAATTAGGTTAATTAGAATCATTAGACATTTTGTAACGAGGTCTTTCCTCGTTACACATTAGTCATTAGACATTGAGATTTGATTAGGTTAATTAGATATTAGACATTAGAATAATTAGATCTGTGGACTTGCGATGTCCACATTTAAGACGATGTCATTTAAGATCAATATGCGCG
>CAZVDC010000053.1:0-1896 GCA_964625995.1 uncultured Candidatus Saccharibacteria bacterium
TAATGTCTAATTATAATTTTTAATTTAAAATTTTGAATTTTGAATTTTAAATGTGACGAGGTCTTTCCTCGTCACATTTAAAAAAGACTGAAGGTAATTCAGTCTTCTAATTAATTCTAATTTTCAATTCAAGAGCTTACTTTATTAGTAAATATAACCTCTAATTCGCCAATCATTCTTGTGTAAAACCCTGATATTCAATTTCCCCCTTCGCCACCAAGGAACACCATTCATTTCAGAAATAGTAATATAATCGCCATTTACTGCCTCAACATAAGCAACATGACCATACCAACTTTCATTAGTTGACACAATTGCTCCTGGTCTTGGCTCGCATTGACGACCCCAACAAACTTGATAACCCCATCGAGCAGCATTAGAAAGCCAATACTTGGCATGACCACTCCAAGGAATATATCTTTTCTGGGCTACATACCAAGTACACTGCCCCCAAGGAAATTGATGACTTTTGTTTCCGTAGACACCATAATTACTACTTACCCGATAAGCAAGCCGAACTGTCGGCCTAGAATAGGTTGGGGTTGGTTTTCGTCCACCAGGAATAACAATAGTCTGACCTGGTTTAATAGAACCATCTGCTGGTAGCCCGTTATAAGTAATGGTCTCTTCAATGTCTCCTTTATACTTCTTGACTATTTGGCTTAATGATTCACCTTTCTTTACTTTATGCAAAACCCCGGAAGTTGGAAGAATAACTAGCTTATCTCCTGGTTTAATAACACTCCAATAACTTAGATTATTAGCCCAAAGTAAGGTGCTGGTAGATATGCCAAAATGCTTAGCAATAGAGGATGGATTATCTCCCTGTTGAACTATATAAGTAATTATACTCGTTCTTTGGCCAGAGCCAGAATAATTATTAACCGATGGATTGTTCAAGCTTAAAAATGCTGTTCTTTGTACAAGAATCGGATTATTGGAACCATCTCCTGAACCTAAACCATCATTTAAACTTACCTGATTTGAATACTGATAATCATGAACATAAACATAAGAACCCTCTCTTTTTACTCTTTCTTCAATCTCCCGAAACTGATTTTTTAAAGAATTTTCGGAAAAATAAACTTCGTTTTTGGGTTTAAATACAGCTAAAAGTTTTACAGTAAAAGGCGTTCCATCTCGAATAGTTTTTGCAAAAGAATAACTAGTTCCTAATAAAATTAAACCAAATAAAATAACTGCTGCTATTCCTGAAAAGAAAATCGGTTTAAAAACGAAATTTTCTTTTTCAGGATAGTTGAGCAGTTTTTTAATCCTAAGAAATATGTTCTCCCTTTTTCCTGTCCATCCGCCTAGCTTGGCCTTAAAAAATCTGCGGATATCCGTAGCTAAAAAGGGAGTTTTAGCAGTCTTACTAATAGTTTTCTTGCTAAACTGTTAAAAACACTAAATCTTCCAGGCTTTAAATCTGCTATAGAGTTTAGCAAAGCAATTTTAATTTGTCAAGTATTTACCATTGTAACGAGGAAAGACCTCGTTACATACCCTCAAAGAGTAAAAAAATTTTGGCTTATAAAGCCAAAAACAATGTAACGAGGAAAGACCTCGTTACATTTTCCTTGTTATATTTCATTATTTGATGTGGTTTCTTGGCTTGATGGTTCTGATGATGAATCTAATATAGGTTCTGGCGCTGGTTCTGACTCTATAGATTCTGAACTGATCTCTGAAACAGGCTCAGATTCTAATTCAGATGAGTCGGAGGAAACTGTTGACTCTGGTTGAGTACTTGTTTCAGAACTTGATTCAGAAGATTCAGATTCCGGCGCTGACTGAGAACTTGATTCAGAAGAATTTGGTTCTGTTTGGGAACTTGGCTCTGTACCTGTTTGGGAACTTGTTTCAGAAGATTCTTGCTCCTCAGTTCCTGAATTG
>CAZVDC010000053.1:1996-3790 GCA_964625995.1 uncultured Candidatus Saccharibacteria bacterium
CTGTGTCTCCACAGGTACAATAACCAACCAGTCAAAAGTTGTTCCGCTTTCACCTGGCCAGCCACGAACCAAAAATCCATCAATCTTCTTTTTAGCTACATAAAGACCAAATTTAGCGCTGCTGGTCGGTGAAATTATTACCTTGTAATTATACTCGCAGTCATAACTTGGCTTGTTTTCACAATCAATTTCTAAGTTAGCCTGTTTAATTAAAGCACTGAAACTAGGAGCAAATCCAATCCAAGCCTCCCCATTAACTAGTTTAGCTGAACCAGAAGCACTAATTTCAGGTCTAACTGCCTGTCTTCCATAAGTAACCAAGTTAACTTCCTCTTCTGTAGCCCCAGGTAAATGTCCCACATATCTATCAAGTTTAGTTTCATTAGTATAGGCATAATCTCCAGTTTCTCCTGCTTCTATTTCATTCTTCTTTATCTTAATTATCTTTGTAAACCAACCTTTAATCTTACCAAATACTCCTTCAGAACCCTCTGTATTCTTTTCACCCAAACCATTGCTAACAACCGCTACTTCTTTCTGACTTACAACCTTTCCTCCAACTTTAACATCACCCTCAACAACTACTTTCTTGGCAAAAATCTCACTAACCACTAATTTAACTGCTCTAATAACACCGTTCTTTATGCTCACACCCAACTCTTCTAGTCCAGCGCTTAATTTACCTACAAATTCACCTAATTCTTCTATTACACCCTGAACACCAGAAGAATGGTCTACATCAATTTGAGCACCAGCTGTTCCATCAGAGTTCAAATCTAAATCAGTAGTTCCCAACACCTCCTCATTTCCAAGGCCCACCATCTCAGAATTTTCCAATAAAGCTCTTAATTCCTTTATTTCTTTTTGTTGAGCTTTGAGCCCAGCCCATAAGAAGCTATTCATCTTGTAAAGGTCTATTCCTTTTCCGTCTTCTGATAGAATTTCTTCTGGCGCCTCCTCAGCAATCAGACCCAGTCGCCTGGAAGTGGCATGGCTTACTAGTTCCGTATTGGTTCTGCCGGGTTCTGTATTAGTTCCGCGGTTATAAACATAAGTAGCAACACTAGTTGAGGCAATCTTTTCTAAAATTTCTTCATATTCCTCATCTCTCAAAAACTTAATATCTTTCTTTCTCTCTTTAGTAGAAGTAGTCACAAAACCATCTGCTTTTACAGCACCCGCTACTTCCAGCTTATAAGAAGGGCTGGCAACCCCAATGCCTAAATTACCAAAAGAATCAATAAACAAGGAAGGTTGATCTTGCGGAGCATTGGAAACATCAATAACATTAGCTAGTTGACTATCCGAACCTGAACCTGAACCAGTAGAACTTCCTTCAAATGCCTCACCCCCATACCAACTCAAGCTTACAAACATTAATATCTGCTCAACCGCATTTGGGTCAGGATTATTATATGCCTCTAATGCCTTTCCAATTACTGGCCCAGGTCCAGTAGCTTTCATTGCTACTCCTGGCTTAGAAGAAGTAGTTAGCCAATCACCAACTTCAATAGGTCCATTCTCAGTAGAAACTTTTACTGGTACCCGCCCAGCCAAAGCAACAATAGCAATTCTATCAACATCTATATCAACCCCATCTGGCTCTTCACCAATCACTAAACCAGGTTTTGTGGAAATTACACCAATAACTTCTTTTTGGTAAGGCCCACTACTTTTTCTAACTCTTTCTCCTGAACTGCCAGTAATAACTACATCGCCCGCCTCAACCTCTTCTCCTTCATCAGCATAATAAACCTCAGCCAAGTCAGCACCAGTGGCGTATTCAATGTAGCC
>CAZVDC010000054.1:0-2048 GCA_964625995.1 uncultured Candidatus Saccharibacteria bacterium
AATATTAATTGTCTTCAGAATGATTTCGAGGTCGAATAGAAAGGAGCGGTTTTTAATGTAATAAAGATCATATTGAAGCTTCTCAAAGTTTTCATCAAGAGAGGAAGTGTAGCCGTATTTTATTTGAGCCCAGCCAGTAAGGCCGGGTTTTATAAGATATCTTTCTTGGTAAAAAGGAATGAGAGATTTTAGGGATTTTTGGAATTCCGGCCTTTCTGCCCGAGGCCCAACAAAACTCATTTCTCCTTTTATTATATTCCAGAGCTGAGGGAGTTCATCTAGGCGGGTTTTTCTTAAAAATTTGCCGAATTTTGTTATTCTAGGGTCGTTTTCCTGGGCCATTTTAGGTCCGTCTTTTTCAGCATCTTTTATCATTGTTCTGAATTTTATAAGCCGAAAAGGCTTACCCCCTTTGCCAATTCTAATTTGTTTATAAAAAATTGGCCCGGGAGAACTGATTTTTATCATAAGCGCAATAAAAAGCCAAAAGGGAAGGGTAAAAAGAAAGAGAATCAGGGCCAATATACAATCAAAGATTCTTTTAAAAAACTCATAAGCTTTTTTTTGATTTTGAGAGATGTTTTCCAAAAACCATACTTGATTGATTGTTGAAATAGGAATTTTTTTAGCAAATTTTTCATAAAAAACAGAAAGATTTATAAAATCAATTTTATTGCGAAGACATTCAAAAAGGGTTTGGATAATGTCTGGAAACTTGTAAACCTCAGGACTGGTAATAACTAAGTTAATTTTTTCTCGGATAAGGACATTTTTTAGGTTTTTAAAGCCATAAACCGTTTTAATATCAGCCAGTTCGTTTTTATCTTTTTCTTCTGGAGCTTCTTTTATAACTGCTTTTACTCTATACCCAAACTGAGGATTTTTTTTAACTTCTTTTATTAGGGTTAGTATTAAGGGGTCACTTCCTATAATAGCGACATTTATTTTAGGAGTTAAAGAACCGATAACAAGATTGAACAAATAACGCCAGGCGCAGAACAGGACAATAAATACTAAAATAGTTAAAAGAAGATTAGTTTTTGGAGCAATAGAAAAAGAAAAGAGAAAAGGAGCGAGATAGAAATAGGCGAGAGAAACAAAAGCACAAACAATAATTGACCTTGTTAGAGCAGAGGTAAATTCTACACTGTTTTTAGCTATATCTATACTATAGAGGTCGTGAATGAAGAAAATAACAATCCAGATGAGAAAAAGAGTTAAAAAGGGAAAAATGTGAGCTTGAAAAGTATTAAGGTCAAATTTTTGATAGCGTAAAATAAGGGCCAATGCCAACGAGCCGTAAAGAATTATAAAATCACCAATTAAAAGAATGAATTTTTTGAACCGCATATAACTAGAAGCAAATTTACGCAGATAATGACGCAGAAGAACGCGGAATATTATTTCTAGCCTTATCGTAAATTCTGCGTTCTATTTCTAATTTTTTAGTTCCAAAATTAATAAGTAGACCAACTTTATATTTTGATCCTTTAAGATAAAACCAGAATTGACGTCTATCTTCTTGGGTTAAAAATGGCTTGCACTTAATTTCTAATAATATTAAATCATTAATGATTTTATCTGGCTGATATGTGCCGACTTTTTTATTTTCAAAATAAATATCTATTCTAGGTTGATTTAACACTTTTAATCCTTGCTTTTCCAAGGCAATTGTAAGTGCGTTGTCAACTATTTTTTCTTTAAACGCCCCTCCGAATTTTTTCCAAACCTTAAAGCAAGCCCCCCTGATTTTATAACTAACTTCTTTATATAAAAGCTTGTCTTCCATAGTATCCGCGTTTATCTGCATAACTATCTGCGTTTATCCGCGTAACTATCTGCGTTTATCCGCTTCTATTATTATAATGTTTTTCTCCTTGCTTGACAATGTTGCTGAGAGGTAGATACAATGAAACTAAGATGAGGTTTACAGAAATTTGCTTAAAATTACTACGATGGGGAATATATATTTCTTTATTTGTGCCTTTGATTATTTTTTCTGAGTTTATTTCTCCCTTTCATTTCGGAAAAGCAGTAGTTTTTCGCAG
>CAZVDC010000054.1:2148-3726 GCA_964625995.1 uncultured Candidatus Saccharibacteria bacterium
TTTTCTTTATTTTTAAGCCAAATAGTAATAAGAAGTTAAAAATTCTTGTTTTAAGCGGTTTAGTTTTGATAATAATTTTAGCCTGGACTGTTTGGGTTTTAAAAGATACTTCTTTTGTTCAAAACATTGGTTGGCTAAAAAGATTAACGGATATTTCTTTTAAAACAAGAACCTTACAAACTCGTTTATGGTCATGGGAAAGCGGATGGCAAGGATTTAAGGAAAAGCCAATTTTAGGGTGGGGGCCGGAAAATTTTGCCTTAGCTCATGCTAAATATTTTAACCCGGGTATTTTTGCTGGGCTTGGTTCAGAAACAATTTGGGATAGAGCCCATAATATTGTATTAGAGTTGTTAACCACAATGGGTGTTTTGGGGTTTCTAAGTTATTTTGCTATTTTTGGGTTAGTAGTTTGGGGCTTGGTTAAAAAAATAAAATCAGATTTTGTTTTTAGCGCGATATTTTTAACGATTATTTTTGTTTATTTAATTCATAACTCTTTTATTTTTGATACTACAGCAAATTATTTATTATTTTTTCTTGTTCTTGGTTATATTAATTATCGTAATTATGGACGTAATTACGTGCATAAATTTGATGAAAAAGAAGGTTATAAAATATCAGAACATAGAAAAGTATTAATAATAATACTAGGATTTATCTTAGGATTTCTAGCAATTCTTGTTATGTATAAAACTAATATTGAGCCTGCTTTTGTTAATTATACTTGTACCAGGGCAGTTATTTTTCAAAGAAGCGGAAGGGTGAGTGAGGCATTAAACAAATATCAAGAAGCTCTTTCCTACAAAACCTATCAAGGAAAGTATGAAACAAGGCATAGGTTGGCAACTTTTGCAATTCAATATAATGAAAATTTATTATATAATCTAAAAAAAGGAATTGATGAAAATATGATGGAGCTTGCCATAAACGAAGAAAAGAAAACAATTAATGAACATCCTTTTTATTATGTTCCTTATCTTTATCTTGCCCGCTTTTATATGCTAAAAATACCTTTTTATCCGGAATTGGGCGAAGAAGCAGAATCAGCTGTAAGGCGAGCTCTGGAATTTAATAGCACAAACCCTAGGGTTTGGTATGAGCTCGGGCAAATAAAATTGATCAGAAAAGATTATGATGGGGCAATAAAAGCATTTAAAAAAGCATTGGAGTTGAACCCAGAAGTAAGTCAATCAATTTGGTTCTTGGGGGTAGGTTACAGTAGAGCTGGGGATTATGAAAAAGCTTTAGAGTATATGAATAAAGCAATAGAAAAAGGATATGGTTACAAAAATAAAGTTAAAGATATAGCTTATTTATTAAATGTTTATCAAAAACTAGGAGACCATAAAAAAATAATAGAACTTTGTAAAGAAGCTATAGAGCTTCATCCAGACAACTTTCAATTTTATATTCTATTAGCTAGGACTTATAAAGAAACAGGGGATTACCAAAATGCGCTTTTTTATACTGAGAAAGCCATTGAGATTGAACCTAAGCTAGAAAAAGAATTGGAAGAATTTATAAAAAGCTTAAAATAAATGAGATCTGTGGACTTGCGATGTCCACATTTTAGAT
>CAZVDC010000055.1:0-3676 GCA_964625995.1 uncultured Candidatus Saccharibacteria bacterium
ATAAGTTCAGTATCTATGAAAATTGGTATTGATTGTCACAATTTAGAAGGATATCGGACGGGTCCAGCCCGTTATTTAATGAATTTGTTAAAATATTGGACAAAGACAAACGTAGAATTGGATATAAAGTTGATTTTATATTTTAAAAATCAAGCCCCTAATGATATCCCAGAGAGTCCTAATTTTCAGAAAAAAGTGTTGAAAAGCAATAGCAATGCTTTGTTTATGCATTATTTTTTGCCTCAAGCAGCAAAGAAAGATAAAATTGATATTCTATTCTGTCCGAATTATATTGCTCCGATTTTTTATAAAGGGAAAATTGCCTTGGTTCTTCATGATATAATTTATGAAGCTCAACCAAATCTCTATAACTGGCCAAGTGTTTTTGATAAAATACTACTTAAGAAGGTTTCTAAAATTTCTGCCAAAAAAGCTGAAATAATTTTTACTTGTTCCCAGTTTAGCAAAAATGAGATTTTGAAGTATTATAAAATTAATCCAGATAAAGTTTTTGTTATTCCCTTAGCAGCCGATGAAAAGTTTAAACCTTTAAAGAGAGAAGATATAATAAATATAATTTCGGATATAAAAGATAAATACAGAATTAAAAACAAATTTATTTTTTATGTTGGAGCAATTTTTAATAGAAGATTTATTCCCGAAATAATTAAGGCCTTTGCTAAAATAGCGGATAGGTTTCCAGAATACCAATTTTTAATTGGTGGACCAAATTATACCAAGCCTTTTATAGATATTGATTCCTTAATAAAAAAGACCAATAAAAGTATCGGCCGAGAAGCAATTTTGCATATTGATTATATCAACGATAAAGATTTGGTTTTATTGTACAACATAGCTGATGTATTTGTTTGGCTGTCTTCATATGAAGGATTTGGCCTACCGCCACTTGAAGCTATGGCTTGCGGAACACCGGTTTTATCAACAAAGAAAACTTCATTAGCTGAAGTTTTAGGGGATTATCCGGTTTGGGTTGAAAACCCAAAAGATATTGAAGAAATTAGCAAAAAAATATCAATAATTTTAGTTGATAAAAAATTAAGAGAAAAAATGGTCGAGAAAGGACAAGAGCAAATAAAAAAGTTCAGTTGGAAGAAAACAGCTGAAAAGACGTTAAAAATTCTTTTAGAAAAATAAAAGGCCCTGACTTTGCTAAGGACCTTTGTTTGTTTCCTTTTTAATACGTTAATTTTTTACAAATAATAACCCGTACTATGGGAACTCCTTTAATTGCCAGATTCCATCTGTAGATTAATTGGATTTTGACTGGTGGGATTAACTCTTCTTGTGGGGGATAAATAAACCATACTTGACAAGGTGGGCCTTGTTCGTACCACTTGGTAGCAGCTCGTCCTTTTTCCCAGACAATAAAGCTTCCTTTGAGTCCAAAAAAATTTCCTTGTGAAACAGCTATAATCGTTCCCTCCGTTTTTCTCTCAACCAATGGATTAGGCCTACAAGAGACAATAAAAAGAAACCCACACAGAATAATCAGAATAATTAGTGTTTTTTTCATTTTTTAAAGACCTCCTTTTGGCTTCTGTTTTTTAACAGGATAACACATTTATGAAGAAAAATCAATACTCATTCTATATTATTTTATTTGTTGAAATTTTAACCGTGACTTTGACGAGCATCGGGATTTTTCCACGCGAGGCAATTCTATTTATGACCGGTTTGATGGTTTTTTATTTTATTTTTAGCAGAATAGAAGATAGTTTAATTTTATTTATTATTTCTATTCCATTATTTGTTGCCTTGCCAATTGCTGGTTATGATTCAATGGCGAACTGGCGAATTTTGTTAACTGTATTGTTTTTTGTATGGCTAGCCCAACGCAAATGGCTAAAGGTTGCCTTTAGACTAGTTTTTAATAAGGTCTTTTTTAAAAAACCGCTGATATCATCTATTGCTAAATTAACGGTTCTGTTTTTAGTAATTGGGGTTTTATCTCTTGCTGTGGCAACCGATATAGTTGTTGGTATTAAGAAGCTTTTGTTTTTAATTAACATATTTTTGCTATTTATTATTGTCAAAGATGTTGCCAGAGACAAAGAAATGAGATTGAAAATAATTAAAGCCGGAGCAATTGCTGGAATAACATCTTTAGTCATTGGTTATACCCAACTCGTTTCAGTATTTTTTACCCCCCTCTATTCATTTTGGCAGTGGTGGGCTAAAAATATTATATCAGTGTTTTATGGGTTTGATTTAGCTAAATTATTAGCAGTAAGCAATACTTGGTTTTCATATTATCCTGATAGCCCGCCAACTTTGAGAATGTTTTCAGTTTTTCCTGACTCTCATTCTTTTGCTCTATTTACAATTATTAGTTTGATATTTTTTAGCTATCTTTTACTAAAAACTTCAAAAAAAATCTATTGGCTCCCGATTATATTTTCTTTTTTAGCTTTAGTTTTTTCTGGTTCTCGGGGTATTTGGGTCAGTGCTATTTTACCCTTTGGTTTAATAATAATTTTTTCTATTTGCAAGCTCTTTAAAGAAAAAAAGTGTTCACGCTTAATTCATTTAAACTCGCATTTTATTCACGTATTTATAAGTTTCTTGTTAATATTTCTAATTGCTTTTCCTGTTTCTTCTTTTCTTATGTCTCGATTTTCCTCAGGACCTGATGGAACATTGGCTTTTAAAAGGGCAAAGTCAGTAACTGATTTAGAAGAGTTATCTGTTAGGAGCCGGATGGAGATTTGGAAAAATTCTTTTGAGTCAGTGATAAAACATCCATTGCTTGGTGTTGGAATTGGAAATTATCCAATAATTTTAGGAGAAGATGTTTCAGCAGGCAAAAAAGGAGCTTCTGCTCACAACCTTTATTTAGATGTAGCTTCTGAAATGGGTTTGCTGGGATTGATTGTTCTATTATTAATATTTTTAGAAATATTTAAAAAGGCCTTAAGATTTGTTAAAGAACCTCATAATCAAATATTCTCCCAAATATTTGCTTTTTTCTTTTTGTGGCTCCTTGTTTATAATCTTTTTGATGTGGTGCTTTTAAATGATAAAGTTTTACTATTATTTATGATACCCTTAGGGTTGCTTTATTCTAAAGAATTATGAGTAATTTTCCATTGGTTTCAGTAAATCTTTTAACTTATAATGCTCAAAATCTTATTGAGCCGTGTTTGAACTCAGTATTAGAACAGACATATCCTAATATTGAAATCTTGGTGATTGATAATGCTTCAGAGGATAGAACCTTAGAACAAGTAACAAGATACAAGGAACAAGAAACAAACTTTCCTATCAAAATTATTGAGAACAAAAAGAATTTAGGATTTGCAGCTGGGCACAATATCGGCATTAAAGAAAGTAAAGGAGAGTATATTCTCTGTTTAAACCAAGATGTTGTTTTGGATAAAGATTTTATTAAAAATGCTGTAGAGACAATGAAAATAGATAGAAAAATAGGAGCAGTTCAGGGAAAACTCTACAAAGCCAAAATACAAGATAGCTGTTTTATACAGACAAAGATTTTAGACACAACCGGATTAGTAATGTTTAAGAATAGACGAGTGATTAATCGTGGTCAAGGAGAAAAAGATAAAGGACAATATCAACGAGGGGAAATTTTTGGAGTTGATGGAGCAGCTCCTTTTTACCGCCGCAGTGCTCTTGAAGACGTTAAGTTGCCAATTTT
>CAZVDC010000056.1:0-2070 GCA_964625995.1 uncultured Candidatus Saccharibacteria bacterium
CAATTCCCCTCGTAGCAGCATAGTTTGCTTTTGCTGGAATTATAGCAGTCTTCCATATAGTTAAAAATACCAGGAGGATTAATATGATTGCTGCAGTTCTTCTTTGTTTTGATATTCTGTCTTCTTCGATAGGCGCCTTTAAGTCGCCTTTACTACGCCCTTTAACGCCGGTGGTGGCGTCTAAAGGCGTAATTTTAGGCGTATAATGGCTTCTATATCTATAAGAAATATAACCAATTGTAATGAAAAACATCAAATAACTATTAAAAGTGTCAAAAAATGAAATATTGTGTCCAATATAGGCAATAAACATTGCACCTAAAACAGCATATGAAAACCGCTTTCTTGTTATATCATCCGCGTTATTCTGCGTTGCTATCTGCGTTCTTCTGTTTCTATTAAAGATAAGTTTATAAAAATACAAAAACAAAACAATAAAAATACTCAAATAGCTTAAAAGTCCAACAATACCCATTGTTGTTCCTATGTCTAAAAAAGTATTATGAGCTCTATCCCAAACAACCTCTGAACCAAATCCTTCATAATGCATAGGATCAAAATACTTAGCAAAAAGCACATTAAAATTTTCTGGCCCCCAACCCAGCCAAAATCTTTCCTGCCAGCCTTGCCAAGCTGATTTCCAGGTAGCGAGACGAGTTTGAACAGTTTTTGTTTCTAAAGAAATATCAGTAATTCTCTTAAGATAACGATTTTCTTGAACCCAAGATTGATTTCGGCATAACCAGAGAACGCTAATTAACGTTAATAACAACACTAATAGCGCTAAAGCAATAATCTTAATCGCTGATACGCGCGGATTTTGTCTCGCTTCGCTTGAATACGCTGATTTACGCTGATTATCTGTGTGTTCCTGTGTATCCCCAGCTTTATGTTGGGAGATAGTCTGTGTGTCTCTGTGAAAAAATATTATAAAAATCGCTAATAAAAATAAGGCGCCAATAAAAGAAAGTATACTTCCCCTAACCGCAGTCAAAAACAAGGCCGGAACTCCTAAAGCTATAACCAACCCATAGAAAACCTTCTGTATGTTTCTGTGCTTTTCTCTGTAGGCTTCTGTGAATAATAAATATGCTGCCAAAAACAGAATAAAAATCAAATACCCGGCAAAAAGAGCGGCATTGCCTTGAGTTCCAAAAATCCTTCCATGCTGCCAACCTACAAAAAATTCTCCTAAATCAAATAACTGACCATAAGCATATAAAATTGACAAAAATCCAGCTATTACACAAAATTTTAACAATTTCATCCAGTTTTTATTCGCAGCACACGAATTGTTCGCATAATTCGCATTCCTGTTCGCATCATTCGCATTTCTATTCGCATCATTCGCATTATTATTAAACACGCTAATTAAAATCACAAAAAACACCCAATAATGAATAAAAGTAAAAACACCCCCCATTCTTTCTAGGGTTCCCCAAAAGCTACGGTAAGGATTAACTCCGGTTATACTGGTTAAAATATAAAGTCCAGTAAAAACAGTAACCGCAATCAAAAGAGGATTTTTCCAGTCCGGTCTGTATTTTTTATTGCCAATAATCAACAAAACATAAAAAATAAGCATTATTTCAACTATGCTTCTAAAAACAATCACTTTGGGAAAATGAAATATAGACAAAAACTGAGAATAAAGAATCAGGGGCGTGAAAGCACACAAAAACAGTCCATAACGGAGTACCTTTAAATAAAGTTGTTCTGCTCTGTTGGGTGAATACATATTAGTAAAGCTTAAACACAGAACCCACAGAAGAACCACAGAGAACACAGATATTGTTTTGTCGTATTATGTGTTTCCGTGATAATTCTGTATTTGTCTATGTTCTTAGATATGGTTTTCTGTCATTTGTATAAATTATTCTTTTAATATATCTTTTTGATGTGCCAAAGTTTAATAAATATCCTACCTCGTATGAACTGTTTCTAAGATAATTATAAAGTTGATCCCTGTCCCTCTTAATAGTCATGCGAGTAGCTTTAACTTCTAAAGGAATTTTATTAAAAACTATAAAATCTGGTCGATATAAATCTATAACTCTATTACTGAACTTT
>CAZVDC010000056.1:2170-3561 GCA_964625995.1 uncultured Candidatus Saccharibacteria bacterium
ATTAAAAACTATAAAATCTGGTCGATATAAATCTATAACTCTATTACTGAACTTTGAACGAATTTCTAAAGAGGGCTCGTAAAGATAATCTATATTATTTTGACTAAACCATTCTTTTAAAAGTTTATGATAAGCCTTTTCTTTAAGTGTAGTTCCGTATTCAGCTCTAATTTCTAAATAAGCACGGCAAATAATATCTCCCTCTTTTTTAAAGGGAAAAAATTTCCCAGTTTTAGGATCAATATTGTTTTCTTTGTTATTTAAAATACTTTCCATAGTTTAAGTATAACAATCGCTATAATAAAGGTAAAGTATTTCTGTGTTTCTCTGTGACAGCTCTGTGTTTTCTGTGCGCAAAAACCCCGCCCGAAGGCGGGGTTTTTGCTTTCAATCCCAGGTCACTACTCACAAGGAGAAAGTAGCCTGGGTCCAAATCAATTATTACAAACCTTGTACAGAGAATTCGGGACCAATCATTGGGATTCCAAGGTTCTTGAGTCCAGCTGTTAAACCAATTTGGTCTGTGTCTGAACCATCAACCCACTTGACCACATTGGCTTCGTCTTGCAACTTAAGCTGGAGCCAATCACCATTTTCATCCCAAATGGTCTTACCACTGGTAATTTCAATGTAGAATGACTGGCTACCACCAGCTGGAATAGTAATAGTAGTGTCAGTAAAGTCAAAGGTTGCTGAAGCAGAACCACCACCAGCTGTTGTTACAGTAGCAGCATCTACTTGAGTTCCATCACTCTTGTAAAGAGTGAAGGTAGCATTACCAGAACTAGCACCGGAACCCAAGACATCAAACTTGAGCTGACCAGAAGTGCTGTTGAAGACTAGATCATAGTCACCATTATTGGTAACTGTGAATTCAAGAATTCTGGTAGCCATAGTTGCACCAGTGGCAGCTGCTGGTCCGTCAAGAGTAAAGGTTGGGAAGACTCTGTACAAGTACATTGTCTGCCCATCAGCATCAGCTATACCTGAAGCATTAGCTTCAATAACCTTGCTGGAACCTTCACCCACAGCATGGAATGTAGTGGTTCCATCACCCTCAAAGTCAAGTGACCAATTATCAGCACTTTGGTCACCAATTTGGTCATAATCAGCTATATCAGCATAAACAGTTAGGTAAGCATAATCATCCTTAGGTACATACATTTCTTTACCAGTCAAATCAAAGGTGATAGAAGCTGTTCCACCGAAGTAACCTACTGGTCTGGTACTTACTAGTGTTCCAGCAGCATCAACAGGATATTCAAGTTCTACCTTGGCTACATTAATTCTGTCAGCTGAGTCATCGATTTCAATAGTCAACTTATCAATCTTGAATGCCTCATCTGTAGCCGTGAACTTGAACTTGCTGAATGGAACACTGGTCTGACCCA
>CAZVDC010000057.1:0-3543 GCA_964625995.1 uncultured Candidatus Saccharibacteria bacterium
TTTAATTTAAATAATTTAGATAATAATAACTTAGATAATGATTTATTAAATCTGTGGACTTGCGATGTCCATATAAATGATGTCCATATAAACGATATTTCTAAAAAGAAAGGTAGTGAATAATAACTAAACAGCTCCGTATAAAACGGAGCTGTTTTTTTATAATATAATTATTTTTCAAAGTATTATCTGCTACCCTTAAAACGAGGAGCAACTGATCCAGGCTTATTTTCTTCTCTGCATTTACCCTTATAATCTATTTCTACCCCAGCTATTTTGGCAAAACAAGCATTACTGTAAGTCTTACCATCTTTTCCGCATACTGGCTCCCAAAAAGTTGGGCAAAACATTTTCTTAGGCTCTTCTGCGGAACTTTTGTCGTCTTCTTCTTGCGCGCTCTCTTCTTTATTTTCTTTTTCTTTTAAATTTTCTCTTAACCCTTCCTTCTTCTGCTCTTCTACTCTTTCTCTTGTCTTTTCTCTAACACACTCTTGAAGCTCTTCTATAGTAGCTGATTCTCCTTTTTCTGGACAAAGTTCAAGAAGATTCTGTTTCATAGTTTTTATTCTTTGCTGGATTTTACTTCTATGTTCATTGATTTGCTGTCTTAAAATAGGAGCAAGTTTTCCTTCCCTAAGTTTCTCTAATACTTCTAATCGCGTAGTTTCATCTCCGCTAACTCTCTCTAGAAACTCCTTAAAATTTTCCTGATCTTCCGGAGACATATTGTTTAAATCCCCGTGAAGCCGCTTAAGAGCGTTCTCTTGTGCCCTTCTAATTGCTTCCTTTGCCTCCTCTGGCACCTTTTTTTCTAACTCTATCAAAACCTCTAAATTCTTAAAGTGCTTAAACTTACCCTCTTTCATTTTCTCTAGATTTTTTTCTATTCGTTCTTGGACTCTTTCCTGATTTTTTTCAAGATGCATTATTATTTTACCAAAACGTTCTAGGTGTTCCTCTTTTATTTCTTTTAACCTTTCTAATGCTTTTCCTTGAGCTTTTTGGGCAAGTCTTTTTTCTAACCGCTCTATCAATATCTGCTGCTTGAAAGATTTTTCTGTAAATTTATCTAAAAATTTATCTATCCTGGGATTTTCCTCAGCAGTAGATTTTAACTGCTCAACCCTTTGTCTAATTCTTTCCATTTCCTGCTGATAACCCTCAATGGCTTTTTCAAAAAATTCTTCTTTACCTGTCTTTTCAGCTATTTTCTTTGCCTCAATTAGTCTCTCGTTAGCAAATCGGAGACGGAGCTCAGCTTTCTTAACCGGATTAAAAGTAAAGGTTGCTCTTACGCCTCGCCAGAAATTCTTAAGGAAATAAAAGGGATTATCGGGTAAAATTCTCGGCTCTGAAACACCTAAATCTTCGGCTGTTATATCTTCCTCAACAACAATCTCCTCAGATTCTTGTTGAGGCTCAACTGCTTCGCCTGCTGCCTCTTCGCTGGTTCCAGTGTCTGCTTCTTGAGCAAGAACTTCTCGGGAACCAATAAAAAAGAGACCTATAAATAAAACAAATATTGTAAAAATTAAAAATGGTTTTAATTTAATCATATATACTTTAATTTATTATTCTTAATTTAATTATTTATTAAATTCGACCTTTTATAAATGTCCTAATCTTGTTGTATGATTATTTCTTCTTCCTTATTTCATTTTGGGCTTTCTCAATAAATTTTTCAATGCTCATCATCCCTATATCACCCCTCTTTCTATCTCTAACCCGAACCGATTTCTCTTTTTCTTCCTTGTCTCCTACGACTAATATATAAGGAATTTTCTGAATTTCTCCTTCCCGAATCTTTTTTGAAACTGTTGCATTCTCATCTCGAACAACAATCCTGAGGCCAAGTTCCTGAAGTTGTCTGCCCAAACTTTTAGCATACTTTCGATGCTTAGATCCTACAGGAATAATCCAAATTTGTTCAGGAGAAAGCCAAAGAGGCAAAGCGCCTGCGTAATGCTCTAAAAGAACACCGACAAACCTTTCTATTGAACCAAGAAGAGCCCGATGAACCATATAAGGTCTTTGTTTTTTGCCTTTTTTATCAATATAGGTCATGTCAAATCTTTCTGGTAAATTGAAATCAAATTGGACAGTAGTACATTGCCATTCTCTACCTAAAGAATCTTTTATTTTAATATCAATTTTAGGCCCATAAAATACTCCTCCCTCTGGATCCGTTTCATAATCTAGTTTTAACTTTTCAAGAACATACTTTAATGTATTAGTTGCCTTCTTCCAATCTTTTAAACTGCCAACATACTTTTTGGGCCGAGTAGCAAGATAAATTTTGTAATCCCTAAAACCAAAATCCTTAAGCATTTTAGTGCCAAATCGAACAGCAGCCATTACTTCAGAACCTAGTTGCTCAGGAGTACAAATAATATGGGCATCGTCCTGAGTAAATCCTCTAACTCGGGTTAAACCATGAAGAACCCCTGATCTTTCATATCTATAAACTGTGCCTAGTTCTGCCCATCGCAAAGGCAAATTCCTATAACTTCTTGTCTGACTTTTGTAAATTTTTATATGAAAAGGACAGTTCATTGGTTTTATCAGATACTCATCATCTTCAACCTTCATTGGGCTAAACATATTTTCTTTATAAAAATTAGTGTGGCCTGAGGTTTGCCAAAGTTTTATCCGGCCAATATGAGGAGTTCTTACAAGTTCATATCCATTAGCTAAATGTTCTTTAATCCAGTAATCTTCTATAATTTGACGAAGTAAAGCTCCTTTTGGATGCCAAAGAATCAAGCCAGGACCTACTTCATCATCAATGCTGTATAAATCTAATTTTTGTCCCAATAGTCGGTGGTCTCTTTTCTCTGCTTCTTCAATTTGTTTAAAATATTCATCAAGCTCTTTTTTAGTATTAAACGCCACTCCATAAATTCTCTGAAGCATTGGGTTTTTCTCATCGCCTTTCCAATAAGCACCTGCGATTTTTACTAATCTAAAAGCCTCTGGATTAATTTCTTTTGTAGATTTAACATGAGGGCCAGCGCACAAATCAGTAAAATCCCCTGATTTATAAATAGTTACCTTTTTATCTTTAATTTCATTAATTAAATCCAATTTATATGGTTGATTCTTAAATAATTTTTTTGCCTCGGCCTTAGAAATTGCTCTCTTTTCAAACTTGATATTTTGCTTTATTAACTCCCTCATTCTTTTTTCAATTTTAGGCAAATCCTCCGGCGTTAATGTTATCTGCGTTAATCCGTGTTTTGATCCGCGCCTATCCGCTTCTACAAAATCAAAATCATAATAAAAACCATTTTCAATTGTTGGGCCAATACCAAATTTGGCTCCGGGAAATAAATCCTGAACCGCATGAGCCATTATGTGACTTAGAGAATGTCGTATTGTGTCGATTTTCATAGTCATCAACGAATAACGAATTTTATTACGAATTTATGAATTGAATATTGACAAATTATCTAAATGGTTATATAGTAAGTATACATTGTGGTCTAAGCTTAAGCTAAATTTAATTTTACAATATTAGTTCTTTAAAAGAAAGGAGGCAAAATG
>CAZVDC010000058.1:0-3517 GCA_964625995.1 uncultured Candidatus Saccharibacteria bacterium
TTAGCTGGTTGTTTTTATGCTTATGTATAATATTATTAATTAGTTTGTAAAGTTATCTCCCTAAAAAATAAAAACTAACCTTTTACAAGGTTAGTTTTTTTATAATCTATTTGTTTGTTTTCTGCTCCTTCTTTTTTACCAGGGCCTCAATAACATTATTTGGAAAATAGCAATTAGGACAGTTGTGGGGATTTTCTTCTGATCCAAAACATCCTCTTTTAACAACAACATCAAATATCATTCCACAAAAAGGACATTTTTTCTTAACTAAAATTATGGCTACATCTCCAGGATGATACTCCCCACTGGTGGTATCGGAAATAGGACTGCTTTCTTCTAAAATTTCAAATTTCTTTCTTAATAATTCTTCTAATTCTTTAACATTTTTAGGTAACTCTGGAACAGAAGACCTCAATGCTTCCTCCTTTTAAAAACATTCTGTTTAAGAGAATAACATGATTCTTTTTAAAAAGCAAGGTTTAAAAAAGAAAAGGTATGGATTTTCCATACCTTTATTTCTTTCTCTTTTATTTATCTTTTCTTGAAGGAATCTGGAGCATGGGAGTTAATTTCTGGTCAAAGGGTAAAATAATAGTGCTATGATTTGGAGAATTAACCAATTGTTTTAAGGTTTCAATATAATACCACTGGAGATATTTTTCTGTTAACGACCTGTTAATAATTTCCTGAGCATCTTTAATGCCCTGAGCCTCAATTCTTTTTCTTTCTGCTTCTTTTCTGGCTTGCTGTAATTTAAATTCCATAGCTTGGGCATCCTGCTCAGCTTTAAGTTTATTCTCAATAGCATCTTTTAATTTTTGAGGAGGGTCAACGTTTCTAAGCATTACTCTTTCGCAAATAATCCCGTGTTCAATTCCTTGTTTGGTAAAATATTCCCTAAATATCTTTTCTAATTCATTTTGAATATCTTGCTCTGCCTCAGCTCTCTTCTCACTCATTATTTCACTAGCATTATACCTTGCTACGGAATTCCTTATAGCTGTTCTAATAGCGGGTCGGACAATCTTTTCAGTATAAACATCTGTAAATCCTAAAATCTGATATACCTTAGGAGCGTCAAAAGAATATAACTTATACAAAACTGTGATATCCATGGCTACTGTCAGGTTGTCTTTTGTTAATCCTTTAATGGCATCAAATCCTTTTATTTTTCCTTCTCCCTCCTTGCCGGTCATAGTATAAGACTGAGTCTGGGTTGTCATTTTTTTGACACTTATAAACGGACTCTTCAGGTGTAGCCCCTCGGTAAAAACATCGCTTTTTACTTTACCAAACAAAACCTTAACCCCGACATGCCCAGGTGGAATAATAGTGATTGAAGCAAAAGCAAAACACACAATAGCTATAACTAAGGTAATACCGCTTGTCCATGCACATGCTCTTCGAACCTCTTCATCTTTTGAAAGCACGCCAAATAAAGACAAAATACCAACAACTCCTAAAATAGCCCCTAAAATAATAGCTACCCATAACATTTAGCACCTCCTAATAAAGTTTTTAAATTTTTTCTGACCTAATCTTTCTCTGCTCTTTCAAACAGGATTATTCTACTCAACCCAGTTGTTAAAGAGCAAAACCGCGTTTGTATAGAACAATAATACATTAAACAAAATCTGTCAAGGATTATAAACCTGAAAAGATTAAAACTCCACGATTTTAACATCCAAATCTTTAAATTTTTCTGCTTCTTCAAAAAGAATTTTCTTAACTTTTTCTTTGTCTAATCCCACAACTCCTGCGCCTAAAATCGGAACAGCAATTGTTTTATAACTTTCTTTTTTACAATATTTTAAAACCTTTTGCCAAACTGTTTTTAGCTCTTCATAAGAAATTCTCTTCCTGTTCTGAGTATAATCAATTGTAGGAATATGAATAACTTTTTTAGCCCTTAAACTACCAGCAGTAGTCACAGCAAAATCACCTAAAGACACAAATCCTATTTTCTTACTTTCTTTTATTAATTCTTCTCCGCCGGCCTTAGCAATTGCTAAAGCCACTCCCCCGCCATGAATCAACTCAGTATTAGCCGCATTAACAATAATATCTGCTTCAATTTTAGTTATATCTCCTTTGATAATATCAACCATATTATAAATTAAAAATACGTATTAAAATACGTATTAATACGTATTCTTTGTTCAGCTTAATAACAGTTTGTTAATTAATCTTAGAAAAACCTCTCTGCCATTTTTTTATTAAACAAGAAAGTAAAAATGGGATAATAAACTTAAAAGCAATAGTGGAAGCTATTAAAACTGAATATAACTCAGACCTAATTAAAGCTTTTTCAAATAAAAATTTTATAATCACAATTGAACTTGAAAACCTTACTCCTAGAGCTATTCCCATCAAAATAGAAGGTTTTAATCCTAATTCTTTCCTTCCTATTAACCAGCTAGCAAATATTTTAGCACTTTTCGCAACTACTATTACTAAAACAATTAATAAAGGGTATTTAATTAAATAATCTATATCGGCATCTAGTCCTACCCAAAAGAAAAATATTGGACCAAACAATGCATAAGTTACTGTTTTTATCCGTGATTCAAGTAAAGAAATATATTGTTTGGGCAAAAGGTTCTTTACCACTATACCTGCTAAAATCGCTCCTATTGCTGCTGCTTCGGCATAGCTTGCCAAACCAATAAATAAGAAAAAAATGGCTAGGATAAATAAAAAGAATATTTCTATACCTCTTATCCTGTTTAAGTTTAATTTTCTTTTAACTTTAATTAATAGCAAAACAAAAAGAAACAAGAAAAACAAAGAAAGGAAAACGGCTAGAGAATACCTTATCTCAAAATCTAACCGTAACCCTCCTCCGACTAAAATTGGAATTGCTAAAACAGCTATTAAAATTACAAATATCTCAATTATATCATCTAAAACTCCTATCCCTAAAATTGTTTGACCTAGTTTAGTTTTTGTTAGCTTAAACTCATCTAAAATCGGAATTAAAACCACTTCCCCAACAGTAGCAAAAGACAAAGCAATTAAAACTGAAAGAAACCAGGAATAGCCAAAAACAAAATGAATCAATAAGCTCCCAAAAAATGCTTCAAAGAGAATAATAAAAAAGGTTGATTTAACAATAAATCCTCCCAATCTCTTAATTTTTTCCAGGTCCAACTCAAACCCAATTAAAAAGAGCAAAAAATACATTCCTAGCCAAGCTAAAAACTTAAAAGTTCCTGAAGATGTCAGCTCAGAAAAAGGATTATCAAAGGCTAAAACTAAACCTAAAATTAAAGAAGCAAAAATCCAAGGGATTCTAATTTTCTCCAACAAAATCCCTATAAAAAAAGTAAACAAAAATATTCCAGCAAAAAGCAAAAATATCTCCATAGCAATTTATATTTTAATCCTTTTAAAAAATCCAGACAAGTAATAATGTAACGAGGTCTTTCCTCGTTACATTAAGCACCAAATACCAGGCACCAAAAATCAAATAAATTAAATAATGTCTAATTAACCTAATTATTCTAATTGACCTAAT
>CAZVDC010000059.1:0-3333 GCA_964625995.1 uncultured Candidatus Saccharibacteria bacterium
GGGTCATCCCAAAACCAAAGATAATAATAGTAATTTTCCAACCAACTTTCCACGCCTCTACTACGCAGTATTGAATAATCTGATTCTTTAATATCTTGCTGGGTAAGAACCTGATTCCGATAAGTTAGTTTGAACCTGAAGTTTTCTTTTGCAAAAAGACTTCCTTCTAACAGAATTAAAACCAAAAACAGAATCACAACTTTTTTCATTTAACCCTCCTTAAAAGGTTTTAAATTTTAAAGTACTTATAAGCAATCTAATTATATCAATCTAATACAAATTTGTCAATATTTTGCAATAAGTCAGCGGTTTTAATTTTTCAGTAGTTTTAAATAACTCCCTAAGAATGTATAGTATCGGACACCCTAAACTAAAAAGCATTATAATGTATTAAAAAAGGTATTACCTCTAGGGTAATACCTTGAATTCATTTTTTAAAATAGATTTTATTATCTTACTGACTCCATTCTTCTAAAACAGCATCAATTATTTTTTCTTCTCCTTGCCTTAAAATCTTTAAAACTATTCTATCTCCAACATCATGCTTTAAAATCAATTTTGATAAACTATTCTCAGGAGTTATTTTCTGTCCATCTATTTCTAAAATTATATCATTTTCTCGTAACCCAGCTTTATCAGCAGCGCTTCCAGGTATAACAGCAACCTCCCCTGGCTCATTCCCTCTAACTATCAAAGCACCATAATCTACTGGTAAATTATTTTTTTGAGCAATGCTCTTTGTAATTAAAATATAACGTACTCCTAAAAATGGATAAACTATCCTTCCTTTAGTTTGAACATCGGTAATCGCTTTTTTAGCTTTGTTTATAGGAATAGCAAAACCAATATTTTCAGCTCCTTGAGCCATGGCAGTATTTATACCAATAACTTCTCCATAAATGTTCAAAAGCGGCCCCCCAGAGTTCCCTTCATTAATTGCTGCATCGGTTTGAATAACCTCTTCTAATTGTTCGATTATACCCCCTCCGCTTGCTGTAATGGTTCGAGAAAGACCAGAAATTACACCTACGCTAACGGTGTTTCTAAACTCTCCCAAGGCATTGCCTATTGCAATTACTGTTTGGCCGATACGCAAATCATCTGAATTTCCTAATTTTACAGTAGGTAGATTATGAGCCGAAATTTTTAAAATTGCAATATCCTGAACCGGATCCCTGGCTAAAACTGGAGCAGGATATTTTGTTCCATCATTCATTAATACTGTATATTCAGCTGACTCATCATAAACCACATGTTTGTTTGTAACAATTAAACCATCTGGGCTAACAATGAACCCTGTTCCTCCTCCTATCTGCTGTAATTCTCTGCCCCTTTCTCTATACTGAGGAATTTTAAACCCAAAATCCCTTCCAAAGAAGCGTTCAAATTCCTCAAATGGATTTATATAATACTCTTCAATTACAGGGACATATTTACTTACAATAATGCTAACTACTGCTGGAGAAACTTCTTCTACTACATCAGCTATACTTTTAGGTTGTTTTGCTGTTGCTTCTTTTGCTTCTTCTTTCTTGTTTTTGTTAGAATCAAAACCCCCCGAACCTTCTAAAAACAAATCAGGGTTTACCTCTTCTTTCTGACTTGATGAACTTGGATAAAGCTTATCTTTCACTACTGGTGCAAGATAAATTGAAGAAAGAGTTCCTGCTATTATAGCTATGATTAAGGATAAGCAGACACTTAAAAATACTGGTTTTTTGAAAATTCTAAAACCTTTCAATAACTTTTTAAAATTAGGTTTTTTAAAATTAATATTATCTGGATATAGATGAAAAGATTTCATATTTTTATAATTTTTAAAAATAATTATGTTAAATCTTTTAATAAGAAATTTCTACTGCTCTTCTGGTGTTTTTATAACACCCATAAGCTTTTATCCTGGTAGGGTTTCCCGTGGTTACATCTACACCATAGCTACTTCCATTGCTTAGTTCCACAGAACAAGGAAAAGCAATATCATTGAAATTATTATTTTTCCTAATCTCATAAAGTTTTCTTTCTATACCTGCTTCTGCAGCATAGTATGCCTTTAAAGAACTGACTACATCTTTTGAAAGTTTTATCTCTCTTAAAAGCAACGAAGATATACCAAAAGCAATTGCTAAAACTGCTGCTAAAATTAACATTGCTAAAAACAAAGATGCCCCCTTTATATTTTGTTTCTTTTTCTTAAATCTGCCCATAAAATCTTTTTTAAAAATTAAACTAATCTAAATCAAGATTTCTTTGAGAAGTAGTGGTTTGAAGAATAATTGAAGTTGCCTCTTCGGATTTTTGCCCTGTTTTTTCTATCTTCAAGGTTATTGTTACCTTGGGCTGTTGATGATCGTCTTCGCTTCTGCCGTCTATATAAAACCAGCCATCTACTTGAATATTATCTGAACTTATTGGTTGATTGTTTCGCAAAACCTGCCCATTAGTAATTCTGTAAATAATATTTCCAAAATCAGAATGATCAATGTTAAGGATTTGGGTCTGACCATCAAGTGTATTTACTTGGCTCATTCTTATTTCTTTTGCCATAAATTGCAAAAGATAACGGCCATTTTCCTGAGCCTCCTGAATCGCTATAGCCTTTCTTTGACTTTGAACAGAAGTCATAATCAAACCCACTGCTGTACTCGTGACTAAAACAAAAATACTTACCCCCACCAATATTTCTACGAGAGTAAAACCTTTGTTTTTGTTTTGTTTGAAAATCTGTTTTCTCATGGATTATTTCCAATTAAATAAACGGGTTTCTGCCTCTATCTTATGACTCTGCCCTTTTTCAGTCCAGGTCACCTCAGCAACCACCTTAACCTCATAATCGTTTATTTGTTCAATTGTAATTTTTCTTCTAAAAATAGTTGAGGAACCGTCGTCATATTGATAAAAACCGCTTGGATCAATTTTTAAAACTGGATTACTGCCCAAAGAAAGTAAATAATCTTTGTTATATTGAACGCGGCAACCAGAAGAACAACTTAACCCTTCTATCCACGAAGTACCAGGTGTATATCTTTCTTCTATCCAATTTGTATCTCTTATATTCCTAACTATTTCCAAACCCTCTTGAGCCAAGCTTGTAGCTATAATCTGAGCCCTACTCAAAGAAGCAATGGAAAGAGAACGAGTTAAAAGGTTTATTCCCCCAACAACTCCTATAGTTAAAACAAAGATAGCTATAATTACCTCTGCTAAAGAAAATCCTTTGTTAAATATTATTTGTTTTTTTAAGTTTTTTAAAACCATATTTTATGGAGTAGTCTCAATAGCTACCCAGCCTTTATCATTAACCTTTATATACAAACAGTCCTCGGGACATGTCCC
>CAZVDC010000060.1:0-1403 GCA_964625995.1 uncultured Candidatus Saccharibacteria bacterium
ACTTTATCAGTAGGAGTTATTAATCTTACTACTGTTCCATCGTCTTGCCATCCTGCAGCTTGAGAAATACTGGCTCCTACTAAATTTCCAGAAATATATAAATCCCCAGAGATAGTAGCATTTGAATCAAACCAAGCATTTCCATCAACTTCTAATTTCCCAGATATTAAAACATCATCAGCTGATGACAAGTCATAACTAGTAGTTGCTTCTCCAAATCTAGAATAAGCAACTACTGAAGAAGCTCCAAATTGTCCTACGCCTAAAGCTCTTAAATAACCATCTGTTGTAATGTTTCCTGAGGCAGTAATTGTCCCTGAAGTAATTTCATTTATTGTAAGGTTACCATTTTCATCAACATCCCAATTTGAGGCATTAACTATAACCTCTTCATCTCCGTCTCCTAAAGTAACTGGTCCTGCTGCTGAGAAAAATCCTCCAACGCCTAAAGCAGTAGAAAAGCTACCAATATTTGCCCAAAGACCATCATGATGAAAAGTCATTGAATTAAAATCAGAAACTCCATTTACTTCTAAAGCGCCTACTTTTATTTTTTGAGACGTCTCATTACCCTGCCGAGCAACAAAATCAAGAGTAAAATCATTAGAGTGCATTGAATCAACCATATCAGCGTTGAGATTTGGAATTACATTCGTATTAGTAGTAGAAATAGTCCCCTCCCCTAGAATTAAATCATTTCCCTGAGTATTTATATCTCCACCAGTAGTTATTCCCATTCCTACATTAAGGGTTTCACCAATAACAAGACTCTTAGCAATATTAACATCTCGACCAAAAGAGGCATTTCCACTAATTTTCAAATTACCTCTCCCAATAATGTCACCCCAGACGCCTAATGAACCATCTACCAAAAGAGAATCTAAAAGTTTTGTAGCTCCTTTAACCAATAAGGTCTTCCCTACTTCTACATTTCCCTCTAAATATACATCTTCTGTGGTTATGTTTCCGTTTTTTGTTACAAAAGCCAGAGTAAATTCTTGAGCTTTCATTCCTCCTACCATTTCAGCATTCAAGTTCTCTACCATTGTGGTTGAATCAACAACAATAGGGGCTATGCCGTCCTTTACCCAAGACCTTAGTTGTCCCCTAGTTTCAATGTGGCCGTAAATGGAAATATTTCCATTTTTATCTAATAAAAGAACTTCATTGGCATGAGTGCCTGGCCAATGACCTTGAAGAGTAGTAGCGTCCTTAAAAACATTTTTAATACCAGTAACAACAGGATCTATGTTTCCAAAGCTAATTCCCCCAACTATTAAGAAAAGGATAACAACAGCAGCAATTGTTATGAAAAACCCTCCTCTTTTGGTAGCTGTTCTCTGAGTTGCTTCCTTGTTAAACTTTTTTAATTTATAGGTAATACTTTCTGAGCCGATTTTAAG
>CAZVDC010000060.1:1503-3196 GCA_964625995.1 uncultured Candidatus Saccharibacteria bacterium
TATTTTGCCTCGATGAATTAAAACATTTAAATATGCTCTGGAAATAGAAAAAAGCTCACTAGCTTGAGCTAGGCTAATATAACCCTGCTTCTTAGCAAGGTCTTCTGGGTTGTTAAGGGATCCTGAATTAAACTCTTTGTTTAATTTTGGATACCCTCTTTTTAATCCCATAATATATTTATCTTATAACTTGGCCTTCTATGTTTTGAGAAACAAAATTAGCATTTTGATTTTTTTGAAAGGATGTATAATCAGATAAATCACTTTTACCTGCTATTCCAAAAGCAAAAAGCAAAGCAAGAAAAATTAAAATCGTTAAAATTATTTCTTTTTGTCTTGCTTTTTTTGCTGCTCTTTTTTGATTTAAATTGTAAACGTATTCGTAAGCCATAAATTTGTTCTTTTAAAGCGAATAAATCGACCTATCTTATCATTATCTTATCATGATAAGATAATGATAAGATAACATCACTTTTAATCATAACGTTAATTTTTAAAAACTTGTCAAGTTTATAATGTGGATAAAATGTTGATAAAATAATAAAAAATGGCTTTATAAAGCCATTTTTTATTGGGGTTTGACAAATTTATTTTTTAAATAAATTTTTCTTAAAAAATGAAATTTTTTCTTATTTTTAATTTATCAAAGTTTGCTATCTTATCATGATAAGATAATGATAAGATAACTTTTTTAGCTAGAAACAAATAATTTAAATATCTTCAAAAGGTAAATCTTGTCTGCTCTGCATCCTTTCTAATTCATCTTCAATTGCTTTTTGAATGAATTGAATTGTAGTCCCTCCTACTCCAAGTTTTTCTCTAATTTCCCGAGTAGTATATCCTTGAAGAAGCATTTTAGCAATTCTTAATCTTCTAGACAAAACTATTTTTTCTCCGGGGGTAAGAAATTTATTAAAAAACTCTTCGGTTTCTTCTCTATCTAAACTAGCAACAAAATCATAGAACTCTTTTAAAAGTTCTCTTCTTAATTTTGGAGAGATTTTCTTGATCAGGGGTCGAGCCATAGGTCTTAAAGTGAAGTTAGAAATAGAATTTCTATCTATTTAATGCTTTTATTTTGCTATTTTTTATATTTTTGGTTAATTTTTTAACCAAAAACAGCCTTTTTTATATGTTGTAAATCAAATTTTTTGTGATTTAATGGATCTATTTCTATGCTAATTATATCAATTTGCCAAGGAATTTCAAATAATTTATGCTTTGCTAAATAAATTTTTGCTAATTTTAATAATTGTTTCTGTTTGAATTTAGTAATATTGTGTTCGGGTCGAAATACTGAATTTTCTACTTTTAGCCTAGTTTTTACTTCTACGAATACTAAATCTCCTAACTTTTTAAAAAATAGCCATTTTTTGTTTGATTTTCTTACTATTAAGTCAATTTCACCAAAATTTTTATACCTAAAATTTACCTCCATAATCTTGTATCCTTTTCTTTTCAGATATCTTGCTGCTATTTTCTCGCCAAATTTACCAAGTTCTTGCTTGTTTTTAAAATGTTTCACGTGAAACATTTAGGTTCAAAATCAAAGTTTTTTATGTGATTTACCCAATATTTACTTGATTCCGTTCTAAATTGACCAAATAGTGCAATGTTTCACGTGAAACATTCAGAAATAAATTTAAACCAGGATCTAAAATAGAAAAAATAAAGTGTTTCACGTGAAACATTT
>CAZVDC010000061.1:0-3100 GCA_964625995.1 uncultured Candidatus Saccharibacteria bacterium
TAATTATAAGTTTTAATTTTGAATTTTGAATTTCTAAACAATTCTTTAATTCTTTAATTTTTAAACATTGTTAACGTAACGAGGCCACCCTTCGGGTGGTCACCCGTAGGGTGAAAAGACCTCGTCACAAATGACTAACAAACAAGACAAAGGTACAAATAATAATTAAAATAGCAGCTTGGATATTGTAATTTAGAATTTTGTTTGGTTATTGTATCTTGGATTTTGAAATTTTTTAACTATCTATGCGGGTTTTCAGCGGGATGCGTCCCAGTGGACAACTTCATATTGGAAATTACTTAGGAGCAATAAAAAGTTGGTTAAACCTCCAAAAAAAATACCAATGTATTTTTGCTGTGGTTGACTATCATGGAATTACCACGCCCTTTGATATAAAAAATATAAAAAAAGACACCTTAAATGTTGTACTCGATTATCTAGCTACAGGAATTGACCCTAAAAAATCAATTATTATTATTCAGTCCCAGATTCCTGAACACACTGAACTTGCCTGGATTCTGGGTTCGCTTACTCCCCTTTCTTGGCTAGAACGAATACCAACCTATAAAGAAAAACTTGCTCTTCACCCAAAACATAGAAACTTGGGTTTATTAGCCTACCCTGTATTAATGGCAGCTGATATTGTGCTTTACAAAGCGAATTATGTTCCAGTAGGAGAAGATCAACTGCCCCACATTGAATTAACCAATGCTATCATAAAACGATTTAATCAGATGTTTGGAAAAACATTTCCTAAGGTTAATGGAATAGTTACAGATATTGGAGCTCGGATAATGTCTTTAACTGACCCAACTCAAAAAATGAGCAAATCTGTCCCTCAAGGTTGTATTGCTCTTTCAGATTCTCCTAAAGCTATCAGAGAGAAAATAAAACGAGCTGTAACTGATTCAGGAAAAGAAATAAAATACGACGAAAAAAATAAACCAGCTATTTCTAATCTTTTAGCTATCTACCATTTATTTTCAAACAAGCCTATTAAGAAAATAGAGGAACAATACAAGGGCAAGGGCTACGCAGAATTTAAAAAAGATTTAGCAGAGATAATTATTAAGGGTTTAAAACCCATTCAAGAAAAAAGAAAAATGCTAGAAAAAAACCCTCAGCTGGTGAAAAAAATCTTGACTGAGGGCGCAAAAAAGGCTCAAAAACTTGCCCATCAAACAATGAAAGAGGTTAAAGAAAAAATAGGGTTAGTATAATTTAAAATTTAAGACACAAAACTCAAAATCTCTTGCTTCTTTTCCTTTAATAATTTTTTTGTTTTGGCTTCAATGGTAAGACGAAGAACTGGCTCAGTGTGAGAAGAACGGAGATTAAACCACCAATCAGGAAATTCAAATGTTAAACCGTCAAAACGAGATATCTTGACGGTTTTTTTATATTTCTTCTTTATTTGCTTAACTATATTAATCCTTTGAAACTCTGTGTTTTTAATTCTAAGATTGATTCTTTCTAAGTAATATTTCTGAAAAGGCCTAATTAGTTCTGATAAAGACTGATGACTTTGAGAAAGAATTTCTAAAACTTTTAACAAAACAATAAAAGGTGATTCAATAAAATAATTGTCTTTTAAATAATAATGACCCGAGGATTCAGCTCCAAAAACAATATTATCTTTTTTCATTTTTTCTTTAACAAAAGTATGGCCAACCTTAGAACAAACTGGGATATTGCCGGTCTTTTCAATTTCTTCCTTAACTATCCGGCTAGCAATAACGTCATAAAGAATCTTTCCTTTATTCTGGAAAAAATTATTAATAAGGAGAGTAAAAATAAAGTTAGGATTTATTCGTCTCCCCTTCTCATCAATAAACAAAATTCTATCTCCGTCACCATCAAAGGCTACTCCTAAATCAGCCCCTTCAGATAAAACTTTCTCCTGAAGAGCCTTGGTATTTTCAGGATTTGTGGGATCAGGATTGTGACCAGGAAAAGAACCGTCTAAAGGAGCAAAAATATGAATTAAATTAGCAGGAATCCGCTTATCAAATAAATTAGATTTCGGAGATTGCAAAAAGGATTGCCTGAATAACTTAGGAATAATTATTCCAGCTGTACCATTAGCAGTGTCAGCAATAATTTTTAAGGGTCTAATAACTTCTGGGGTGGTAAATCTTAAAATATTTTTAACATATTCGTTAAGAATCCCTTTGTTTTTCAACCCGCCTCTGTTTTTGTCATTAAATTTATTTCTTTCCACTAATTTTTTAATTTTTTTCAATCCCGAATCTTCCCCCACAGGCATTGCTTCATCTCGAACAATTTTAAAACCATTATATTGGGGCGGATTATGAGAAGCAGTTATCATTACTCCTCCTTTAATGCCCCATTTAACAATAGAAAAATATAACATTGGCGTAGTTGTAAGACCAATATCTATAACACCAACACCTTCATCACGAACCCCTTCTGATAAAACTTTAAACAAATTATCCGAAGAGATACGGCTGTCTCGCCCAATTATAATTTCTTTGGTTTTCAAAAACTTGGCTACTGCTCGACCAATTTTATAAGCCACTTCCTCATTTATCTCCTCTGGATAAATTCCCCTAATATCGTAAGCTTGAAAAATTTTATCCAAATTACTCATTAGTTTTATTATAGCATATTTTTACATCATTTTATCTCTTAACATAACCCATAAAGTCTTTTTATTGTATTAAGGTATATTATGCTTACAACAACTTGACTACATTAAAATTTTGTATTATAATCATAACATAACTAAAATTCTTAATAGGAGGAAAAAGTGACAAAAATAAACCCTATTTCTTTAGTCTCAATATGTATTTCTGTTTATCTTTGGATATTTACCATTCCTTTTGTTCTAGCGTTCTGTCCAAACTTGTTTCTCCGAATAGTAGGAATTCTAATTCTTTTTCTGTTGTGGTTCCTATTAATTAAGGGTTTTATAAAATCCTTAATAAGAAGAGGAAAATTAAAAATAAATGGTCTGTCTTGAATTGACAGACCTTTTTATTTTACTTTTCTTGATTGTTTTACTTTAATCAATTAAACTGATAATGTATGAGTTTTTCTGTCGGAATAATTGGTCTTCCTAATGTAGGAAAGTCAACCT
>CAZVDC010000062.1:0-3047 GCA_964625995.1 uncultured Candidatus Saccharibacteria bacterium
GGAGCTAACACTCCTACCAGAAAACTCAAATCTCTTTAAATTCTCTGGTAGAAAGTCCTCGATTGTCGAGGACTAAAAACTAATTATCCTTTTTATCCTGTGAAGGAACTAAACCTTGTTCTTCCATAAGCATTCCTTGTTCTTCCATCGCTTTGAGCACTGGTCTCATGCATTCATCACAAATTACTTTTCCTGAAGGCACTTGTCTTAATAATTCCTGATATTCATTCTCATTTAATGCCTCCAGGAATTTCCCACACCATTTACACCTTATAATATAAATTACTTCTCCCATGTTAACACCTCCTTATAAAATTTCTTAAGATGCTCGGGAGTTGCCTCACTCTAAAAGATTACCATTTCTGATAACCTTTTAGAGAGAGGCAGTCGTGAAACGGTTATTCTCACTTTCAGGATGCCATTTCTTTTTATTTTGTTTAGTCTTTAACCTTCTGGGCGCAAGAAAAGCCCCCTCATTCTGAAGGGGCTTTTCGCTCTCTTTTTAACCCACCGTTATTTTAACATATGACAGAAAATTTGTCAAGGCTAAATGTTTATTTCTGTATTAAGCCGCTTTTTTTTCTAAAACATCTTTCAATACTCCGGGCACAGCCTCTTCTTTAGGATAATCTCGAATAGTTCTTTTTAGAACTACCAATCTGTTTTTGTCTTTAAAAATTCTTTTCGCTTCTGAGTCTAATGCTCGCCAAATCCTTTCTTTTAAAGCATTTTCTAAAGTTTTTAATCTTTTAAAATATTTTCTTGCTTCCTCTTTATTCCCTTTTGCCTGAAAATAAGCTGCTTTGCCTTTGTAGTATCGTATTCTCCGATTATAAAGCCGAGATAATCTTGGATTTATATCGTATTCAACAAATATCTTTTCTTCTCCTTCAAAAACAGCCGCCTGAGGAGAAAGCTCCACTCCGTATTCATCGGCTTCTTTAAGTTTTTCCCAAGAAGGATGATAAGATGGGGGCAAAACATAAATATATCGAGGTATGCCTGATCCTTTTATTCTTTTCCCAAATTTCCTAGGATCAATCACAGTAGTTCGAGGTACTCGGCTTAATTCGGGTAGTTTAGTTGGTGAAAGTTTCTCTTTTGTTTTTCTGTCAATTTCTATAGAGCCGTAATAAAAAGAAACCAGTCTTGCCTTTTGGCATTCCTCATTCTCTCGAGGAAAGCTTTTTCTAATATAATCAATAAGGCGATGCATTTCTTCAGAGTAGCATATCTTTTTGTCTAATCGAGCTACTGAGTTGTTTATTTTTAAAATAATATCCATTTCTTCCTTTGCCTGAATATTTCCTGGATTGTTTTCAATTTCTTCAGCAAGATTCTCTAATCTTTCACGATTGCTATAATAGGCCAAAATTCCTAAAAGATATTCCCGCTTTAAAGGATGTTTTTCTAAGGCTAAATCAAAAAGCATCTCTTCAGCAATTGTGTCAATATTTTTTTCTTTTTTGGTGTAAGCAAGTGATTTAGCCAAGCAATCAAAAGCATAAATCTGGCTTGGAGCATGTTCGCCGTTTATTCCCAAAATTTTTGTTCCCAAATTATCAGCCAATTCTTTAGCAGAAATTTTCTTTTCATAATAATCCATAAAAAAACTCTCTATCTGCCTGTACTCTGCCTCAATTTGGCTTCTTTTTAAACCGCTTTCTTCTGGTCCCCAAATCTTCTCTTTTGCTTTTTTGAGTCTTTTAATTTCTTTTTTAATTTTTGGTGTTTCAAAAGAAGACATGTTATAATCCTTTTTAATGTCTTTGCTGAATTTTCTTTTTTGATTTAAAAAAAGCTTTTTCTAAATCTACATCATACTGGTTAGCTACAGTGCAAAGACTGATTAAAACATCGCCCATTTCTTCTTCTAAATCAATTTTAACTTTCTTTGTTTTCTTGCCATGCTTTTTTCTAATAGCTTCAGCCATTTCTCCTAATTCTTCAAAAAGATAAATTAACTGAAGATATTCTTCGGGCCTCTCTTTAGAATGTTTTTCTCAATCATCTTTAACCTATTTTTGTGCTTTTCTTAAATGCATAGAAGGTATTATATCTTTGTTTATTTACATTATACAAAAAATAAAATATCTTACAACAAAAAAAACTCGCAACCGAAATCGGTTGCGAGTTCTATTTTTCGCCTCCTATTTTAAACAACTTCCTTCCCTTCTGAAGTATAATTCCAGATGGGGTGGCCGGTTTCTTTTGACTTGCACATACACACCTTCTGTTCCAATATCTATCATCCAAAAATTTACAATTCTATGTAGTCCGGATTTTCCAAATGAATCACCGTAGAGAATTCGGTAAAATCTTTGTCCTTTTCCCTCTGGATATTTAATATTTTTTTCGAGTCCTATTAACCACAAGTCGTCATCACAACCAAGTAGAAATATCTGATCGCCAACCATTTTAGTAGGAAGAAATCTAAGTTTGCCAAATACTCCACCAGTATATTTAACTTTTCCAATCTTCGTACGAGAATGAACATCATAAACATAAATTGCATAAGTATTCTTATTCTTTGGATCGGCACGTTCCCAAACCTGAAGTGCTACTTTTCCATCTTCTGAAACACAAGAGGCGTCAAGCCAAGCATTGCTTAAAAAAGGATAAGCAGAAACAAAAGGGTTTCCAACTCTAACACATCTCATGTACTTACTGGCGTATATATCTACTATCTGCCCTTTTAAGGGAAATTTAATCCTCCATCCTTGGCTTTTCCCTTCTTCGTTTTCTACCCAAGCAATAAAGCATCTTTCGTCTGTTACCTTTATCTTTCCAGTTTTTGGATCCTCTCCTACTTTTATCAAGTCCGTGCTGTTCAACTTTGCGTACCTCACACACATTGAAGGTTTCACTATTTTTCCTCTATCACGCAACTCTTCTGTTACTCTGTATTCAATCTTCCACTTTTCGCTTCCAAGACAGATATAATCCTCATAATAATCTATTATCATTGCACTCCTCCTTTCCCCCGACTCATTTCTGGGTCGGATTTTATTTAATTGTTAAGGTTAGCTAATACTAACATATTTTTA
>CAZVDC010000063.1:0-3037 GCA_964625995.1 uncultured Candidatus Saccharibacteria bacterium
TCCTGGCCCCGTCGTCTAGTGGCCTAGGACACCAGGCTTTCAATCTGGTAACACGGGTTCGATTCCCGTCGGGGCCATTTATTCTTGTTAAGTTTAAAAACACCAGGCTTTTCACCCTTCGGGTGACCACCCGTAGGGTGGCAATCTGGTAACACGGGTTCGATTCCCGTCGGGGCCATTTTTTTGTTAGACTTTAAAAAATCAGCGGCTTTAACCGCTGATTTTTTATTTAATATTCCTCGCATTTAACTTGGTAAAAACTCTTAGGATGATCGCAAGAAGGACATTTCTCAGGTGGTTCAGTGCCAAAATGAATATAGCCACACTCCCGACAGACCCACCAAATTTCTTTATCTTTTTTAAAAACAGTCCCTGCTTCTATTTCTTTCAATAATTTTTTATACCTTTCTTCATGATGCTCCTCGGCTTTAGCAATTGCTCTTAATCTTTTAGCAATGTTATCCAAACCCTCTTCTTCAGCTACCTTAGCAAACTCGGGGTACATTTCAGTATATTCATAATGCTCGCCTGAAATTGCTGCCTTTAAATTTTCTATTGTAGTTCCATAAATTGTTGGAGCAACTGCTTCAACTTTAATCTCATCTAATTTCTCACCAATTTTTTCTTTTATTTCCTGAATGTGTTCAAAGATTCTTTTGGCATGGGTCTTTTCATTATCAGCAGTAATTCTAAAAATCTCAGCTATTTGTTCATAACCTTCTTTTTGAGCAATCTTGGCGTAAAAGCTATAGCGATTCCTGACTTGGCTTTCACCAATAAATGCTTTTGTTAAATTTTCAAGTGTTTTTTTCATAAATATTAAAAATGGTTATACACTAATTTAAAACCGACCTTTGTGTTTCTTTTTTGATTTACCTTCAAGTCCTCTTTTTGCAGCTTCAACAAGCAGTCTTCTTATTGCTTGATAGCCACCAAAATAGACTCTTTCACCAACAACCTCTAGGGCAGGAAGCTTCATAATGCCCTTTTCTTTGGCCAGGGCTTTTAAAAAAATATCCTTTGAACAACCTTTTTGATTTGTCACATCAACTATCTTAACTTTAAGACCTAATACTTCTGCAAACCATTTTGCATCTCGACAATCCTGGGACCTGGGATCATAATAAAGAACCATTTTCATTTCTACCTCCTGTTTAGTAAAATTTTTAAAGAACGCCTAATTTAAAAGTAATTCAATTGTCATTTAGTAGAAGGGTGCTCGTGGCCTTTTTTGATCCTTTCTCTAAGTATTTCTAATTCTACATCTTTTTCTCTAAGATAAAAGGCCCGATTGTTCTTTGCTCTTTTAATTAAATCGGCAACGTACTCACCACCCAAGAAATGAGGAAGAATAACATAATCTGCTCCTGCTTTATACAATTCAAAGGCATCAGAAATCTGTCTGGCTGTTAAAATTAAAATTGGCCGTTTTTCTTCTTGGTTCTCGATTGCGACTTTAGCGATTAAAAGATTGGTTTCCTTGTCAGGTATGGTGGAAACTATTAAATCTGCTTTGTTTATTCGCAAATCTTCTAAAAGTTCGCAGTCGTCAGCATCTCCATAAATAACATTTATATTTCTGTTTTTTAACTCTTTTACGATGTCAGGATTATAATCAATAACAAGAAAATTATTAGTTATTTTTTGAAAAGCATTAAGGATTGAAAAACCTATCCGGTTATACCCGAAAAGAATATATCTAAACTTTTTCCCTGGTATTTCTTTTTCTCTAACCTTCTTTCTTTCAAAAATCCCCAAAAGGGGAGCAAGCCATCTATAAAGAGAATCAGAGTGAGTTATCATATAAACAGAGCCTGTTATCGTTATCAATCCAATTAAAGTAATAAAAGAAAGGATGTCTTGTTCCAACAAACCTTCTTTTATTCCTAAGGCAACCAAAACAAAAGAAAATTCAGAAATCTGAGCAACGGTTAAACCCGCTAAAAAACCTGTTTTTTTACTATATTTCAATCTTCCCATTAAAACCATTACAATTAATGGATTGCCAATTAAAATAAACAAGGAAAAAACTAAGGCGGGAATTAATAGAGAATAAGGATTATCAAAAACCATCTGGCTTCCTAGGATTATAAAAAAGAAGATTATAAAAAAGTCTCTTAGGGGCTTCATTTTGGAACTAATTTCATAACTATAAGGTGAGATTGCAAGTAAAATACCAGCAATTAAAGCCCCTATCTCAATAGAAAAACCTATTTTTAAAAATAAAAAAGCAAGACCAAACCCCCAGGCAATAGAAAATAAAAATAAAAGCTCGTGAGATTTAGCAAAAAATCTATTTAGTTTTGGCAGGAAATAATGGCTAATTAAACCCAAAACTAAAACCAAACCTATTCCTTGAATTAAAGCAAAAACAACAAATTTAATCCCTGAGGTTTTAGCAAAAGAAGAAACTATAATTAAAGCAATAATCGCTACAAGATCTTGAACAAGAAGAAAGCCAATTGAAATTTTACCATAAAGCTTTTCTAGGTCATCTTTATCAGACAGAAGCTTCATTATTATAATTGTTGAAGAAAAAGTTAAAGCAATAGCAATAAAAACAGAAGTAATAGGAGAAAAACCTAAGGCCAAGCTAATAAAATAACCTATTAAAGATGTAAAAAATATCTGACCAATTCCTGTAATTAGAGATACCTTCCCTACTTCTTTAATTACTTTTGGAGATAATCTTAAACCAACAATAAACAAAAGAAAAGCAATTCCCATTTCTGCAAAAACTGAAATAGTTTCACTTTCTCTAATCAGATTTAAACATAAAGGCCCAACTATTATACCCGCAAAAATATAACCAATAATCAATGGTTGTTTTAAAAACCGCATTATTAATGAAATTCCAAAAGCAATTAAAATGATTAAACTAAATTGGATAAATGGTGTCCACATAAATACTTTACTATTTAATAATTAAATAATTAGGTTGGCTAGATGTTCTTGTGACGGGGTTCTGTGACGAGGTCTTTTCACCCTACGGGTGACCACCCGCAGGGTGGCCTCATTACATTAAATAACCAATAAC
>CAZVDC010000064.1:0-3003 GCA_964625995.1 uncultured Candidatus Saccharibacteria bacterium
TAAAAACCGCTCCTTTCTATTCGACCTCGAAATCATTCTGAAGACAATTAATATTGTTTTAAGGGGGGGAGGAAGATGATAAGCGACGCTAATATACTAATCACACACTAATGATGCGAATGAAATACAAACACCCACTTAACAAAAACCTTATTTATCCTAAATTGTCATATAAATTAACGGGAATATTTTATAAAGTACATAATAATTTAGGTCGATTTTATAAAGAACGTCAATATGCAGATGCCGTAAAAAAATTGCTAAAAGAAGAAAAATTAAACTATAAAAGAGAATACGAATTATCAAATTTAAACAATGGTTCAATTAAAGGAAATCGGGTTGATTTTATAGTAGAAAATAAAATTTTAATAGAAATAAAGGCAAAAAAGTTTATAACAAAAGAAGATTATTTTCAAATATTAAGATATTTAGATGCTGCATCGCTAAAACTGGGATTAATAGTTAATTTTCGAAATACTTATTTAAAACCCAAAAGAGTTCTTAATTCTAAATTAGTGTCATTAGCATGAAATTCGCGTATTAGCGTCGCATTTTATGAAGACAAAACAAAAAATTTATAATCTTCTCCGCAAATCACAAAAATACACCAGAACGGATATGGTGTATTTAGCTAAGGGTGGATTTTGGCTAACCTTAGGACAAGTAGTTTCTACAATTGCCTCTTTTTTATCAGCAATTGCTTTTGCTAATTTGCTTCCTCGGGAAGTTTATGGACAATATAAATATATTTTGTCTGTGGCTTCTATCTTAGCAATCCCCACCCTCTCAGGAATGAACACAGCAATTACTCAGGCAGTTGCCCGAGGATACGAAGGTTCTTTTATTCCTGCTTTAAAAACTAGAATTAAATGGGGTTTGTTGGGTGGTTTGGCGAGTTTGGGATTGGCTGGCTATTATTTCTTTAACGGAAACATTACTTTAACAATTTCTTTCCTAGTCGCCGCTATTTTTTTACCTTTTATGGATTCATTTAATGTTTATGGCGCGCTTTTAATAGGAAAAAAACGTTTTGATTTATCTACAAAAATCTCCGTTCCTATCCGCATTATTTCTATTGCAGTAATGATTGTTGTTTTATTTCTAACAAACAACCTTTTTCTTATTCTTATTACTTATTTTATTTCTAATACTCTACTTCGTTTTATTGCCCTAATGCTCACTCTTAAAAAATTCAAACTAAACAAAAAAGAGGATCCCGAAACCCTCTCTTATGGAAAACATTTAAGCTTAATAGGAATAATAGGAACTATTGCTACCAATATAGACAAAATCCTTCTCTGGCATTTGCTCGGCGCCACTGAGGTAGCAATGTACTACATTGCCACAGCCCCCATAGAACAAATTAGATCTTTTATAAAAAATGTTCGCTTAATATCTTTGCCTAAATTTTCTACAAAAGAATTAAAAAAATTAAAAAAGACAGCTTTCCAAAAAAGTTTAAAGTTGTTTTTTGCAATTTGTTTTATTGTAAGTATTTATATTATTTTTTCGCCCCTGCTTTTCAAAGTAGCTTTTCCTATTTATGAAAATGTAATCATTTATTCTCAAATATATGCTCTTTCTTTAATAACTATGCCAACCATAATTTTCAACACTATTTTTCTTGCTAAGAGAGCAAAAAAACAAATTTTTATAAGCAATATTATTGCTCCTTTTGTACGGATAATTTTACTGGTGCCTTTTATTTATTTTTTTGGATTCTTAGGAGTTTTCCTAGCAATAATTATCTATAAAATATTTGTTTTTTTCTTAGAAGTATTCCTGTTTATTAATCTAACACAAAATTCTTAAGAGAAAGCTTGACGAAATCTTCTATTGTTAATTAATCAAAATTCCACAACCTGCAAAGAATATCATTGTCTAGACAAGAAAAAAGATTTATTGATAAACTGCAGCAATTTTATTGTGCCCTCTACCTTAAAAGAATCGGAAAGAAGAGAAATTGCTGGAATCCCAAATAATAATACATAATATTAACGTGATGCCTCCCCAAAACAACAACCGAAAACTTAGCTAAAATCCTCAAAAACAATTCAGAAGATTTATTAAAATAATTTGTTACTTTATGGTTTTTAACAAGGTAGTCAGCTATAAATTTTACATTATTGTCATTGGCTCCACCTATAATAAGAATTTCTTTCTTTTTTTATTTTTTTAACAGTATTTTTCTTACTGGATAATTTTTTTCAAAAGAACATTGATACAATCAAGTCCCAATATGCTATTTATTTTATTTTCTATTAAATATTGCCGAGGAAAATAGTCATGAACCACAACTCTGTCGAATTTTTTTAAAAGGTCGTAAATAAAATTTACCCATAGAATAGATAGTCGAGTTTATAAAATAAACCCTTTTGTGCTTTTTTAGCTAGTAATCCAATGGCTAATAAAAGAAAAATAGTAATCTATTATAATAAATCATCCCTTCACCATTAATAGAACTATTGGTGTTTTCCCCTATCATTGATTTAATTTAAGGATGTCTTTTTATTCTTCTGTAAATTATAAAAAAATAAATATTTGCATTATTAATATATTTTTAAAATTTACTCTTATAATACATCTTTATAAAAAATTTCTTCTTATTTTTTCACACAAATTAAAAACATCCTTATAAAAAAGAACTATAAAGTTTGTATTTTATACAACAACCTTATTCATTCCGCAGTAGTCATCTTGTATTCTATATTTTTTTATCTAAAGTGTTATTTGCAAAAAATCTTTATATATGGGACATGATAGTTAACTAGTATTAGCTTGAATCTCTATCTGATGTAAAAAGTAATCTAGTTGCTTATATGATTTGTTTCCTAATAATAAAATTTTTCTACGATTCAAAATATACCAAGGCGTTTTTATAATTTTCCTAATTTGAGAACAAACATTTCCATTTGTTATATCTATTGCATCTGCTAATTTATTAATTAACATATCCTCGCCATAATCTATTGAAGTCTTAATAATGGCCACTGGAATGTTATG
>CAZVDC010000065.1:0-1273 GCA_964625995.1 uncultured Candidatus Saccharibacteria bacterium
CTTGCTCGAGCAGTAGCTGGCGAAGCTAAGGTTCCTTTCTTCCATATGTCTGGATCAGAATTTGTGGAAATGTTTGTAGGTGTTGGAGCTTCAAGGGTCAGAGATCTATTTAGAATGGCTAAAAAAGCTGCTCCAGCAATTGTTTTTATTGATGAGATAGATGCTGTAGGAAGACACCGAGGGGCTGGCCTTGGTGGTGGTCATGATGAACGAGAACAGACCCTAAACCAAATTTTAGTAGAAATGGATGGTTTTGAAAGAGATACTAATATAATTGTTATTGCTGCTACCAACAGACCTGATATTCTTGACCCGGCTCTTTTAAGGCCTGGGCGATTTGACCGAAGAGTTGTTTTAGACCTCCCAGATATTAAAGAAAGAGAAGAAATTCTTAAAATACATGCTAAAAATAAACGACTGGCTTCCGATGTAGATTTTAGAAGAATAGCAGAAAGAACTCCTGGCTTCTCTGGGGCTGATTTAGCAAATTTAATAAATGAAGCAGCAATTTTAGCGGCTAGGCATAATAAAAAAACTATCAATCAACAAGATCTTTTAGATTCAATTGAAAAAGTTCTTTTGGGTCCCGAGAGAAAAAGTCATATTTTATCCAAAAAAGAAAAAGAAATTGCTGCCTATCACGAAGCTGGCCATGCTTTAGTTGCAGCTAATCTAAAACACACCGACCCTATTCATAAAGTATCAATAGTCTCTCGAGGTAAAGCTGCTGGTTATACTTTAAAACTTCCTAGCGAGGATAAATATTTCAAAACTCGCTCAGAATTTTTAGATGAACTAGCTGTCTTTCTGGGAGGATATTGTGCTGAAAAACTAATTTTTAATGAAATAACCACAGGAGCCACTTCAGACCTTCAACAGGCTTCAGAGTTAGCTAGGGCAATTGTTACTAGATATGGGATGAGTGAAAAACTAGGACCTGTTACTTTTGGCAAACCAGAGGAATTAGTGTTTTTAGGCAAAGAAATCGTTGAAACAAGAAATTATTCTGAAGAAATGGCAGCAGAAATAGATAAGGAAATAGAAAAATTAATAAGGCGAGCACAAAAAACAGCAGAAAATATTATAAGAAAAAAAATAAAGACCCTTAAAAAAATTGCTAAGACTTTAATAAAAAAAGAAGTATTAGAAAAAGAAGACTTTGAAAAGTTAATAAAAGAACCAAAAACTAAGAATGCTAGAAATAAATAAACCTTTAAGTCCTTGCAAAAAATTTTTTCTTAGATAAAATAAACAAAGGAGCTATGATAATACG
>CAZVDC010000065.1:1373-2875 GCA_964625995.1 uncultured Candidatus Saccharibacteria bacterium
TTTGCCGGGGTAGCTCAGTGGTAGAGCACATGACTGAAAATCATGGTGTCGCGAGTTCGATTCTCGCCCCCGGCACCAAATGCGGGAGTAGCTCAGTGGCAGAGCGTTTCCTTGCCAAGGAAAAGGTCGCGGGTTCAAATCCCGTCTCCCGCTCTTTTTTATACAAAAAAACGACTCAAGTATCTGAGTCGTTTTTTTTATGTGTGTGGTTATACAATCAAGTCCGAACCTATTTTCAAAAGAATTCTTTACTGTTCTACTGATACAGAACTGCGCCGTCGTTTTATCCACTCTTTCAGGATAGGAATTAAACAGAAAAGATATCTTTTGGAAATTCCAAAATGTTATGGATTTATGCATAACGGAGTTGTTAAATTTGAATTATAATATTATACTTAAATCAGTACTTTAAAAATATTTAAAGTTTATTAAATAAATTATGGAGGTGGTAAAATGAAAACCCAAGATAGTGTAATGGAGTTTGAAAATTTAAGGAATTGGTGGAAGTATATTAAGAATAATCTTCCGCAGGCCAAGAAAATAGGTTGCGAATTTGCAAGAGTGGTTAATAGAGACATCAAAGTAGGACCTGCTCATTACAAAAAAGGAGATATTTTGTGCGCACTTTGCCCAGGTCTAGGTTATATAGCACTAGGAGGTTTTCTTCCTGACTATAGCTACTGTCGTTTAGATGAATTAAGGTATAGTAAAGATAAAAATGTAGTACTAGAAGGTTGGTGTAGAAAAACGAAACGTTCTGTAAAGATATATAAATAATTTTTTAAAAACGAGCTCGCCTGAAAGGCGGGCGAGCGAAAAACAAAAAAAGGGGCGGACAGAACAAATTCCGCCTCTTATTAAATTTAGCGTTTAAGATTTTTTGATTTATAAATAAGTTTGGCAAGATAATAAAAAAATTTTTAAGGAGGTTTAAGTTAGGTAAATCCCGTCTCCCGCTCTAAATAAAAATACGACCCTTATAGTAACAGGGTCGTATTTTTGTGCCCAGGGCGGGATTTGAACCCGCACGCTCCAAAGGAGCCTAGGCCCTCAACCTAGTGTGTATGCCAATTCCACCACCTGGGCATTAATCTTTTTTATCTTCTAACTCCTCTTTGGGATTTTCTTTTTTTGGTTCTTTTTTAGAATTCTCTTCTGTCTTTTTTTTCTCTTTTTTCTCAGTTTCTTTCTCAGATTCTTTTTCGGGCTTTTCTTCAACCTCCCCTTTTTCTGCTTCTTCTTTAACTTCTTCTGTCTCTTCTCTTGTGCTTGCCTCAGCTTTCTCTTTTAATTCATCTTCTGGTTCCCATTCTACTCCTAGCAATTCTTTAGTTTTCATTCTTGCTTTCTTACCTTCGCGTTGACGCATATAATAAAGTTTTGCTCTTCTTACTTTTGACCGTTTTACTAACTCGATTTTTGTAATCGAAGGACAATGAAGAGGAAAAATTCTTTCAACTCCAATTCCTTCTGAAATCTTCCTAACTGTAAAAGTAGCATTT
>CAZVDC010000066.1:0-2845 GCA_964625995.1 uncultured Candidatus Saccharibacteria bacterium
CTAATTATAATTTTTAATTTTTAAAACATTAAAACTAAAGATTAATTTAACGAAGTTCAACTTCGTTAAATCGTTACATGTACTAAAATTCAAAATCCAAAATAACAAATTACAAGTAAATTCAAAATTTTAAATTCTAAATTTTAAACTCCAAGATCCAAGATTTAAGATCTTATACTGAATGTGGACATCGCAAGTCCACAGATCTACTAACCAAGATCTAAGATCTAAGATAGGGTGCCACTGATCATCTTTTAAGTAAGTTGTTCGTGTTTAACCTTTAGAAATATAAACAAAAAAACAAATACAATTCCAGCTAGGTGAAAAATATTTAGAATTGTAGTGCCTCTATTTTTCATAAAAAAGAGACAAGTCATTTTCGACTTGTCTTAAACTTATTGGTTTATAAAAACAAAGTATTGTTCAATTTTAAATATTTTATTAAATTCAAGCTACAAATTCAAAATCTTTATTAATCTCCTAAAAATATCCTGAATCTCGGCCTTTGCTTTCAGATTACTTGATAAAATTGGTTTTAAATTACTTACCGCTTGAAAAATTTTCTTATCATAAGATATCTTTCCTAAAAATTTAGTACTAGCCCATTTTTCTATTCTACTGCTCATCTGGGGATTAATATCCCATTTATTTATTACTAAACTCCAAGGGATATTAAAATGATTAACCACCTTTAAAACTCTTTTCAAATCTGAGAATCCAGAAAGTGTGGGTTCTGTAATCAAAACAGCAAAATTTGAATCTTGTAAGGAAGCAATTACTGGACAACCAGTACCAGGAGATGAGTCAATTATCATTAAACTATGCTCAAATTTTTCAGCCTCCTTTTTTATTTCTGTCACTACCTTACCCGAACCAGTTTCCCCGGGGTAGAGCTGACCCGAAACTAAAGGAAAACCATATTTTGTTTTCTTAATTTTAATTTCCCCATTTTGAACTGGTTTTAATTTAATTGCCCTTTTGGGGCAAATAACTTCACAGGTTCCACAACCTTCACATAAAAAGGGGTTTACTTTAGGCTTACCTTTAATCATCTTTATTGCCGAAAATCGACAATTTTTTGCACAAAGCCCGCAACCATTACACTTTTGATAATCAATTTCTGGCCGAGCTGAAGCTATTACTGGAATAATTTTATTCCACTTCCCTATTTCATTTAGCCAAATTGCTAAATTGGGCGCATCGGCATCGCAATCTACTGCAACTATCTTTTGCCTCTCAGCAAAAAGCATTGCCAAAGTCGAAGTTAACATAGACTTCCCCACCCCTCCTTTTCCTGAAATAATTACAATTTTCATTTTGATTTAAATCCTAACGAAATTAAGAATATTAAAGAAGCTGCTAAAATAATTAAAGGACCAGCCGGCAAGGCAAAGACCTTAAAAGCTAAAATCCCCAAAACACAGCTAAAGCTACCGATTAACAAAGCTCCATAAGAATATTGAGATAAATTACGAGCAAAATTACGGGCCGCCGCCGCTGGAGTAATTACTAAAGCCCCCATTAAAAGAGACCCTGTCACCTTAATTCCCAAGGCAACTACTAGGGCAATACAGGCCAGATAAATAAAATTATACTTTTCAACTTTTATATGTTCAACTTTAGCTAAATTCTCAGAAAGATTGGCCAAAATTATTTTTGAGAAAATTTTTCTTAAAACCAAAAAGGTTAAAATACATAACATTACTGAAATTAGAGTATTCCAAAATCCCACCTGAGAAATATCGCCGATTAAAGCGACAGAAACCTTATTTTCAGGCAAAAACAAAAAAGCAATAGCTACCGAAGCAGTAAAAACAATTCCGGTAAGGGCTTCCATGGGTAGCTTCGTTCTCATTTCAAACAACCAAATCAAAATAATTCCTAAAATTAAAACCGGTAAAGCTCCTAAGGTAACATTGAATCCATAAATTAAAGCCAGAGCTACCCCGGGCAAAGCAACATGACCTAGGGCATCACCAACCAAAGCCATTCTTTTGGTAACCATCAAAGAACCTAAATAGCCAGCTATCCCTCCGATAAAAATTCCTGTAATTAAACTGTATAATAAATTCATATGGAAATTTCGCCTCCGTAAATTTTAACCAAATTTTGGAAGGTAATAATTTTCCGGGGCGAACCGAAAAATAATTTTCTTTTATTTAAAGCCAAAACCTTATCTGCTTTTTTTACCACTTCTCTTATTTCATGAGAAACTAAAATAATGGTCTGACCTTGCTCTTGCCACAGTTTGACCAAATGATCGTAAATAGTGACCCTGCCCCGGATATCAATGCCGAGCATCGGCTCATCTAAAAGCAAAACGTCGGGATTATCAGCCAAAGCCCAGGCAATAATAATCCGACGCAGCTGTCCAGTAGAGAGAGTGCCTATTCTCTTTTCTAAAAAACCTGGAGAGCTTTTTATTTCTACCCATTGAAGGGCTCGGGATATTTCTGGTAAATCAATGTTCTTAAACTGGAAAAATTCTTTTACGCTTAAGGGTAAGCCTGAAGGAATAGTGAATTCTTCTGGCACATAACCAATATGAATATTTTTCTTCCATTGAATTTGGCCTTGGAATGGATGCAACCCTAATAGAGTACGCAGTAAAACACTTTTTCCAGCCCCATTCGGACCCAGAATAATCAGTATTTCTCCTTTTTGTACCTCAAAATTTAAATCTTCGATTATTTTCTCTCTTCCTAATTCAACATTTAAATTTTTTACTTTTAAAATTAAACTTTTATTCATTTAAAGTTCTTTAAAATTTTAAAATCTTTTTTTAAAATATTCTTCATATTTGGATTATAAGTTGCCACTGCCGGATGATATAAAGGAATAATTT
>CAZVDC010000067.1:0-2801 GCA_964625995.1 uncultured Candidatus Saccharibacteria bacterium
CTTGTTGCATTTTTGTAGAAATTACAGAACTTCTAATTCTTCCAGTGCTTTTTTGATTGCTCTTACTGCTTTCTCTGCTATTGGTTTTTGAAGTTGATAATCTGGTTTATGAACAATTTCATTGCGAATTTTATGAGCTTCCTTAATTCTATCAATATTAGCAACCTGCTCAGCAGTAACTTGGATTAATCGCTCATCCATATTTTTTCCTGTATATCCCATCTTTTTTAAGATGTTGTCAAAAAGCTTATCTGCTTCAATTACTGCCAGCTTCCATTCAATTTCTTGAGTGGACTTTAATCTTTTTTCAATTTTTCCCCATTTTTTTAAAAGTTTCCCAGGGGTTTTTACTGATGGTTTAGTTAAAAATCCGATAGTTTGTCTGGTTCTTGATAATAAATTTGATTTAATTATTACAACAATTATCCCTACAAAAAGAATAATTGAGATAAAAATAAAAAGAATTTTGATTAAAAATAAAATTTTTAACCAATTAATTGATGATAAAAAATCTTTTAGGAAAAAAAATATTTCTTTGACTTTTTGAGCTATTTGAAAAATATCCATATAACAGCAATTAATTATTTACACTTTTCTCATATAAATCAGCGACTTCTAAAACTAATTGGTCCTGAAATTGAGGCCCAATAATCTGTAAACCAACTGGCAGGCCTTGAACAAATCCGCAAGGAACAGAAACAGCAGGCAAGCCCGCCAAAGAAGCAGGCACAGTGAAAACATCTGACAAATACATAGATAGGGGATCTTTTTTTTCACCAATTTTAAAGGCTGGCGTAGGGCTAGTGGGCGTTAAAATAATTTCTACCTTTTTAAAAACTTCCTCAAACTCTTTTTTAATTAAAGCTCTTACCCTCTGCGCTTTTTTATAATACGCCTCTTGATAGCCAGCTGATAAAACATAGGTGCCCAGCATAATTCTTCTTCTCGTTTCATCGCCAAATCCTTTTGCTCTGGTTTCCAAATAATGCTCTAAAAGATTATTGCTTTTTGAACTGAAACCGTATTTTATTCCATCATATCGAGACAAGTTCGCACTAACCTCAGCTGGCATAATAATGTAATAAACAGCTAAAGCATAATCAGTATAGGACAAGCTTACTTTTTTAATTTCACAGCCAATCTCTCCAAATTTCTTAATTGCCTTCTCAACTTTTTCTTTAACTTCTTTATCAATTCCTTCAGTAAAGTACTCTTTTGGAATCCCAATCCGTAAATTTTTAAACTTTAAACTTCGAATTTTAAACTTCGAACTATCTACTGTTGTTGAGTCTAATTCATCTTTGCCTTGAATTGTCTCAAAAATTAGCTTAGTGTCCCCTACTGTCTTTCCAAAGGCGCCAATTTGATCTAAAGATGAAGCCATAGCGATCAAACCACATCGAGAAACCATTCCATAACTTGGCTTAAATCCCACCACCCCGCAAAAACTAGCTGGTTGACGCACTGAACCGCCCGTATCAGAGCCAAGAGCCCCAAGACAATGGTCAGCAGCTACAGCCACGGCCGAACCGCCCGAGGAACCACCAGGAACTCTGTTAGTATCATAAGGATTTTTTACTGCCCCAAAGGCAGAATTTTCAGTTGAAGAACCCATGGCGAACTCGTCCAAGTTAGTCTTGCCAAGAATTACTGCCCCGGCTTTTTTTAATTTTTCAATAACTGCAGCATCATATGGGGCAATATAATTCTCTAAAATTTTAGAACCAGCAGTACATTTATATCCATCAACTAAGATATTATCTTTAACAGCTATAGGAATACCTTCTAATGGCTTAATTTTTTCTCGTCGAGCAATTTTATCATCAACCTTTCTTGCCTGTTCTAGGGCTAAATCTTCGGTCAAGCTAATAAAATCATTATACTTTTTATTTTCTTTTTTGATTTTATCTAAATAAAAACGTGTCAGCTCAACCGCTGAAAATTCTTTTTTAATCAGACCCTTATGAGCCCTCTCTATTGTAAGATTTTTAAACTGATTCATTGAAGTTAATTTAGAGTTTTTACTCTAATATCCTTGGTACTTTAAAATAATCACCTTTTCTTCTTGGTGCTTGTTTAATTAGTTTGCTTCTTCTCTCTTTTTTCTTATCTCTTGCCGGTATATCTTCTCTCATCACATTTTCTAATCCAGTTACTTGACTTATTGGCTCCACGTTTTCAGTGTCAATCTCTTTTAATTTTTCAACATAATCTAAAACAGAAGAAAGCTCTCTTTTAAATTTCTCTACCTCTTTCTCGTTTAATCTAATCCGGGCTAATTTGGCAATATGTTTTACCTGTTCTTTTGAAATCATAATAAGCGACCCGGATAACCCAGATTAACATCCGGATTATCCGGATTTTTTAAACGCTGAATTTAGTACTCTTTTTGGTTTTAAATAAGTATTCCGAAAATTATAAATTATTCCTAATTCTAAATTAGCTCCTTTTAAATATCTTAACATTTGATAATAATCTTCCTTGGTTATAAATTTCTTAGCTTTTATGTCTATAATTATTTTATTCTCAATAATAAAATCCACTTTATTACCTTTGGGAGAGTCTGGATTAAGTTTATGTAAATCGAATTCGCGACAATAAAAAATATTATTCTCCTTTAGCAATTTTTCTACTTCGTCGCTATATTGTCTTTCCTTGCAAAATCGTCCGAGTTTTTATGTGCCTTAAAACACAATCCATTTATTTTATAAGTTAAATCTTTATAAATTAGATTCTTCATATAATGCACCCGGAAAGCACAACCCTCGCCTTTGGCTCGGGATACCCAGAAGTGCCCACCC
>CAZVDC010000068.1:0-2774 GCA_964625995.1 uncultured Candidatus Saccharibacteria bacterium
AAAGTTTTATGGAAATTTAATTATCAGTATTATTCTAATGTCTAATTCCTAATTACTCTAATTAACCTAATTAAATCCTAATGTCTAATGACTAATTATAATTTTTAATTTTCAATTTTTAAATAATTCTTTAACTTTGAAAACAAAATGTAACGAGGAAAGACCTCGTTACATACCCTCAAAGAGTAAGAAAATTTTGGTTTTAATTTTGGCTTTATAAACCCAAAAAATAATGTAACGAGGAAAGACCTCGTTACACGTCACATCGTTGCATTCTTGTTGTATTAGTTTTTAGTTATATAAACAAAAATGTCAATGTTAAAATTAAAGATCCAAAACCCTAGAGAGTTATTAAAATATTATGGCATCAAACCCTCTAAACGACTTGGGCAAAATTTTTTAGTTGATAAAAGGGTTTTGGAGAAGATCATAGAAGTCGCTAGCCCTTCATCAAAAGACTTGATTTTAGAGGTTGGACCTGGTTTAGGTATGCTAACCGTAGAATTGGCAAGAAGAGTTAAAAAAGTGATTGCCGTTGAAAAGGACAAGGTTTTATCTCAAACACTCAAAGACATTTTAAGATTCAAAGGCATTAATAATGTTGAAGTAATGAATAAGGATATTTTGAAAATTTCTGATAAAATTTTAAATTATGATTATAAAATAGTGGCAAACTTGCCCTATTATATTACCTCCCCGTTTATTAGAAAATTTTTAGAAGCCGAGCACAAGCCTAAATTGATGGTTTTAATGGTTCAAAAGGAAGTGGCCCAGAGAATTTGTGCTAAACCGCCAAAAATGAGTTTGTTAGCTGTAGCAGTTCAATTTTATGCAAAGCCAGAAATTGTCAGTTATGTTTCTAAAAAATCTTTTTTCCCTCAACCCAAAGTTGATTCTGCAATTCTACGGATTGCTCCGCGGAAAAATGCGGATAGTTACGCGGAAAAACGCGGAATTAGTCCCGAACAATTCTTTAAAATCGTTAAGGCAGGCTTTTCTTCAAGGCGAAAATTTCTAATCAATAATTTATCACGAGAATTAAAAATTAAAAATTATAAATTGAAAATTGTTTTTGACCAAATCGGGCTTGGACAAAAATTAAGGGCAGAAAATTTATCTATTGAAGATTGGATAAAACTTTATTATGAGCTTTATAAAACATAATTCAATATTTTTGCTTCCAATTTTAAGCGGAATTTTACTGATTTTAGCTTATCCGCCAAATAATGTTTGGTTTTTGGTTTTTATCGCCTTAATTCCTTTGTTTTTATTCTTAACCAGTGAAAAAATTGATTCTAAAAAGGCATTTATCGGAGGAATTGTTTGTGGAATTGTATTTATGGGCTGGCTATTTGTTTGGTTGTTGGCTACTTATCCTTTTGACTGGTTAGGAGCAATAGGAGCAAAAAAAGAAGCAGTTTTTGTTTTGCTAATTATTCTTTATATAATCCAAACAATTTTTTTGGGCTTATTCTTTGGGGGTTTTAGTTGGACAATTAAAAGATTTTTATCAGGGTCTAATAGACTTTATTTAATTTTGATTATTCCTGTATTCTGGGTGATTTTTGAATACATTAGGGCTTGGGGTTTTGGAATTTTATATTTTAGCAAAGAAAGTTTACTTGGTCCTCATTGGACATTTGGAAATTTAGCCTATGCTTTTTATAACAGGCCTTCTTTAATTCAGATAGCTGATTTAGGAGGAATTTATTTAATTAGCTTTTTAGTTGTTTTAGTGAATACAGGCCTATTTCTGCTTTTAAAAGAATGGAAAAGGCTTAATTTTTCTCAAATAATTATTTTACTGTTAATTTTAGTTTTAATTGGGATTGGTTGGACTGGTTACGGTATTTATAGATTGAAAAAAGCAGATTTTGATAAGGCAACGGATAAGTGTGAGTATAAATCTTGTGAGATTGGTATTGTTGCGGTTCAGACCAATTTTCTTTCTGGTACAGGGCTTAATCCCTATTCCCGGGAAGCGGTTTTTAGGGAGCTATTAAAACTTTTTAGAAATTTTAAACAAGAGCGTAAAAATGATGCCCTTGCTCAGAACATTGATATTGTTGTTTTTCCAGAAGGATTTGGACTTTTTTCTTTTGCTGGCAGTAAAACCGTAGCTAGATATTTGTTAAAAGATTTTTGGGAGCCAGGCCAGGTATTTTTAGAAAACCAAAAAATTATTGACGAAAGCAAAGGAATAAAATCAAGATTATTCTATTATGACTTAGAAAGAGAATCCCCATTGGGTTACCACGACAAAAGACTTTTAGTGCCAAATGGTGATTTTTTACCCTATTTAACCCGGGCGTTAATGGCTGTATACTCTTTTAGAGATAGTTTTCAACAGAGGTTTTATCAAAAAGGAGAGTTGGTAGAGCCAATTAAAACTTCAAAAGGAGCAATCGGTGGGACAATTTGTTCAAGTATTCTTTCTCCAGAAATACATCGTCAAATGACTAAGAAGGAAGCTGAGCTTTTAGTAGTTGTTTCTTCTGACGCCCCGTTTCATGGTAATAGAAATCTGTTGGTTCAGAATTTGGCAATGTCTAAATTTAGAGCAGTGGAAAATAGGCGTTATTTTATTCAGGCTACAAATATGGGTTATTCATTTATATTAGATCCCAAAGGAAGAGTTATTAGCGGAGAATTTGAGAAAGGAAATAAACTGATTTTTAACCAAATTCTTCTTTTGAAAAAAAAGACGGTTTATAATAAATTCGGGGATTGGATAGTTTTTTTCTCTCTGATTATTGGTTTATTTAGCTTGTTTT
>CAZVDC010000069.1:0-2493 GCA_964625995.1 uncultured Candidatus Saccharibacteria bacterium
ATTAGACATTAGACATTGTTTATTTCTTATTTCTTGGTTATTGGTTATTTATTTTTTAGGACTTTTCCACTCTACGGTTGATTGAAGGCTGCCTTAATCTCTATGTACAAATTGTTGACCACAAATAGAAAAAAGATTATAATATAAAAACAAAAAGATTAACTGTTCCAATTTCAATCGGGCCGTGGCGTAGTGGCTTATCGCGCTGGCTTTGGGAGCCAGAGGTCGTGGGTTCAAATCCCACCGGCCCGATAAAAATGCGGATGTAGCACAATGGTAGTGCACCAGCCTTCCAAGCTGGAGATGCCGGTTCGATCCCGGTCATCCGCTAATAAAAAACAGCCTATTTAATCAAATAGGCTGTTTTTTTTTTGCTAAACAAAATAATTATTAATTATTTTCTTACTGCTTCGCGCAGTCTTTTACCTGGTTTAAATCTTGCTATTTTAACATCTCTAATTCTTATTTCTTTTCCGGTTCTTGGGTTTACTCCTCGTCTTCCTTTTCTCTTCTTAACAAAAAAACTTCCAAACCCAACAAGTTTTACTTTTTTTCTTTTCTTTAAATTTTCAATTATTAAGTCTATTGCTGTTTCTAAAATCTCCTTAACATGATTTCGGGGATATTTTGTTTTATCAACTATTTTATCAATCAATTCGTCTTTGTTCATCAATTTTCGCAGTCTTGCACCATTCGGGTAGCCAAGGTGCAAACACCTGCTTTTAATTTAGTTATTTAATACCTGTTAAAATTTCTTCTTAAATGATATTATCTGGCATACTCAATAACTCTCGTTTCTCTTATAACCGTAACTTTTATTTCACCCGGATACTTCAATTCTTTCTCAATTTCCTTAGCAATCTCTTTTGCAAGATTATAAGCTCTTACATCGTCTACTTTCTCTGGTGTCACAAATACTCTTATCTCTCGTCCTGCCTGAATAGCATAAGCTTTTTCTACTCCCTCAAAAGAAGTAGCAATTTTTTCAAGTTCCTCTAATCTCTTTAGATAATTTTCTAATGTTTCCTTTCTCGCTCCGGGTCTAGCAGCAGAAACTGCCTCTGCTGCTTGAACTATACAAGCCTCCAATGTTTCGTAGGGATAATCTTCATGATGGGACTGCATTGCCTTAATTACTGCTTCATCAACACCAAACTTTTCTAGAATACGCTTTCCTATTTCAACATGACTTCCAGGAATTTCATGGTCAACTGCTTTTCCTATATCATGAAGCAGAGCGGCTTTCTTACAAACCGCAACATCCGCCCCCAGTTCTGTGGCCAACATCCCGGCCAAGTGAGCACTTTCTATAGAATGCATTAATACATTTTGCCCAAAACTGGTTCTATACCTTAATCTTCCCAAAAGCTGAATCAACTTCGGGTCTAAACCAACTACCCCGGTATCATAAACTGCTGCCTCTCCTGCTTCTTTTATTTTCTCGTTCACTTCTTCTTTGGCCTTCTCCACCATTTCTTCAATTCGGGCTGGTTGAATTCTACCGTCTGCTATCAACTTTTCTAAAGCTATTCTTGCTATTTCTCTTCTTACTGGATCAAAACTTGAAACAATAATTGTCTCTGGTGTTTCATCAACAATAATATCTACCCCTGTCAATCTCTCTAAAGTTCTAATATTTCTCCCTTCTTTTCCGATTATCCTTCCTTTCATATCATCACTTGGCAAGGCTACAACTGTGGTTGTTGCTTCTGCTATCTCAGAGGGACTAAGTCTTTGCATTGCCGTAACCATTATCTCTCTTGCTTTTTTCTCAAATTCTTCTTTTCTGTTCTTCTCTAATTTTTTAATTTGCTCAAAAAGTTCTTTTTCATACTGGTCTTCTATAGATTTAATAAGCTCTTCTTTGGCCTTACTCCGAGTAAGTCCTGATATTTCTTCCAATTTTTTAATCTCATCTTCTTTAATTTTTAAAACATCGTTTTTAATTCTCTCAACTTGTTCAATCTTTATCTTTAGCCCTTCTTCTTCCTTCTTTAACTCCTCTTCTTTTTTGTCTAACATCTCTTCCTTTTCTTCCAATCTTCTTCTAGTCCGAGAATATTCATCTCTTCTTCTCTGCTCTTCCCGTTTTAACTCATCTAAGGCCTTTGTTGCTTTTTCTTTTGCTTTGAAAATAATATCTCCAGCTTCTTTCTTTGCTTCCTCTATCAATCTTTCTACCCTTGCCTCAACTCCTTTTGCTTGCTTTTTAGCAATTGAACGACGAGCATAATAGCCTAAAATTGAGCCTAATAAAAGACCAATAAACCCCGCGATGAGGGGAATTAATCCTAGTATCTCCATATTTTTTTGCTAAGTAATACATAATAATAAGCACTAACATTTTTGTTAATTAGTTTATCTCTATTAATTAAAATCCTATCTCGGTCATATCTATTTTGTTAGCGCTTAAATTTTATTATATACCTAGCAGGGTTTTAAATTTATATAACTAACTTATCAAATCTCTACCAGATTGTCAAATTGATAAAT
>CAZVDC010000070.1:0-2365 GCA_964625995.1 uncultured Candidatus Saccharibacteria bacterium
CAATGTAACGAGGCCACCCTGCGGGTGGTCACCCGTAGGGTGGTCACTGTGATGACCACCCGTAGGGTGAAAAGACCTCGTTACATTTTGTTTTAAAAATTAAAGAATTAAAGAATTGTTTCAAAATTAAAAATTGAAAATTAGACATTAGTCATTAGACATTAGAATTTGATTAGAATAATTAGAATAATTAGGTCAATTAGACATTAGACATTAGTCATTAGCCATTAGATATTAGATATTGTTCATTTCTTATTTCTTGTATCTTGTATCTTGGTTATTGTTTGTATCTTGTTTCTTGTATCTTGTATCTTATTTCTTATTTCCTGTATCTTGTTTCTTGGTTATTGGTTATTCTCCATGGCGAGATAGCCTTATTATATTTAATTTGGGATTGTCAAATTGAGGATGTCTGTTAAAATAAAACATATGAAACCGATTATCTTATCAATTTTAGATGGATGGGGTTTAAGCAGTGAAAAAAGGGGAAATGCTATCTTTCATGCAAAAACTCCTACCTTTGATGAAATAATAGCTCATTATCCAGCAATTCCCTTGCAAGCCTCGGGAATAGCCGTGGGTCTTCCATGGAAAGAAGCGGGTAACTCTGAAGTGGGTCATCTTAACATTGGCTCTGGAAGAATTGTCTACCAATCATTACCAAGAATTCTTCTAGCAATAAAAAATGGTTCTTTTTTTAAAAACCCTGCACTAACTCAAGCAATTAATCATGTGAAGAAAAATAATTCTTGTCTTCATTTAATGGGCTTGGTTTCAACTGGAAATATCCATAGTTATCTTGACCATCTTTATGCTCTTATCGAATTAGCTACCAAAGAAAAGGTTGCAAAGATTAGACTTCATTTTTTTAGCGATGGAGAAGATGCTCCACCAAAACAAGCACTTCAACTTGTTAAACAAGTTGAAGAAAGATTAAACCAAGCAAAAGATGGAAAAATCGCCACAATTATTGGAAGAATTTATGCAATGGACCGAAATCAAAACTGGGAAAGAACTCAATGGGCTTTTGAATGTCTTACTCAAGGAAAAGGTGAAAAGTTTGAAACCGCCACTGAGGCAATTGAATCAGCTTATAATAAGAACCTTACCGATACTTTCATTCAGCCCAGTGTAATCATTGACCCCCAAACAAAAAAGCCTGTTGGACTTATTCAGGACAATGATAGTGTTATCTTTTTTAATTATAGAGCTGACCGAGCAAGACAATTAACCTATGCCTTTGTTCTTCCTGATTTCAATGATTTCCCTCGAATCATGCCTCAAAATTTATATTTTGTAACAATGACTGAATATAAAAAAAATCTTCCTGTTCAAGTAGCTTTTCCAACAATAAAAATTGAAAACCACATTACAGAATTCTTAACCAATTACAACAAAAAAGTATTAAAGATAGCTGAAACTGAAAAATATGCTCATGTTACTTATTTTTTCAATGGAGGAAAAGAAAAGGAATACCCTAACGAAACAAGAATTTTGATTCCCTCAACAAAAATGCCCCACTACGAAAAATATCCAGAAATGTCTGCTAGTCAAATTACCCAAAAATTAATCCAAGAAATAACAACAAATCAATTTGAGCTTGCAGTGGTTAATTATGCTAATCCAGATATTATCGGGCATACTGGAAACTTTCGATCCGCAGTAAAGGCAATTGAAACAGTGGATTCCTGTTTATCTCAATTGTTAAAACTGGTGAAAGAAAACAAAATTATCTTGATTATTACTGGAGATCATGGCAATGCCGAACAAATGATTAACTTAAAAACTGGAGAACCTTATCCTGAACACACAACCAATCCAGTGCCTTTTTGTTTTGTTGCTCAGGAAAAACAAAGAAAAAAAACCAAAGAAGAAATTGATATTTTGTTTAAAGAACCCCAGGGTATGCTTTCTGATATTGCTCCGACCATACTGGAAACAATGGGCATTCCTCAGCCATTTGAAATGACTGGACAAAGCTTGCTTGGATTTTTATAAACTTACTCTTATTTGTAAATTCACCCAAGATTTTTCCTAAAAAACAAATGTAACGAGGACAAATGTAACGAGGTCTTTCCTCGTTACATTATTTTTGGGTTTATAAAGCCAAAATTTTCTTACTCTTTGAGAGTATGTAACGAGGTCTTTCCTCGTTACACATTAGTCATTAGGCATTAGGATTTAATTAGGTCAATTAGAATAATTAGGTCAATTAGACATTGTTTGTATCTTGTATCTTGGTTATTGGTTATTGTTTGTTTCTTGTTTCTTGGTTATTTAATGTAACGAGGTCTTTTCACCCTTCGGATGACCACCCACAGGGTGGCCTCGTCACATTTTACTACTACCGGCGACCATTCACAAG
>CAZVDC010000071.1:0-2262 GCA_964625995.1 uncultured Candidatus Saccharibacteria bacterium
GTTTATTGCGTGCAATTTGCAAAAAAAATTAAACTAGTATATTATAGAAAATTAGTAATAGAAGAAAATTATAGATTTTCTAACTACTGATTAAGTAAGAATAATTTTACTAATCAGGGTTAGGAATCAAGATATCTATGGCTAAAGTATGTGAAATTTGTGGAAAAAAATCTGTTGTTGTCACAGTAAGAAAAAAGCTCCGAGGCAAATATAATCCTACAACCAAAAGAAGAAAGTACCCAAATCTTCAATGGGTTAGATTACCTAATGGAAAAAGAGTTAGAGCTTGTGCTAAATGCATTAAAGCAATAGGAAAGGATAGGAAATAACGGGCCGTGGCGCAGAGGCTAGCGCACTCCCTTGGGGTGGGAGAGGTCGCCGGTTCAAGTCCGGTCGGCCCGACCAACAAAAAACCGCCTAATGGCGGTTTTTAGTGTCAGCTAGGTAAAGAATTTTCTTTTTGATTGACCAGACAAATTAGAATAAAGTATAATAACAGAGAAAGGATTAATTTTATTTATGACAAGTTCAACTATCCAAAAATCAAAAGATCAAATAAGAGATATTGTTCACAATATTAGTTTTAATTTAAAAAAAAGAACAGAGATATTTTTGTCTTTACCAGTTGAAATTCGTCCTTTGGTCTTGCTTCATCTTAGAAAATCTGTTCTTTGTGATCTTGTTTCCCGTCTTCCCGAGGAAGAATTTATCAATGTTTTAGAGGGTCTTGATCCAGATAAAGCAACAGATATAATTCAGGTTCTTTCTAAAAAACAACAGAAAAAAGTCATTGAACAACTTTCTGAAGAGCTCAAAAAAAACGTCAAGTTTTTATCAAAATTTGATCCTCAAACCGCTGCTGGTTTAATGAACTTAAACTATATTCAGGCTGATGAAACAAGCTCAGTTAAAGAACTTATTGAACAACTTAAGATTCATGAAAAGCGCACTGCTAGATTTCCTACGATATTAGTGGTCAGAGAAGGGAAGTTGATTGGCTATATTCCCGGACATAAAATAGGGTTTGCTCTTCCAGAAGAGCCAATAAAAAAATATATAGCCCATATACCAGTTATTAGACATGATGCTAATTATAAAGAAGTAATAAAGTTATTTAAAGAACATCCTCACAGCAAGGTTGTGGTTTTAGATGATTATAACAATATCTTAGGGGTTATCTATGCTGATGATATTCTCCGAGTTTTAGAAGAGCAAGAGTCTGCTTCATTATATAACTTTGCTGGTCTTAGTAAAGAAGAATCTATTACTGACCGAGCAAGAACTAAGGTTAAGTTTCGATACAAATGGCTAATTATTAACTTGGCCACTGCTCTTTTAGCCGCTTTTACTGTTAAGTTATTTGACCAAACGATTTCAAAATATGTTTTGTTGGCTGTGTATATGCCGGTGGTAGCAGGAATGGGGGGTAATGCTGCTACTCAAACCCTGGCAGTAATGGTTCGGGGTCTTACTTTAAGGAAGATAAATGCCAAAACTCTCTGGTATGTTTTAAAAAATGAATTAGGAGCTGGGTTTATAAATGGTTTAATAAATGCTGTGATTATAGCTTCGATTGTTGTTGCTCTTAATCATAATTATGCCATTGCCTTTATTTTAGGACTGGCTCTAGTTATTAATCTTCTTGTGGCTAGTTTTTTTGGAACCTTAATTCCTGTTACAATGAGAATTTTAGGAAAAGATCCAGCATCTTCTGCCACTATTTTTATTACTACAGCTACAGATGTTTTAGGTTTTCTTGTATTTTTGGGTCTCGCAACTTTGATACTATCATAGGATAAATTTTCTTAATTTATAATAAAAAACTTGCAAAAATAAAGTTATTTGGTATACTTTAAGAAAATAATATTTTAAGGAGGTTTATGAAATGAAGAGATTTAGAACAGAAGATGAAGTTTCGATCCAGGCAGAAATCGGAGAGAGAATTCGAAGTCATTCAGGGTCAATAATTTTTAAATTTGAGACCAGAGAAGAAGCTTTAAGAATTTTTGAATTTTGTATTTTGAACAACTTTCATCCTGCTATATTTTTTGAATCCTGATGTGTTAAACAAACCAAAAAAGGGCAATAAATTTGCCCTTTTTAATTTTATGATACTCAACCTCAATCAATGTAATAAGGTCAACGTAACGAGGTCTTTTCTCACCCTTCGGGTGGTACATCATAGTGACCACCCTACGGGTGGTCATCATAATATCTTTTGTAACGTTTGTAACGAGGTCTTTCCTCGTTACACCTCACCAC
>CAZVDC010000072.1:0-2216 GCA_964625995.1 uncultured Candidatus Saccharibacteria bacterium
TTCAAATTTTAAATGTTAAAGTATAGAGTTTTAAGTGTTAAGCCTGTTAATTGAAAATCTTTTAAAGATTAAAGCAACCGACAATAGAAAGACTTAAAAGGAAATTCAAGACAAGGATTCGAATTCAATGAATGGTGGGACCGGGAGAAGAGAGAATTATCTGGGTCCAAAAATTTGTTGGCAGAGAATAAAAAAATTACTGAATTAATTCAGTAAGATATATTAAGGTTTTTTCCCGCCACATATTTAGGACAAAATTAACATTCCAACATTCTTGAGAATGTTGGAATGTTGTGCTGAATTGTGTTAAGATGAATTTATGAGAAGGAGAATAAAAACAAGCAAACAATTAGAAAGGCATTTTAAAGGTATTGCCAATCATCGAAGAATCGATATTTTATTATTAGTTAAAAATCATAATGGATTAACACTGGAGGATATTGCTAAGGCGCTAAACTGTAATTTAAAAACTATCTCTGAACACACTCGTCGTTTAGTAGGAGCTGGTCTTTTAAATAAAAAATATAAGGGAAGAAAAGTATTGCACTCTCTTTCTCCCTATGGTCGTAAATTAGTTAAGTTTATAGAAACATTCCAACATTCTTAAGAATGTTGGAATGTTTCTATGTTGGTTAAAATTAATTAAAATTAATTTAAAGGTCGAGGAGGTGAAGTTAATGAAAAAATTTATGGAAAAATTTGAAAAATTTAACAAAGAAAAAGAACCAATCGTTGATGTTGAGGTTGACGAGAAAGAATTGGAAAAGTATGAGGAGTTTAAGGAAACTTTAGAAATTGTTATTGACAGCTTACCAGAGGAACTTGATCCGCCCGGAGAAACATTTGATAAGTTTTCTCTTCATCCAGCTAGCTTTGAAGAGATGAGCGATTACTTAGAGATAGAAGATGAAGAAAAGCAAAAACAGGAAGAAGAAAAAAGAAAGAAAATTGTTCTTAATCTTAGTTTTAAAGAGTTGGGGTTTGATCCTAAAAATCCAGAGCTGGTTAAAGAGGAGAAAATAGAGATTAAAATAGAAGACAGGAAAGAAGTGTTGACTTTAAAATACTTTAAAACTAATCGGCCAGACCTTGTTTTGGTTTTTAATGGTTTTGACTGGTGGTTGGAGAAAAAATAATAAATGTGATGAGACCCCTGGTCATCCGTAGGGTGAAAAGACCTCGTTATATGAGATATAGATTTATATTTAAAAGGTCGAAAGATAAAAATATTTGAAAATTATATGTCAAAATATTTACTTGTTACAATTATTTGTTTAGTTGTTATTGGAGCTGGTTTGGGTATTTATTATTTTCAAAAAAGCAGTACTGAAAAGCAACTAGAACCGCTAGCGACTCAAGAAGAACAATCGGAAGAAAAAACAAAAAAAGATAATTTGCTTGTTAGAGATGAATATTCTATTTTGATTCCAGTAGGATGGAGGGAAGTCGCCGCTCCTACGGGTGTTTCAGCAATGGTTTCCTATATCGATGAAGAGATTACTGATCCTGGCGCTAAAAAAATTAATTTCAAGACTTATTATTCTATCCAGTATGATGTTTTACAAAATAAAAGTTTAACAGAACACGCTGAAATCGTGAAAACGCAATTAAAACAGGCCTTGCCGGAAATAAGTTTTGTTAATGAACGTTCCTTAATTATAAATGGTAGAGAAGCATATAACCTTGAAACTGATTTAAGTCAGAAGGGAGTTGATTTTAAGATTCCAATAGTTTTTATAAAAGGAAAAGCAGATGATGTTTGGACGTTTATTTTTAATACCCCAAAAAGCAACTGGCAAAAATATCAAAGTTTGTTTCAAAAAATTATTCAGAGTTTTGAAGTAAAATAGATTCTAGTGATAATTCCTTTCAATGGCGGGGGTGTGTTAATTTAAGGTCCTTGCCTGTTTTGAAAGGAGAAAAGTGAGTGATGTAATTAAAATATGGCAGATTAGCCATGTATATATTTAAACTCAGGTCTTAATCGGGTGGTAGAGAAAAACATTCCAACATTCTTGAGAATGTTGGAATGTTGTTTGGAATGTTGTAAGGTTTGGTGAAGAATTTTGGTAAAAGTCTAGAGCGATTAAATAATTAAAAAGCAGTTTTAAGTTTAAAGAGATGTAGCGAGGTCTTTTCCATTCCGCTATTTAGATCTTAGATCTTGGATCTTAGACATCTTAGACATTTGTAACGAGGAAAGACCTCGTTACATT
>CAZVDC010000073.1:0-2208 GCA_964625995.1 uncultured Candidatus Saccharibacteria bacterium
GTCATAGTAATTTAATTATAGATTATAAATCCCAAATCATCAACTAAAATTAGAGATTTAAAAATGTGACGAGGAAAGACCTCGTCACATTTCGATTTTGGTCATTAGTCATTAGTCATTAGACATTAGACATTAGACATTAGGTTAATTAGGTTAATTAGGTTAATTAGAATAATTTATTCTTCTATTATTCCTCCGCCTAAAACTTCATTTCTTCGATAAAAAACTGCTGATTGGCCAGGTGTTATTGCTCTCTGCTTTTTATCAAAAACCACTAAGTATTTTTGTTTTTTGTTTTTTGTATCTTGTATCTTGGTTATGGTTGCCAAACTGGCAGGATGTAGGTATCTTATTTTCACCCTGCATCGTAGTGGGAAATTTGGTTCTTTGCCAGAAATCCAATTTACTTTCTCAACAATCATTTCTTTTTTATATAATTCAGGTGCCTGTTCAGATTTAGCAACAATTAAAGCGTTTTTCTTAAAATCTTTTCCTACAACATAAAATGGTCCAATTCCTCCAATTTTAATACCCTTTCTTTGGCCAATTGTATAAAAAGCCAATCCCTCATGTTCACCCACTTTTTCGCCTTTAGTCGTAACTATGGGTCCTTTTTCTGCGTGTATCCGCGATTTTAAAAATCCGCGTAAATCAGTGTCTAAAAAGCATATTTCCTGACTTTCTCTTTTTTCATATACAGGCAAACCCCACTTCTTTGCCATTGCCCTTACTTCTTTCTTTTTATAATCCCCTATTGGAAAAAGGATTCTTTTAAGTTGGTTCTGGGTCAGGGTCCATAGAAAATAGGACTGATCCTTGGTTTTGTCTTTGGCAGTCATCAACGAATAACGAATCTGTTTCGAGTTTACGAATTTTATCCTTGCATAATGACCAGTGGCGATATAGTCAGCTTTCAAAGCGAGTGCTTTTTCCATTAAAAACTTAAATTTTATCCACCTATTACATTCAACACAAGGATTAGGCGTTCTCCCTTTTTTATATTCTTCAATAAAGTAATCAACTACTCTTTTCTTAAATTCTTTTTCAAGGTTTAAAGTATAGAAAGGAATCTTCAATTGAGCTGCTACTTTTCTCGCATCAGCTTGAGCTTCTGCCGAACAACATCTGTTCTCGTTTCTGCGTAAATCTGCGTTTCGATCTGCGTTTATCTGTGGTGCTTCTGGATACCAGAAACGCATAAAGACACCAATAACATCATAGCCTTGTTTTTTTAACAAAGCTGCTGCTACTGAACTATCAATCCCTCCACTTATTGCACAGATGACTTTTTTCTTTTTCATATGTTTAAAACCTAACATAAAAAGCCCGAGTTTTCAACTTCGGGCTTTTACACCGCAAACTTAATTTAATTATATTACACCCAACTTTTCAAACCAGTACCTCCATACTGGTTCAAGTTTGAGTTTTTTTATTTGTTCTGGAGTATACCAACCAATAGATTTTGATGCCTCGGGATTGTTCTGGGGTTCTCCTTCAACTTCGCATTGATAAACATACCAATAATGAGATGTTACACCTGCCCTACACCAATTCCATTCTACTTCTTCTTCAAATAATAAAGAAAAGGTTTTAATCCGCAATCTGCTTTCTTCAAACACTTTTCGAGCAAGAGCTTCCTCTGGTTTTTCTCCTTCGTTAATATGACCAGCAATTCCTGCAAAGCCTAAGGGTTCAGTGTTACGATCAATCAATAGGTATTTCCCTTTGGACTGGATTATAGCACCGACACTAAAGTGCATTGTTATTCCCTTTGAGTTTAATTCTTTTTTAGGTTTTGATGTTTTCATTTCAGTATTCCTCTGGATTAATTCCTAGATCCCATGGACCAAAAGGGTAAGGGTATAATTCACCTATTGTAAAGATAGTAATATTTCTTTCTAAATCAACGCAAATAATTTTCAGATTCGGACGCCTACCAGAAAATTCCCAAATAAATTGACGACACTCAGCACAGGGAATTCCTCCATTTTTAGCTACACAACACAGACTAATAATTCTTCTTCCTCTATCGGCTACCATAGAATCAATAGCATTTTTCTCGGCATGGGTTGTCTGATAAATCGCTGATTCAACATTACAACCAGTATAAAACTTTCCGTTTTCTGCTATTAAGGCTGCTCCAACCTTATATTTTGAATAAGGACAAAAAGCATTTTCTCTTGCTTTTTCTGCTGTTTTTATTAAAAG
>CAZVDC010000074.1:0-1999 GCA_964625995.1 uncultured Candidatus Saccharibacteria bacterium
TCTTGTATCTTGTTTTTTGTATCTTGTTTTTCTTGGTTATTGGTTATTATAATCCCAATTCACTGCTTATGTTTTGCATAGCTTCCAATCCAATTTTAACAAATTCTTCCAATGACAAATTTATATCTTCACATTTTTTAATAATTTCCCGGTTGGCTCCTCGAGCAAAAGCTTTTTCTTTAAATCGGTTTAGGACATTCTTAACGGTTAAATCAGCTAATTTCTTGCTTGGCAAGACCAAAGCCGCTGCCACAATTAATCCGGTTAAAGGATCAACTGAATAAAGAGCTTTAGCCATCAAGCTCGCGGGTGGAATACCATGAGCCTCATTGTGGGTTTTAACTGCCTCACAAATTTCTCTGTCTAGTCCTAGTTTTTCCAACATTTCTGCTCCAATTAAAGAATGCTTGTTAGGATTATCTTTTGTTTCTTCATAATCAATATCATGGAGAAGTCCGGCCAATCCCCATTTTTCTTCGTCTTCATTAAAATGTTTAGCCAAAGCCCGCATACAAGCTTCAACAGCTAAACAGTGTTTTATGAGATTTGGGTTTTTGATTTTTTCTTTAACTAATTTTAAAGCCTCTTCCCGCGTCATAATGCTATTTCTATAGTTATTTATTTTCCAAATTAAATTACTTTTTGGGTTTCATTGTGGGAAATAAGATAACTTCCCGTAAAGTTTTAGAATTAGTAAGCAAAACCACTAATCTATCAATGCCAATACCAATGCCAGCAGCTGGAGGCATACCATACTCTAAAGCTTCAATAAAATCTCTATCATACTGATGAGCTTCTTTGTCACCTTTTTTTCTCTCTAATTCTTGTTTTCTGAACCTTTCTGCTTGGTCAATGGGGTCGTTTAATTCGGAAAACCCATTAGCAACTTCAAATCCATTAATTATTAACTGAAAACGGGCAACTTTTTTAGGATTCTCATCAAGTTTTTTAGCTAAAGGAGAAATATCCACTGGGTGGTTAATTACAAAAGTCGGCTCCTTAATTTTCTTAAATACTTCTTTTTCATCTTTTCTTCCTACAAGTTTACTGTATTCTACTTTTTTAAATTTCTTTTTAAATGTTTTTCTATCTAAGAATTTTAACAATTTTTCTGTAAAATTCATCATTTGATTATAGTCCCAGTAAGCAGCGTAAAATTCTAACATAGTGAACTCTGGGTTATGTTCCCTGTCCATTCCTTCGTTTCTAAAATTACGGCCAAGTTCATATATTTTTTCAAATCCACCTATTAAAAGACGCTTCAAATAAAGCTCTGGAGCAATTCTTAAATATAAATCCATATTCAAGGCATTAAGATGGGTTTTAAATGGACGGGCTTTAGCACCGCCAGCCATTGTCTGAAGGATTGGTGTTTCTACTTCTAAAAACCCGTTTTTATCCAAAAATTCTCTAATTTTTCTAATTATCTCTGACCTTTTTCTAAATTTTTCTTTAATTTCTTTATTTAAAATTAAATCAAGATATCTTTTTCTAAACCTTTCTTCAACATCCTTTAATCCATACCATTCCTCGGGCAAGGGCAAGAGAGCCTTGGTTAAAATCCGCCACTTAAAAACTTCCAGTGTCTTCTCTCCTTTTTTGGTTTTAAACAATGCTCCCCTAACTTCAATAAAATCACCAATATCAATATTATCTAAAAACAATTTATAATTCCTTTTGCCGAGTCTGTCTCTTTTAAGATATACCTGAATCTGAGCTGTCCCGTCTTCAATATGACAAAAAGTAGAACCCCCATGTTCTCTTAAGGACCGGATTCTACCAACTAAAGTTATCTTTTTTCCTGCTCGACTTATTTTGCTAAATTCATCCAGTGCTTCTTTGTTGGTAAGGGTACGTGTAACTTGAGCCGGATAAGGATTTATTCCGGCCTTGATTAAATTTTTCATTTTTTGAACCCTAGTTTTTCTTAGTTCTTCCAAATTACTCATAACATTTTTATGCTAACAAAAAAACTAAAAACCGTCAAAGTTTTTAGTTT
>CAZVDC010000075.1:0-1975 GCA_964625995.1 uncultured Candidatus Saccharibacteria bacterium
ATGATTTTGTACCGTTGTAACGAGGTCTTTCCTCGTTACATTACATAGTGACCACCCGCAGGGTGGCCTCGTTACATTAGATTATATATTTTTTTTATTTGACTTCTTCTAGCTTGTGTGGTATAATTTAGCAACGCAATTTATCATTCTAATCAACGTAAAAAATACCAATGAAGCTTTTAAAAGAAATAAAACTTATATTAAAATTTCTAGGTCAATATCGAAAAAAAATATACCTTCTGAGTGCCCTGGCTCTGATTGGTTCATTGACAAATGGAGTTATCCCCTATATTTATGGAAAATTAGTTGATTTAGTAACAACTGGAACCAATCTAAAAATAATCTTCTGTCTTTTAATTACTTGGTTATTACTTACTATTCTCTCAAATACCATAAGTCGTTTTACTGATATAAAAGGATCGGACTTAGCTACCAAGGCTTCTTTTAATTTAATCAAGACAACAACTGATCGACTTCTTCGGCTGCCAATCTCTTACCACAAAGAGAAAAAAATGGGCGAAATTGTTCAACGAGCAATCCGAGGAAGTGAATTTCTTCTAATGATTGTTGAAAGTATCGGTTTTACAGTTATCCCGAATTTTCTAACTCTTGTTGTAGCTTTAGGAATTCTGTTCTGGGTGAAGTGGCAATTAGCAATCATTTTACTTCTAGTTTTAATAATTTATATCCTTATCACTATTTATCAAACTAGACCGATTATCAAGTTTCATAACGAGCTAAACAAAGCTTATGAAAAATTTTATGGAAATCTTTATGACTCAGTTTTAAACATTGAAATTATCAAGTCTAATACTGGCGAAGCAAGAGAAATTGAAAAGTTAACTAAGGATTCTAAAAAAATCATCAAACAGAGATATTCTTTTGTCAAAGCCTGGAATAATCTAAACTTCTGGCAACAAACAGTCTTTAGTTTCGGATTTGTCCTTCTCTTTACTGCTAGCCTCTTCTTACTTCAAGCAAAAATCATCTCAGTAGGTGAACTCATAATGTTCATTGGCTATGCAAGCCTTTCTTATTCTCCCTTAGCTCAATTAGCTCAAAACTATCGCTGGATCAAAAGAGGAATGACTGCAATAAAGAGAACAATAAATCTCTTAAAAATAAAACCAGAAGAATATCAAAAGAAAAGAGGAATAAAACTTAAAAAAATCAAAGGTGAAGTCGAGTTTAAAAATGTTACTTTTGGTTACAAAAATCAACCTGTTCTTCAAAATCTTAGTTTTAAAGTAAAAGCTGGTGAAGTAATTGCTTTAGTCGGAGAAAGCGGGGTTGGAAAAACAACTTTAGTTGATTTAATTTCCTGTTACTATAAACCTAATAAAGGAAAAATTTTAATTGATGGTCAGGACATCTCAAAACTAGACTTAACATCTCTTCGAGAAAAAATTGCTATTGTTCCTCAAGAAATAACTCTTTTTAATGACACCATTAAAAACAATATTAAATATAGCAAACCCCAGGCTACTGAAAAAGAAATTATAGAAGCAGCTAAGGCTGCTAATGCTCATCAATTCATTGAAAAATTTCCCAAAAAATATAATCAAATAGTCGGTGAAAGAGGAATTAAGCTTTCTACTGGTCAGAAACAAAGAATTGCTATTGCCCGCGCCCTTTTAAAAAATCCAAAAATTCTAATCTTGGATGAGGCTACTTCTAGTTTGGACTCTAAAACTGAAAAATTAGTCCAGGAAGCTCTTAAAAGATTGATTAAGGGCCGAACTACATTTATTATTGCCCATCGCTTAAGCACAGTAACCCAAGCTGACAGGATTTTAGTTTTAAAAAATGGTAAAATAGTAGAAAAGGGTAGTCATAAAGAATTAATCAGAAAAGGCAAATTTTATCGAGAATTATATTATTCTCAATGGAGAAAATAAAATGATTAAAATACCAGAAGACGAAATTAAAATAAAATTTATCCGCTCCTCTGGTCCAGGCGGCCAGAATGTTAACC
>CAZVDC010000076.1:0-1944 GCA_964625995.1 uncultured Candidatus Saccharibacteria bacterium
TGTTTGATTCTTTTACAAACACAAATTTTATTAATTTCCCCTTCTCAAGCATAAACCTATTTAACTTCTAAAGCTTGGGTATGTCCCAATGTTTCTAAATAGTATTCATCATCATTAAAATAGCCGCCGAGTTTTTCGATATGAGGCAGAGAAACAACTTTTAAATCGCTAGTTTCCACATCATTGGTGCTGACTTTACCTAAAACCACCTTTCCTATGTTACACTCTTGGGCATATCTCTTTAAAAACTCAAACATTGATTTTCTGATTCCTCGATTAACATTATTGCCAGCTGGGTAGCGGCTATTAACCTCAAAATTATCAGCTACTAATACCGGTTCATTGTTCTGGTCTAAGGTTACAAACAGCCAGGTTTGGGCTACTACATCTCCAGTTTCTGGGTCAACTATCTCTGCTACGTTTATTCCTTTATCTATTAAATATTGAAAAATAGTTTCTGGATGAATGGTGGTCATTCCTCCACCTGGCGGGGTCTCCTTAACTCCTACTGCTATACAGCAATGAGTCTGATTACCTTGAAACATATCCTTTCTAGGGTCTCGGTCCCAAAGCTTGATAACAAATTCCTTCTTGGCAGTTTTCTCTTTTTCCTGCTTTTGATTTAAAGATTTTATGGTTTCAATTAAGTGATTAAAAGACTCCTCTGCTTCTGGTGATAATTTAAAATTAGGATCTTTGGTTTTTAAGTAATTTAAACTCTTAACATAGGTTGGCAGTAATTGTTCTATCCATTTAGGATCATTAAGGTTAATTTTAGAAGGATCAAATTCTTTCTTCTTTTGACTTAATCGGGCTAAATCTTTGTCTAATGATGCTTTTAGCCGAGGTTCTGATTTATTTACCTCCTCCTGCCATTGCTTGAAACGAGATTCAAACTGCTCAAACAAAGCTTCTCTTTCCTGTTTCTTTCTGGTGCCAATGCTCATAATTACCTGCTCTTTAAAATTTAGCCATTTATCCCAGTTAATATTATGCTCTTTAAATTCTTTTTCTACTTCCTTGTTGTGTTCTGCTATTTCTTGGCCAATTTCATCATCTTGGTCTAAATCGCTAATAAATTCTTTAAACCTGTTTTCAAGGATTGCTTTTAGGATGTGGTTATAGAGTTCTAAATTATCTTCGTCTCCTTCTTTCTCAATTAATTCTTGGTTGGTAACTAGATTACCAAAGTATTTAATTTTCCATTGCGATAATTCTTGCTCAGAGATTTTTGTTTTAATGTTTAAATTTTCAGCTACTTTTTTCAAAAGATTCTGATTTAGCTTTGATTTTAGTTCTTGAAAATTCTTGGTTTTAGAATTAATAGTTTTTATCAATAAGTCAACTTCTTCTAGGCTCTGGTAAGCTGAGGCTATTTCTAATAAGTCAGCAAGGTTGTAACCATCAAGATTTTTAGTGGTTTTAATATATTTCTTAATTGACTGAACAATTTCTGGATTATCTAAAGCTGGTTTGAAAACATTAATATATGCTTCAGCAAAGGACAATCCTCTAACAATATGATTTTTAAGAACTTGGCTACCTAAGTTTGGATCTAAGAATTGAAGATTGGCAATGTCTAAATTATATTTATTAAAAAACTCTTCTGGATTCTCCCATTTCTTGGATTCTTCTATCTGGTTGTTGATTTTTCTAGCTAATTTTTTAATAGCTAAATATCTTGGCAAGTATTGTTGACTAAACTCTCCTAAATCTTTCTTTTCTTTTAAGAGATGGGCTATAACTTGGTAAGCATAAACTTTCTCTTCTTCTGTAAGCTGATACTTTTGTTCAAGGACTTTTTCAATTTTTTTCTGTTGCTTAAAGTCCCTTGTTTTGGCTAATTCGCCTAAAGATTGGGCTGTGGCCCTTCTGACTTTATTATTAGGATCATTAATTCCTTTCTCATATAAAGAAAGGTATTTTTCTGGAGCAATCTTGGCT
>CAZVDC010000077.1:0-1888 GCA_964625995.1 uncultured Candidatus Saccharibacteria bacterium
TGATGGGTGTAACAAAAGGGTGTTTTTTTCGTCTTAATATAATGCAAGCCCAAAAACCCCGATTTTGGGCTAATACATGACAAACAACGCTGTCACCAGAAAAATTAGGTTATTAAAAGAGATTAAACCTAACCCTGACTGGCTTGAGAGCCAAAGGCGTATTTTGTTGTTAAATATAGAATCCGGTAAAAAAACCAAGTTTTCTTGGAATTACTTACCGGGTTTTTTAATGCCTAAAACTTTACTCAAGCCAGTAGGGATTAGTCTAATAATAGTAATCCTAATTTTTGGTGGCGGCTTTTTTACAGTTAAAGCTTCTCAGAATAGTTTGCCCGGTGATTTGCTTTATCCAGTGAAGTTGGGGATAGAAGAGATAAGAATAAAATTTTCTTCAATAGAAAATAAGCCTGGACTAGAAGCAGATTTTGTAGTAACAAGAGCAAGAGAATTGAGCCAGATAATTGAGTCACCAAATGATTTTACAGGCAAGAAAGAAAAGATAGCAATGGTGATAGACAAGCTCCAGTCTCAGGTGATAGATGCCAGAAATCAGCTTAGCCAAGTAGAAAGAACTCAACCGGAAAAAGCTAATGAATTAGCAAAGGTAATGAGTGAAAAAACTAGTAAAGCAACAGAAGTTTTAATAAAAGCAAAGGAAAAAATAGCAGAAAAAACAGAAGAGCTTACTCCAGAAAAAGAGGAAATTACTCAAGCAATAGATAATGCTTTGGCTGTTATTTTAGCAGAAGAGAATGTTTCAGGGAGACAGAAAGAATCAGAAATAGAGCCAACTGAAGAAGAGCCAGTTGAGTCAGAGGAGCCAATAATTATTTCTCCAACAGAAATCTTGCCAGAAAAACAAGAAAGCCAAAGCATAAATCCTGAACAGGAACCTTTACAAGAAAAATAAAGGTCGAAAAAATTCTTCCTTGCCTATTCTAAATTCAAAATGGTCGAACAAAAACAGGCAAGGAAATTTTTAACCACCAAGAGAGAACCTCGGAATATACCGGGGTGGAACCTCGAGGACACCTCGTTTTTGTCCCGAGAATCCTTTCTTTGTTTCTTAAAAGGTCGACTTTTAGGGACAAAGAGGATTTCTCTCTTAGGTCGATGGTGGTAAAAATCTCCCCATCTAATAAATGTAACGAGGAAAGACCTCGTTACATGTAACGAGGCCACCCTTCGGGTGGTCACCCGTAGGGTGAAAAGACCTCGTTACAAGGTAGGTCTTGATTAGATGGGGAAAAGGTCGTTAATAAATAGAAGCAGAATAACGCAGATAATTACGCAGAAACACACGGCATTCCGTGTTAATCTGCGTATTAATCCGCGTATATCCGCTTCTAATAATAATGAAAAAAGCGATATCGATATTTACAGCACTAACAACTATTCTTTGGTTGTCTGGTGTTGCAATGGTTCTCCCAGCACGAGCAGTGACCTTAGTTGACGGAGACGTTGCTAGAGAAGCTGACGAGTTTGATGTTTATATTATCAAAATCGTTGGCGACAAGAAGTTCAAGAGATTAATCTTGAACCCAGACGTCTTCAATATGTATGGTCACCTCAAATGGGAGAATGTAAAAGTTGTTCCTGATGGAACATTAGATGACTATACAACCTCTACCTTAGTCCGCGAAGTAAACGACACAAAGGTTTATAAGCTATATCCAGATGGTGATACAGGAACCAAAAAATGGGTTGAATCATTAGATTGTTTCAACAGTCAGGGTTTTGACTGGGACAGCGTTTATATCATCAACTCATTTGATAGGGATTCCTACACCACTGCTAGCGAAACCCTTTGTGGCGGCGAAGGAGAGGTTTCAGAAGGTGAATTAACCCTCTCATTAGCATCTGATACACCAGCAGCTGCTTCAATACC
>CAZVDC010000078.1:0-1848 GCA_964625995.1 uncultured Candidatus Saccharibacteria bacterium
AGAAAAGCTATTTTAAAAAATAATTAGTTTCTAAAAGAGGTTAAACCTCATTTAGGTTAGATGATGGAAAAGATACATTTTGATATTATTAATTTTACGAAGCAATTAGTAAAAACACCTTCGCAAAATGGAATTGATTCTGAAAAGAAGGTGGCTGATTTAGTTTTTAGAAAATTAAAAGATTTTGGCTTTTCTCCAAAAATAATAGGAAGCAAAGAACATCCATCTGTTTTTTGTAAGATTAGCAAAAATCCAAGAGGCAAGACGATTTGGTTAGAATCGTGCTTAGATACTGTAGCGATTGGTGATTTGTCAAAGTGGAAACACCCGCCATTTGAAGGGATTATCAAGGGTTCAAAAATGTATGGTAGGGGCGTGGCTGATTCTAAAATTGGCGTAGCTATCTTTTGTTATTTAGCAAAGATTCTTCAAGATGATTCTAATTTTAATGGCAACCTTATTTTAGGTTTTGATGCCAATGAACAGAGCGGAGAATATAGTGGGATACGAGATATTATAAAAACACAAAAACCAAAAGCCGATGTTTGCGTTTTGGGTTATCAGGGCATAGACGAGATTTCTATAGGAATGAGGGGTTGGTTAAGGTTGAAAATCATAACCAAGGGCAAGTCAGCCCATACTGGTAGTAGAAGTAAAAAAGGAAATAATGCTATTCATCAAATGGCAGAAATTATTAATACTTTAAGGAGATTAAATTTGGATAGTAAAAAAGAACCATTTTTTGAATATGGTTCAGCTTTTAATGTTTCGTTGATAAAAGGCGGAGTTGCTATAAATATTGTTCCCGATGAATGCGAGATAAGTATTGATATAAGATTTTTGCCTTCGCAATCCAAGCAAGAAATTTTAGATAAAATATCCAACGCACTAAGAGGCCTAAAAAAGAAAAAGAATAATATCAATTACAAAATAGAGTTTTTGCGATCTGAGCCGCCATTTTTAACTAATCCTAAAAACAATTTTGTAAGACTACTGCAGAAAACTGCCCAAGAGGAATTAAAAACAAAAATCCCGCTTGTAACCAGTGGGGCAGGAAGTGTGGGGAGTGTAATTAATAAATTGAAGATTCCCATAATAAATAGTTTTGGATGCCGATGTGCTAATACTCACGCACCTAACGAATGGTTAGACATAAAAACAATTCCTCAGGTATTTGAGATTTACAAAAAAACTATTTTAGCATTTTGTAGATAAAATACTATTGTTTACGATGTTCAACATCGTTGTGTTTATTAAATGTAAATAAAATATGAAAAAGTTCTTTGAACAAAGAGATTTTATTGAAGAACCTGAATCTTCTAAAAAAAACAAAAGAGAAGAAAAGTTTAGAATTAGCTAAAGAAATTAAAAGAATTCAAGAGAGAATGGCAAAAGAAGAAGAGACAATTGAGGATTATCAGAAGATAATAGAATTATCCAATAAAATAAAAAGGCTTTTTCATCCTTTCCGTCTCGAAGGTAATTTAAATAAAAAAGAAGAAGAATTTCTCTTACTTGAATATCAGGCTGGAGGTGAGGTTTTAGCAGCTAATTTCAGCCCTGATGGAGAAAAGATAGTTATGGGGGGTGATGATAACATAACATGATGAGAGTATTCGGCTAGCTATCTTGATTTAGAAAATAAAGTTCCTGATAAATGATGTGACGAGGAAAGACCTCGTCACAATTAGCTATTGAGATTAAAGAATTATTTAAAAATTAAAAATTCAAAATTATAAATAGACATTAGACATTAGGCATTAGGCATTAGGATTTGATTAGGTCAATTAGACATTAGAATAATTAGGTCAATTGTTGTTTAGTTTATGACCTTAATTCAAAAATCAA
>CAZVDC010000079.1:0-1699 GCA_964625995.1 uncultured Candidatus Saccharibacteria bacterium
ACAGATGGCTGAAAAATTACAACATAAAGAAAATTATATAATTGATACTTTTATTAATTCAAAAGTTGGGCTTGGAAGAGTCAGCTTAGGCATTTTTAATAAAACATCACAACCTGTTTCTTATAAGGGATGCCTTTTTATATAGATTGCTCTGCTCCCAAATGGGGTTAAGATAATCAACCCCACTCAGTTTAGGATAATCTCACAGTCGGTAAAAAAGACCGATGAAAGGGATGCGGAAATAATCGCGAAATCAGGGAAGGATTTCAAAATAAACAAGAATTGAAAGGGGTATGTTGAGTATGTATTTACCTACCCTTTTTACAGGAAATTTGGGACTTGACCACTTATAGGATTCTTCATGTTTAAGCTCGGGAGACATTAAAATGATAAAAATTGCTGTATTAGAAGGCGCTAAAGGATTCGGAGGTTCTTTAGTTAGTGTTGTAAGTCTTCTTGAAGGATTAAACCATAAGGTTTTTAAACCTTTTTTAATTCTCACTTCATATGATTCTCATCCTTACCTGAAAACAATCAAAGATGTTCAAATTCATCCTCTTATTTTTAAAAAAATCTCAGTTAAACCATTTCAATTGTTAGGGAATTACCTTAATCTTTTAAGATTTATGGTAAAGCTAGCTGTATTTTGCAAAAAAAATGATATTAATCTTCTCCATTTTAATAACGGAGTATCTGGTAATTTTGATGAAATTATAGCCGGAAGAATTCTGAATCTGCCTATTATTTGTCACCAAAGAGCTACTCCTTGGGGAGGAATAATAACTCATCCTTTTAAGAAAATTGTAATCAATTCTGTAAAAAAATTTATTGCCATTTCAAATTTTATAAAACAAAGCCTTGTACAAATTGGAATTCCAGCTTCAAAGATCAAAGTTATTTATCCGGGTATTAACTTTGACCCTTTTAAAAAAGTTTCTTTAGAGAAAATAAAAGATATAAGAAATTCATTAGCAATATGGGAAGAAGCTAATATTGTTGGTATAGTTGGTTGTTTAGATTATTGGAAAGGGCATGATGTATTTTTACAAACGATGACGGAAGTATTTAAAGAAATCCCTAATACAGTAGCATTAATAGTAGGTGATGAACCTTTAGAGGGCAAAGGTTCTAAACAATATCTCTTAAAATTAGTTAAAAAACTTGGGATAGAAAACAAAGTAATATTTGTCGGTCACCGTAATGACGTATGGAACTTTTTCCATTTAATGGATGTTTGTGTCCATGCATCTACACATCCAGAACCTTTTGGTAGGGTGATTGTTGAAGCAATGGCAGCAAGTAAACCAGTAATTGCCACTAACTTAGGAGGGCCAAAAGAGATTATTAAGAATGGATACACTGGATTTTTAGTACCACCTAACGATGCTATCAAAATGGCTCAAAAAATTATATTTCTATTGAAAAACAAAAGGATAAGAAATAAAATTGGCATTGAAGCACGACAGCAAGTTTTGCAAAGATTTTCAATAGAACAGCATGTTCAAGCTGTTGAAAGAGTATATCTATCTGTTCTTGAAGGTAAATAATACGTAGCCCAATTTATTTCTATTTAATAGCAAAAATATCTTGGTATGGAATTTTTTATAAACAAAGATTACAGAAGTTGTTGTAATAAAATTATTAGTATAGATTTTTAAGTAAGGCAATTCGCCCTCATGACAATTTAGGTCTACTTTAC
>CAZVDC010000080.1:0-1625 GCA_964625995.1 uncultured Candidatus Saccharibacteria bacterium
TTAGAATTTGAATATTGTAATTTGGAATTTGTTTGGTTATTGTATCTTGTGTTCTTGTATCTTATTAATATTAATATGCTTGATGTTAAATTCATCCGCGAAAATCCAGAGAAAGTAAAAGAAGGCATCCAAAAAAAAGGTGTTAAAGTTGATATTGAAAAAATTCTTAAGTTAGACAGAAAAAGAAGGGAATTAATTCAAAAAATTGAAAACTTAAAAGCAGAAAAAAACAAATTAGGCGCTAATGACAGAGAGAAAGCAAAGGAAATTAAGAATAAGATTAAAAAGATAGAACCGGAGTTAGAAAGAATTGAGGCTGAATTTAATCAATTGATGTTAGAACTTCCTAATTTACCCCTGGATGATGTTCCTGTTGGAAAAAGCGATAAAGATAATATTGTTATTAGAATAGTTGGGAAAAAGCCAAAATTTGGTTTTAAACCAAAGAATTATCTAGAAATTGCTGAAAAATTAGATATTATTGACGTAAAAAGAGCGGCAAAGGTTGCAGGCAGCCGCTTTGGTTATTTAAAAGGTGGGGCAGTGCTTTTAGAATTTGCTTTAATTAAGTTAGCTTTTGATGTTTTAATAAAGGAAGGGTTTATTCCAGTAGTGCCGCCAGTAATGATAAAAGCAGAAATGGCTCGAGGAATGGGTTATTTAGAACAATTAGGAAAAGAAGAGGCCTACTATCTTCCAAAAGATGATTTATATTTAGTTGGCACTGCTGAGCAGTCAATTGGAGCAATGCATGCTGATGAAATTTTTCAAGAAAAAGATTTACCTCGGAGATATATTGGTTTCTCTACTTGCTTTAGACGAGAAGCCGGTTCTTATGGAAGGGATACTAAAGGAATTATGCGCGTTCATCAATTTGACAAAGTAGAAATGTTTAGTTTTTGCAAGCCAGATGATTCAATTAAGGAACATAGATTTTTTCTTTCTCTAGAAGAGAAACTGATGAAACTTCTTAAAATTCCTTATCGGATAGTCCAAGTTTGTACTGGCGACCTATCCTTTCCTTCTGCTTCTAGTTATGATTTAGAGTCTTGGATGCCGGGCCAGAACGAATATCGAGAAACTCATTCGACCTCTAATTGTACTGATTTTCAGGCGAGAAGATTGAATATTAGATATAAAGAAACAAAAAACAAGAAACAAGAAACAAAACTTGTCCATACTGTTAACGGTACTGCTTTCGCCATTGGCAGGACCATAATTGCTATTATTGAAAATTACCAACAGAAAGACGGTTCAGTTAAGGTTCCTGCAGCACTACAAAAGTATTTAAAAATCAAGGTGATAAAATAGTTGTCTGATAATAAAATTCATTAAATGTAACGAGGTCTTTCCTCGTTACATTTAAACCTTTTTATGTATAAAACCTGGGTTGAGATAAGCAAAAAAGCTCTCCAAAACAATATTTACCAGGTAAAAAAACTAATTGGTCCAAGGGTTAAGTTAATGGCCGTAGTTAAAGCTAATGCTTATGGACATGGATTAATTGAGGTAGCCAAAATAGCTGTAAACTCTGGAGTAGATTGGATAGGGGTTGATTCAATTGATGAAGGAGTTAGATTAAGAAAAGCCGGGATAGATACCCCGGTTTTAATATTGGGCTACAC
>CAZVDC010000081.1:0-1580 GCA_964625995.1 uncultured Candidatus Saccharibacteria bacterium
AATTGATTAGGTTAATTAGAATAATTAGGTCAATTAGGTTAATTTAGAGTAACTTCATTTTTTATCCTTTTGCAATCACGAGAGCCCAAACTTCTTTTGCACCTGCTTTTTTTAAAGTTTTGGCAGCTTCGACTAGGGTAGCACCAGTAGTAGCTACATCGTCAACCAAAATTATTTTTCGGTCCTTTAATAAATTTTGTTTAGATTCTAGACAGATCTCAATAAATTCTTGACTTATTTCAAAAACATCTTTTAGAGAATTTTTTCTTGTTTTATGTTCTTTAATTTTTGCTTGAGGGCGGGTATATTTCTTTCTAGAAAGGACATTAAAAAATAAGAAAGAGTAATGGTTAGCCACTTCTTTAGCTAAAAGCTCTGATTGATTAAACTCTCGTTCTCGAAGGCGCCGTTGGTGAAGAGGAATGGGGGTAATTATAGTTTCTTCTGATAAAAATAATTCTTTAGAAGATAAAGTTTTGATAAGTAGTTGGGCAAGGGGCAGATATAATTCTTTTACATAATGATATTTAAAAATTTTAATTATTTTTTTAATCAAAGGATTAGAATAAGAAACAGCCCAAATTAATTTGTTTAAATAATATTTTTTCTGACAAGGAAGACAAATAGAGCTGGAAGGTATAGGTCTTTGACAGAAAAAGCAAATAGGTTCATTTTCTATTTCTATTTTATTTAGACAATTATTGCACAAATAAGTGCCTGGTTTTTTGCAACCAAGGCAAGATTTTGGGAAAAATATATCCAAGAGAAAGTTTTTAATATTTTTGCCAATAGAATTCATAAGCAGAAAAACAAATAAAATGGTCAGAACACCCTGACCATTTTATTTAGCCAAACCTATCAAATTTTTATCAAGCTTTTGATTATTCTTCGGGAACTTCTAAACCAGTAGCTTCTTGATTGATTAGTTCAATATAAGTAGCTTTAAACTCTTCTTTGTCTTTAATGTTTTCATTTGAACCAGCATAAATTTCCTTGCCTGGGCCAAGGTCGGATAAGCTAATAGATATTTTTTCTGCAGATGCAGGGTCAAAATAATAAAGGTTTGTATTATCAGTTACAATTATTTTTACTGTTTTTGTTTTCCAGTTTTTAGGTAAAGTATAAGGATCTTGGATAGTGGTTTCTATTTCTATAACATTGTCATTAATAGTTTTAATTTTTCCACCTAGACCAAAAACTTCTTTGGGTTCGGGTAAATAATAATTAATAATTTCTTTGTATTGAGCAACAGTATTTTTCATTGATTTTTTACCCATATAAAAACCAAAAAAATAACAGCTTATTCCTATGATGATTACAAGAATAGCAATGATAACTATGCACAGATTCTTTTTCATATTTTTGAGAGATAGGTCTTTATAAAAATCAGACCTATTTCTTGTTATTACAATTAATTAAACTTATTTTAATTATAAACTAAATAGAGGTAGCAGTTAATTGCTGTTGTGGATAACTTTAAACTATTTAGCAGAAGTTTTTTGTGTTAAAATATAATCTGGAATTATGTTAAAATTTCAAAGGTCACAAATTGTAATTATTATAATAAAGACAAGTGGCAA
>CAZVDC010000082.1:0-1580 GCA_964625995.1 uncultured Candidatus Saccharibacteria bacterium
ATGTGTATATTAGTAAAATAAACTTACTTTTCCGAGCAAAGTTTGTTCTTTAAAAAAGAATAAAAGGAGGAGGCGATGTTAAAAAGAATAGGAGTTATTCTTCTGATAGCTTTATTAATTGGTTCTATCCAAAATTGTCGAACGATTGACCTTACTGGACTAGAAAGGCAAGAAAAAGAAATATTTTCTGAACCACTTTGGGTAAACTATATTGATGGAGATGTTTACATTAACCAAGAAAAGGCAGAAATAAACCTACCCGTTGTTGAGGGAGATGTTATTAAAACAACAAATGAAGGAAGGGTTGAAGTTGGTTTAGATAGAAACGGTTTTCTCTGGCTTAATTATAATTCGGAGGTGGTTGTTAATTTCTTTAATACAAGCCTGGTAGAAATATCTATAAACTATGGCGAGATTTATATTAAAACAGGACAAAGAAATATAGAAATAGTGACTGCAAAAGAAAAAATCTCATTATTTGAAGCGGGAATTTATAAAATAAGGCTAAAAGATAGCTTTTTGGTCTTCCATTCTTGCTTAAGAAATGAAGACAGGTTTGATAATTTTGTTAGAGAACGATTAGAACAAATTAATCAATCATTACAAGAAAAATTAGAGTTTTACGGAAGCTGGGGATATCATCCTTTCTATGGCGCTATTTGGTTTCCTAATGTTTCTCCTGACTGGAGTCCTTATCTTTATGGAAGATGGGTTTGGTATCCATATTGGGGTTGGACTTGGATAAGTTATGAACCATTTGGTTGGCTAGTCTTTCATTATGGGAGATGGCAATGGCATCCGAAGTTAGGATGGTATTGGATTCCCAATCCTTTTTATTGGGGTCCTGCTTGGGTTTACTGGTATTGGTGGGATTCTTATATTGCTTGGTGCCCTCGGTGGTATGATTACTCTTATTATTATCATTTTTATGATTTTTACCAATCACCTTCAAGGGCTTGGCGAATAATAAGAAAAGACCAGTTAAGCCGAAGAGATATAAGCAAAGTTGTGATAAGCAAAAATGAACTTGTAAAAAGGCCGTCTCGTTTTAGAATTAACTTAAACCAAATTAAAGAAAATCCTAACCCGCAAAGAGTTTTAAATAAAAGCATTTACCAAAAACTTCAAAAGAACAGAATAATAAAACAAAAACCTCCTCAGAGTAAATCTTCTATTAGTTCTCCTTCTTTAATTTCAAGAACCAAATCAAGGATTGTAAAAAAAACCACCAGAACAAGAACCACTACAAAAACCAAGAAAATCAAAAAAACTAAGAAAAAGAAGTAAGTTGAATGATATATAAAACCGCCGAAAAAAACCGGCGGTTATTTATTTTTAATTTGTTACGAGGCATCGTAACAAAATCTTTTCACTCTGGAAATTAGTAATGGAAATTGGAAATTAGACATTAGGATTTAATTAGGTTAATTAGACATTGTTTGTTTGGTTTTTGGTGTTTGGTTCTTGGTGCTTAATGTAACGAGGTCTTTCCTCGTTACATTATTCTTCTAATATTGCCTTAATCCTTCTTACGCCAGCAGAACTTGATTCTTCTTTTATAATTCTAAAATGACCTAATT